>RFHU01000149.1 GCA_003695705.1 Planctomycetota bacterium
CGGCCCCCCGCCGAACGCCCCGCCCCGACGAGGCCGCGGTGACTCGGCGCGTCAAGCACCGGACGACCTCGACGCCTCCGGCTTTGGTGAGCGCTGTCCCAAAAGGGCTTAACGCCACGACGCACTGCGGCAACGAGCTTGCTCCACCCGGAGCGAACCCAGGAGGTCCCCGTGAACGCTACGGCCATCGTCACCTACGCCCGCGGCTGGCCCGCCCTCGCCGCGACCCGCTCGCTGGGCACCCGCGGAGTCCGCGTCGTCTGCGGCGACTCGGTCCCCTGGACGCCGAGTTCCTTCTCGCGCCATTGCGCCCGCTCCTTCCGCTGCCCGGACGCTCGCGAGGACCCGGCCGGCTTCCTCGCGGCCCTCGAGGAGCAGGTCCGCAGGGAGCAGGCGCGCGGCGGCGAAGTGGTCCTCCTCCCCGTCCACGCAGAGACCGTGCTCCTCGCGGAGGAGCGGGCGCGCTTCGAAGCCCTCGGCGCCCGCCTCGCCCTGCCCCCGGCCGAGGCCGCGCGACGGGTCCACGACAAGGGCGCCCTCGCCGAGTGGGCAGAGGCGCGCGGCGTCGCGACGCCCCCCACCCACCGCTTCGCCTCCCTCGCCAAGGTCTACGCCGCCGCGCACTCGGTGCGCTACCCCGCCTTCGTCAAGCTGCGCACGGCGGCGGCCGGAGTAGGGGTCGAGAAGGTCTGCTCGCCCGAGGAACTCGTGCGTACCTACCGTCGCCTGATCGAGGACTACGGGCTCGACGCCGCCGACTTCCCCTTGGTACAGGAATTCGCTCCCGGCGAAGACCTGTGTGTGAGCGTGCTCTACGAGCGCGGACGGCTCGTGGCCTCCCACGCCTACCGCAACCTGCGCCAGTTCCCCCGCACCACCGGAGCGGGCGTCCTGCGCGAAACAACCCACGCACCCGAGGCCGTCGAAGTCGCCGACCGCCTGCTCGCCCCCCTCGCCTGGCACGGAGTCGCCCAGCTCGACTTCCGCTGGGACGGGAGCGGGACGCCTCAGTTGATCGAGGTCAACCCGCGCCTCTTCGGGGGCCTGACCCAAGCAGTCGCCGCCGGCGTAGACTACCCCTGGCTCCTCTTCCGCCTCGCGCTCGGCCGTTCCTGCGAAGTCCCCCGCGTGGACCCCCGCCCGCGCACCGTGGCTCCGGTCGTGGGCCTCTTGGCCAGCGCCCAGGCGGCGGCCACCGGAGAGGAGCCGAGCCTGCGCGCCGCCCTCGCCCCGCACCGCGGCGCCCGCAACGACGTCTGGCGCCGCGACGACCCCCTCCCCGTCCTCGGCTTGCTCTACCCCTTGGCCCTCCTCTTCGAGCACGGCACCCTCTCCACAGCCCTGGTCCTCTCCGAAGCGCGGGCCAAGGGCGCGGCGGTCGCCGAGCGCGGCTGGCGCGAACTCTTGCGCCCGAACGCGCGCACCTTCCTCGCCACGGGCGTGGTCTTCCTCCTCAGCGTGTTCTGCACCCAGGCGAGCGCTCTCGACGGCACCTTGCTCGACGGCCTCTTCTCGCTCCCGGCGGCCGTGGCGACGCGCCTCTCCCTCCCCCCGGAGGGCCCCGCCGCCTACGCCCTCTTCCATCTAGCGAATTTCTGCTTCCTCTGGGTCCTCGCCGCCGGCCTCTTGCGCCTGCGCGAAGCCGCGCGGGCAGCCCGCTCCCGCGCGCGCCTCGCCGGAGGCGCCTCGTGAGCCGGCGCCCCGCCCTTGCCCTTGCCATGCTCCTCGCGGGACACCTTCTCCTCGGCGCGGGTCCCCGCCCCGCCCCCGCCACGCGCCCTCGGGTGGCCCTGTCGGTCGGACGAGGGCCCGCGGACGCGCTGGGCCTCCACCAGGCGGCCTACCGCGCGGCGCTCGCCGACCTCGGCGCCGAGGTCGTCGAGCTCTCGCCCCGCCCGGGCCTTTCCCCGGCGCGTGCCCTCGACGGCTGCGACGCCCTCCTCCTCGCCGGAGGCGGAGACGTGGACCCCGTCCTCTACGACGGCGCGCCAGGCACCGCACACGGCGTGGACCCCGCCCGAGACCGCTTCGAAGTCGCGCTCGTCCGCGAAGCTCGCCGGCGCGGGCTGCCCCTGCTGGCCGTGTGCCGGGGAGTCCAGCTCCTCAACGTCGCCGCCGGAGGCACCCTGCGCGACCTGCGCGGCGGACCGCTCGCGGCGACCCACGGAATCACCCTCCGCAGCCTCCGCGCCCACGGCCTGCGCTGCGCTCCCGACAGCCGGGTTTCGGCGTGCGGCTACGCCGGCGAAGCGGTAAGCAGCTTCCACGGCCAGGCCCTCGGACGCATTGGCCGCGGGCTGCGCCCCACCGCCTGGGCCCCCGACGGGGTGCTCGAGGCCGTCGAGGCCGAGGGTTCCCGATTCGTCGTGGGCGTGCAGTGGCACCCCGAGCTGCGCGCCCTCCGGCGCGGTCCCGGGCGGCGCCTCTTCGCCCGCTTCCTCGCCGCCGCCCGAGGACACGCGGCGAAGCCCCGCGCTCCCCGGAGGGCGCGGGCGCGAGCCCCTGCGCGGCGGAAGCGTTCGGGAACGCGCCGGGCTCCCCCGGCGCACGGACGCGGCGCGCCGAGGAGAGCGAAGCGCAGATAGAGCGCCGAACGCGCCCCGCTCAGCCTCCTTTGCCGAGCAGCTTGCGCTTGGCCGCGGCGAACTCTTCCTCGCTCAGCGCGCCCGCCTCCCGCAGGGCGGCGAGGCGCTCGAGGCGCACGAGCCAATCCCCGCCCCCACGCTGGCCC
>RFHU01000150.1 GCA_003695705.1 Planctomycetota bacterium
GGCCGGGTCGGGCTGGGGATCGCTCACGGGCTCAGTGTGCCACTTCGGGCGGCGCTTGTCGCGGAGGCGGCGCGAGCACCCACGGTGCGAGGAGTCGCGCGGCCAGGGTCAGGGCGAGGGCGGGCGCGAGCCAGGCCCAGGGGGCGAAGGCCAAGAGGAAGCCCGCGTCGAGGAGCGAGAGCCCGCGGAGGAGGCGTCGGGTGAGGGCCGGCCCGACGCGCCGGGTGCCGCGACCCACGGCGTTCACGGCGCCCGCGAGGACGCTGCCGGCGAGGAGGACCGCCGCCACGGCGGCTGGGGCCGCGCGCTCGGGCGCGGTCCCGACCAGGGCCAAGCAGAGGGGCGGGAGGAGGCAGGCGCCCACGCCTTCGACGAGAGAGCCGCTGGGAAGGTCGGCGTCCTCGCCGGTGGAGAGAAGGGTGAGTCCGTAGACGTAGACGAAGGTCGCCGCCGCGTAGAGGAGCAGGGCACGAGGAGGCGCCTCCGCGCACACGAAGGCGGGCAGGAGGGTGTTCAGGGCTCGGCAACCCGCCATGGCCGCGGCGCCGGGCCGCGGCCAGCGCTTGAAGAGAGCGTCGTAGAGGAGAACGCAGGCGGCGAGGGCCGTTCCCCCCAGCCCTCCGGCGCCGCTTCCGCTGGCCCAGAGGCCGGCCAGGGCGGCGGCGGCGATGCCCACCACGCAGAGGGCGGCCCCGAGGAAGGCCGCGACTCCGGCGTCGACGGCGCCCGAGGGGAGCGGGCGCTGCGGATGCAGGCGCCGGTCGCGCTCGAGGTCGAACAGATCGTTGAGGACCATGCCCGCCCAGTAGAGGCAGGCGCTGGCCCCCAGCAGTAGGGAGAGAGCCACCCCGCGCCGCAGGTCGATCGGCGCGTTCCCCCAGAGGAGCGCGAAGCCTACCAAGGAGCCCCGCGCCGCGCTCGCGGCCAGGGGGGCGCGCGCCAGTCGCAGCAAATCGAAGGTCACTTGCTTCCTCGCGGGGGGAAGCCCGGCGCCGGCGCTGCCCGCCGGACCCTTGCTCGCCACCGCAGACCCGGGCGCGCTTCGCTCGGCCGGACCATTCCGCTCCCCGGCGCCGCGGCCCGGATCGACGGGGTGGCGCTCGGAACCACTCATCCCCGCGTCCGCGCGTCGTGCAAGCCCCGCCGCGTACCCGCGAGCGGCGCGCGGGGCGGAGGCGCCACAGGTCCGAGGCTGCTATAGTCCGCGGTGGAAGCCGCGATGCCCGAGTTCTACCTCGACTTCCTCCAGGGCGATCAGGCCGGGAAGGCCCTGCACTTCGACAAGGAAGTCGTGCGCGTCGGGCGCAGCGACGAGGCCGACCTCCCCTGCGAGGAAATGGGCGTCAGTTGGGAGCACGCGGAGTTTCGCTACCGCGACGGCCACTACTGGATCATCGACTCGGGAAGCACCAACGGCACCTACGTCAACGACGAGCGTGCGCACAACGCGCGCCTCAAGGACGGGGACGTGGTCCGCTTCGGCAAGAAGGGGCCGTCCCTGCGCTTCCGGCTCAAGACCGACGCGGCGATCATCATCCCCCAGTCCTCCTCCGAGCACCCCGGCTACGCCGCGGCCCGGCGCGCGGCGGGGGAGGAGCCGCAGGGGCGCCGGCGCAAGCGCCTTCCCTCGGAGCCGGACCTGCCGGTGTTGCCGGCCGCGGGCGGGGCGGCCCGGGGAGCCCCCACCGCCCGCGCGCCGGCCGTCGCCCCGCCGCCATCCCCGGGCCTCCAGGCGGCAGAGGCCGCGGACCCGGGCGAGCGCCATTCGGACCTGCCGCCGGCGGCGGTGCCCGCGTCGGGCGGCCGCCTGCAGACGGTCCTGCTCGTGGTCCCCAGCGCCCTCTTCTGCGCGGCGCTCGTCCTCCTCTGCCTCCTCTACATGGACTCCCTCGATTTGCAGGACGAGCTGCGCGCCGAGCGGGAGGCTGCGCGCGGCTTGCGCGCGGAACTCCAGAGCGCGCGCGACGACCTGCGGCGGGTGGAGGTGGAGACCCTGGGCGAGGAGCGGCGGCGGAGCGCCCGCCTCGAGGAGGAGATCGCGCGCTTGCGCCGGCGGGAGAACGAGCGCCTCGCCCGTGCGTCGGGCGCCACCGAGCGCCTCGAGCGGCAGCTCGCCGAAGCCCGACGCGAGAACCGCCGCTTGCGGGATGCCCTCGAGGAGGAGCGGAAGCACCGCGTCTACCTCGCGCCGGGCGGAGGCCAGGCGGCGACGGGACGCGCGCTGTGGAAGGCGATCGAGAAGCGCCTCAGCCCGTCGGTGGTGTTCATTGCGACCCGCGTTTACGGCCGCAACGCCCAGGGCAAGCGCGTCGACTTGAGCGTGTTCGGCACCGGCTTCTTCGCTTCGGACGACGGGCACATCATCACGAACAAGCACGTGATCCAGCCCTGGAAATTCCCCGAGTTGGCCTCGCGCATGGTGCGTGAGGACATCAGCATCCTCGAGGACACCTACGAGGTGCACTGCTGGCGGGGCGGGACGAGGTTCCTGCGGCGGCGCGGCGGGCGGCGCCTCGAGTTCAACTTGGCCAGCGGCTACTCGACCAAGAACGGGACCCTGCGCGTGGTGCGGACGGCTCCGGACGTGTGGGAGACCACCCTCAGCGGTGGCGGAGCGACTCGCGCCTACCGAGTGCACGCGGCCGGCAACGAGGACCTCGCCCTCCTGCAGGCGGTGGGTGCCCACGTTCCGCCGATCCCGCTGGCCAGCAGCGACTCGGTGGGCAAACTCGACGAAGTCATGGTGCTCGGCTTTCCGGCGGGACCGGCGATCCTCGAGCGGGGGGTGGCCGAGACGTCGCCGGCCATGGGCACGGTGCGCAAAGCCGAGGAGACGATCCAGGTGTCGGCGGCCATGCTGGGGGGCAACTCGGGCGGTCCGCTCATCGACGCCCGCGGGCGCGCGGTGGGAATCTCGACGCGGGTGGTCCGCGGGAGCGAGACCCTCGGCACCTGCTTGCGCATCGAACACGCCCGCGAGCTTCTCTTCGGCGGGCGCTACTGAGCGCGTCGCCCGTTCGTTGCGATGACGCTGCTGCCCGTGCTCTTCGCGAGGACGGCGGCCGGAGTGCACGCAGTCGCTCGGTGGCTTCCCGCATCCGCGAACCCAGCGAGCGAGCAAGGCGCGGCCGGCCGCTACGCGCACGCCGGAGCGGCGTGCGCGGTGAGCGCGCTGGGCGGCGGGCGACCGTTGCCCCGGGCTACTCGGCCGGGTCCTCGGCCGCCTCTCGGGCGAGGCGCTCGAGGTCGAGCGCGAGGCGCTCGCGCTGGATGCGAGGCGCGAACTCCTCTTCGGGCAGGGCGGCGGCCAGCTCCTCGAGGGCGTGCCGCCAGCGCGACTCGTGGGCGCGCCACTCCTCGCGCGTGAGCGAGTCCTCCGCCTGCGCGCGCAGGGCCACGAGGAGTTCCTCGAGGACCTGCGCGGGCGCGCCGCGGTGCGCGGCGAGGGCTTGCAGCTCGTCGCTTCCGATCGCGCCGCGGCGCGCGAGGCGCTCCACGCAGCGCGCCAGCCGAGCCGAAGGGCGCTCGCGACGCGGCGCCCGCGCGGCGGCCGCCAGGCGGCGGAGTTCGCCGCGGGCGGCTTCGCTGAGCTCGTCGCTGCGCAGGGCGGCGCTCAGCACGGCGTGGGCGTCTCCGAGAAGGCGCGGGGACGCGCCGCTCGAGGTGAGCGTGTCCACGAGGAGCGAGAGGACTTCGGAGAGGGGCGCGCCCACCTCGAGGCGGGTGCCCAGGCTGTGGGCCGTTTCCAGGTCGAGGAGGCCGAGGGCGCTCAGCCCCGAAGCGGCCACCACGAGCCGGCGGGCGCGCTTGCGCGCCCGGGTCTCGGCGAGGTCGTCGCGCAGGCGCCGGGCGACGCGCTCGAGGGGCGTGTGCACGCCCGAGGCGTCGCGCAGCGCGCGTTCGCGAAGTTCGCGCAGGGCGGCTCCGAAGGCGCGCATGTCGTCGTAGCGGTCGCCTGGGTCTTCCTCCACGGCCGCGAGGACGACTTCGCGTGCCGGTTCGGGGAGGCGGCCTTCGCGAATGACCCGCGGCGAGTTGCCCGTGAGCAGGCGGTAGAGGGTCGCTCCGAGGGAGTAGACGTCGGCGCGTCCGTCCACGTCGTGGGCTCCGCGCCACTGTTCGGGGGCCATGTAGTCGAGCGTCCCGCACGGCCCCGCGCCGGTGAGGCTCACGCTGGCCAGGGATTCCACGGGGAGGGCGAGGCCGAAGTCGATGAGCTTGGGGCGGCCTTCGCGGTCCAAGATGACGTTGCTCGGCTTCACGTCGCGGTGAACCACGCCTCGAGCGTGCGCGTAGGCGAGCGCGTCGGCGAGCGCGAGGCAGATCTCCACCGCGGGGACGAGGTTCAGGCGGCCCTGGCGGCGGACGAGGGACTCGAGGCTGGGGCCGGCGACGAGTTCGAAGAGGAGGGCGGGGGCTTCGGGCGTGCCTTCGACCCGGAGCAGGCGCACGATCCCCGGGTGGTCGAGGGAGGCGATGAGTTCCGCCTCGCGCCGCAGTCGACGCAGGAGGGCGGTCGACTGTTGGCGGAGGCGCTTGAGGGCGAACTCCTCGCCCGTGCGCCGATCGCGGACCCGGGTCACCACGCCCGTGCCTCCGCTGCCGAGCACCTCGAGGTCTTCGTAGCGTTCGCAGGCCTCGCGCGGTGGGGCCTCCCGGGGGCGTTCGCCCGGGGTCAGGCTGTGTTCGAGGGGGTCCTGCCGGACCGCGCCTCGCTCCGGCCGGACCCGCTCCCCCTCGCTCCGCTGGGCGACGGCGCGCTCGGTCCGCGCGGGCTCGGGCGCGCGTCCTGCGTCGGCAGCGCGCTCGGGCTCGGGCTCGGGGCGGCGGTGGACCAGTTCTTCCATGGGCCTACCCCGAGGGTAGACCTTGGGAGCGGCGCCGAGAAGGGGCCGTCTGCACGCGGGAGAGGGGCCGGGGTCGGAACGCGACCGCGCTCCGACCCGCCGCGCCCCGCGTGCTCAGAAGAGGATCGAAATGTTGATCCGGGCCTCGAACACGCTGGCCAGGTCGTCGAAGGGGCCCTCGTTGCGGTCGAGGTTGTTGCTCGCGCTCACCCCGTTGACCTCGTAGAAGCGGCCGTCGTTGGTGTGGTCGGCGAGGAGGACGTGCTGGCGGAGGCTGAGCCCGATGTGGAACACGTCCACGATCTCGTAGTCGAGTTCGATGAAGATGAAGCCACCGATGTTCGAGTCGTTGAACTCGTACTTGTCGCCGGTGACGAAGACGTCCGACTCGCTGAAGTTGTAGAGCCAGAGGGAGCCGCCGAAGCCAGCCCAGAAGGCGAGGCCGTCCACCGAGAGCTCGGGGTTGAAGATGGCCAGCCCGACCGAATAGCTGTGGAAGAGCCCGCCGATGTCTTCGCTGTTGTTGGGCCCGCTCTTCACCTCGAGCCGCGAGACGGGCATGGCGCCGCCTTCGATGTGGATCCCGATGAAGCCGGGGACCTCCCACGCCAGGCGCAGGCCGATGGCGAGGCTGGGGTCGATGTCCAGCTCGCCCGAGGGGGCCCACACGCCGCCCCAGGCGCTGAGCTTGATGCGGTTGTTGCGCTCGGTCCAGCGGTCCGTCTCCGGGTGGAAGTCGGCGACGGGGCTGAGGTCGGCGAGCGGCACGGAATCGAGGCCGAGGTCGGCGTCCGCGACCTGCAGGAGTGTGCCGGCGGCGGGCCGTTCGGCGAGGCGCCGGTCGAGGTCGCCGGCGTCGGCGATGCCGACGAGGAGGGCGGTCAGCACGGGGGCCAACCCCCAACGCGTCAAGGACATGTGTTTTCCCCCATTGAGTTCGAGCTCTCGCGCGCTCGCGGGGGCGAAAGCTAGCACGGCGCCGCGTTCGCTGTCAACCCACTTCGCCGCGCTAAGCCCTGCTCTCAGCAAGGGTTCGGGGCGGCCCTCGGCCGCGGGGCCGGGCAGTAGAATCCTGCCGCACCGCTGAGGAGGCAGGCCGATGCTCGACCGCAAGCTCATTGCCGAGAAGCTCGAGGAATGCGCTCGGCGCCTCGCCACGCGCGGGGCCGAGGGGCTCCCCCTCGAGGAGATTGTGCGTCTCGACCGGCGCCGCAAGGAGCTGCAGCACGCCTTCGACGAGGCCCGCAACCAGCAGAGCCAGCTTGGTCCCCGGATCCAGCAGGCCATGAAGCGCGGCGAGGAGGCGAGCGACCTCAAGGCCCAGAGCGCAGAACTCAAGGCGGCCGTGCGTGAGCACGAGGCGTCGCTGCGCGAAGTGGAGGCGCAGTTGCACGAACTCCTGCTCACCGTCCCCAACTTGCCGCACCCCGAGGCTCCCCTCGGCGGGGAAGATGACGGGGTCGTCGTGCGCACCGAGGGCGAGCCCAAGGAGTTCGACTTCGAGCCCAAGGACCACGTGGCCCTTTGCGAGGCCTCGGGGCTCGCCCTTCTGGGCGAGCGGGCCAGCAAGCTCGCGGGGGCTTCCTTCGTCACCTTCCTCGGCGAGGGCGCGCGCCTAGTGCGAGCGCTCATCAACTTCTTTCTCGACCTGCACACCCGCGAGCACGGCTACACCGAAGTCTCCCCGCCCTTCGTGGCGAACCGCGAAACCATGACGGGCACCGGGCAGCTCCCCAAGTTCGAGGAGGAGCTCTACGCGATCCCCCGCGACGGCCTCTACCTCATTCCCACCGCCGAGGTGCCGGTCACCAACCTCTGGCGTAACGAAATGATCCCCGGCGAGCGGCTCCCCCTCGCCTACTGTGCCTACACCCCCTGCTTCCGTCGCGAAGCCGGCGCCGCCGGGAAGATGACCCGCGGGCTCAAGCGGCTGCACCAGTTCGACAAGGTGGAGCTGGTGCGCTTCTGCCACCCCGAGGCCTCCGACGAACAGCACCAACTCCTCCTCCGCCACGCCGAGGAGCCCCTGCGCCGCCTCGGGCTCCACTACCGGATCAAGGAACTCGCGACCGGCGACCTCGGCTTCGCTGCGGCGCGCTGCTACGACATCGAGGCGCACTCCCCGGCCACCGGCGAATGGCTCGAGGTCTCATCGGTCTCCACCTTCACGGACTTCCAGGCACGGCGAGCCAACATTCGCTTCAAGGATCCGAAGGCGCCGGGCAGCAAGGGGAAGGCGCGGAAGGGCTTCGTTCACACCCTCAACGGCTCGGGACTCGCGCTGCCCCGAGTCATCGTGGCCCTCCTCGAGACCTACCAGCGTCCCGAAGGCGGGGCGGTCGTCCCCGAAGCCCTGCGCCCCTACCTCGACGGCCGGGAACTCCTCGGCGCCTAACAGCCCGTTGAAGAAGTCCTGACTTCGTTGCTCGTCGGTCACAACCAGAAGGTTGCTGGACCTCCTCGCGCCTCGCCAGAACTTCTTCAACGGGCTGCTAAGCTCAATGCCAGGAGTTTAAGGCGCAAGCACCTGCGCTGATGGGGGTTGGGGCGGCAGCACTCTGCGCCCCTTCACCTCGTCACGCGTGACTCAGTTCGAGACCGTGGGCGCGGAGTGCTGCCGCCTTCCGGGCGAGGTCTTACCCCTGCGCCAAGCTGTCGTTGGAAACCGCAACAGCAGGGGAGGGGGAAGACCCGGCGCGAGTGTAGCTCGGCGGTCTGTCGTCCCTCGTCGGGAGGGGTGACTTGGCGAGGCGGACGACCCACGAGGAACTGCCAGCGCTGGCGGCCCTCGCGAATGTGCTACCGGCAGACCTGATCGAAGCAGCGATCCAGGAGAGTGGTGCCGAAGGCCAGCGAGTGCGAAGCCTTCCCCCATGGTGGTCGTGTGGCTGGTCGTTGGGATGGGCCTGTTCCGGCGCTTGAGCATTCCGAACGTGCTTCGGCGGATCCGGGAAAGCCTGGGGGGCTCGCTGCGGTGGGATCTCGCGGAACTCCCCCACTCCACGTCCATGACCCA
>RFHU01000011.1 GCA_003695705.1 Planctomycetota bacterium
GCCGACGCCAACGGGCAACGCCCCTCCGGCCACGATCCCCCCGGCCGCAGAATCCACCCGCCCGCAACCCCTTGGATTCTCGAGCCGGCACGAGGGGCGGGCGATTTCGCCCAGGAGGTTCCAAACCGCAAACCGCCAAGTGAGCGATTTCGCTCGCAAGGCGAACCCAGGCGGCAACCGTTGGCAATCTAAGTTCTTTCGCAGTAATCTGGCCCGGCGGTTGCTCGCTGGCGCCGTGAGCCAAGGAGAGGGAAGGCAACGTTCATGAAGAAGCTGATCGGAATCGCGCTGGGTCTCTTGGTCGGAAGCCCGGCCTTCGCGTGCGGCGTTCACGGCACGGTCGCCGGCAACATGATCAACGACTGGCTGCAGAACAACGCGAGCTCGTCCTGGTCTACCCGCGACGACAACGCGGAGACGGGCTGGGCCGACGGCGGCCAGAGCCGCCGCGCCGACGACGGCTCCGAGGTGGCCTTCGGCGTGGACGGCGGCGACGACGGCGACGTCGAGGTCGGCGACGACTGGAACGCAGCCGGCAACACCAACGGCTGGGGCAACGAGAACTACTGGGTGAACATCACCCTTCCCGACGGCAGCGTGGTCACGGTCAACGCGTCCGCGGCGAACTGGAACCGCGACGGCGGCGGCGGGGCGCTGGAGATCTGGCTCCGCGACCAGGGGCAGCAGGTGATCCGCGACTGGTTCGAGGACTACGAGCCCCTCGACGAAGCCATCGGCGACTACGTCGGCTGAACCGCGACTTTCCCCCCCGGACGGCGACGCCCCGGCCCCTGGGCCGGGGCGTTTCCCGTTCCGGATCGGGGGCCGCCGCCTCCCTGCGCCTCGAGCGTCAGGCCGAGGGCGACGCGAGGGCCTCCCGGAGTTCGGCGAGGTAGTCCTCGAGGAGGCGCACCTGCGCCGGGAAGGATTGCTCGGAGACCCCGTGCGGAGTCTTGAAGAAGCAAGCGAGGCCCTCCTGCAGCCCGGAACGGCCGGCGCGGGCGGCCGCGTCGAGGAGGCGCACCAAGTCGAGCACCAGAGGCGCGGCAAGGGCACTGTCCGCTCCGTGCCACGTGCAGTGGAGTTGCATGCGAGCGCCAAGGAAGCCCTCGAAGTGCACGAAGTCCCAGGCGGTCTTCCAGTCGCCGAGGGAGGGCACGTAGTCGATGCGCGTCAGCGAGGTGCCCAGGGACTCGCCGAGAATGGAACCCAGGACCCGGTCTTTCCCCTGGGTCTTCGCCTGGTTCGCGGCGGGCTCGTCGAGCACCGCTCCGTCTCGGTTGCCCAGGATGTTGAAGCCCGACCAAGAGAGCACGCGCAGGTTGCGCGCGCGGAACATGGGCGCAAGGCTCGTGCGCAGCAGGGTCTGGCCGGTCTTGCCGTCGCGGCCCATGTGGGGCACCCCCCGCTCTCGGGCCCGCTCTCGCAGGCCCCCACACCCCGCCCCCAGCGACGGAGTGAAGTTGACGTAGGGGCAGCCCTCCTCGATGGCAGCCAGCGCGTACAGGAGGCTGGCGGGCAACTCGGCGCCCCGCTCGAGGGCGCGCCAAAGGTCTTCGCCCCGCGCCAACTCCTCGCCGCCTTCGTAGGCAGGCTCGGTCGAGGCCACGTGCACCACGACGACGCGGGCCAGGGCGTGTTCGCGGCGAAAGCGGGCAAGGTCCTCCCGCAAGGCCGCCAGGGCTGCGAGGGGGCCGTCGGCTCGCCGCGCCCTCGCCGAAGGGCTCTCGAGCGAGCGCACCACCTCGCCCGCCCCGTAGACCACCCCCGGACGCACGCGTGCTCCGTAGGCGCTAAGCTCCTTCTCGAGTTCGCTGACGAGGGGAACCCCCACCACCCCTGCGTCCGCGAGGGCGCGCGCGGAGGCGACGGGGTCCCCGTCGCGCACGTCGTGCCCTCCGAACACCAAGCTCGCCCACGGGGCGAGGGGAATCCCGGCGCAGGCCTCGCTCTCGCTCACCAGGCCGGTGGAACCGACCAGGCCCCGGGCCAAGGCGGCGGCCCCCAGAACGCTGGTGGTCGCCACGTCGCCCAGCGCGCCGACCAGCCACACACCGAGGCGGTCGGCAACGGCTTCGGGCGACCCTGCGTCGTCGGGGGTCACGGACAGCTCCGCTTCGCCCCTTCCCTGCTCCCGGCGCCGGGTTCCACGCCGGGAGCAGGCGAACGGGCGGCCGTCACTTGCTCAGGTAGGGGTAGGCCGCGTCGAGGGCGTTGAGCACGTAAGAGGTGCACAGGACCGGGTCCTGCTCCCACCAGCGCGAGTTCTCGTTGCGGAAGCTGCCGTCTTCGCGCTGTCGCGCGGCGAGGGCAGCGACGAGGTCGTCGGCCCAGCGCCGCTCGCCCGTGGCCGTCGCGATGGTGGGTTCGCCCACGGCGGCCATGCACTTGGCGAACACGTAGTAGTAGTAGTAGAGGCCCTGCTGGGCGGCCTTCTTGGGCTCCTTGGCGCGAATCCCCAGCCCGTAGTTCTCTTCGAGGGTGTAGTGCTTGGAGATCCAGCGGAGGGCCGCCTTCACCCGCGGGTCCTCGCGATCCACCCCCGCGTAGAGGAGGGACATGAGCCCGCCGTAGGTCATGGACGCGTAGGACTCGAAGCTGCGCGTCCCGTCGGGGTTCTCGGTCATGCTGCTCTTGTTGCGCGACAGACCGGGGTCGTAGATGAACCCTCCGTCGTTCTTGGGCCGCAGGCCACCGACGCCCGGGTTCGTCTCCGAGTTGTTCTGGGAGCGGCGGAGGAACTCGAGGGCGCGCTGGTAGACCGGGTCGTCGGTGCTCACCCCGGCGTCGCGCAAGGCGCTGAGGGCCATGAGGGTGTTCGACATGTCCGCGTCGGGCTTCTTGCCGCCCTTGTCGTAGCCGAAGCCGCCGTAGTGTGGGTTCGCCTTCTCGACTCCTTCTTCCTCGTCGAACTGATCGCTCTTCAGCCAGGCCACCGCCTTGTCGATTTGGGCCCGGTACTTGGCCTTGTCGAGGGCCGAGAGGGCGCTGATCGCCAGGGCCGTACGGTAGGTGGAGAGCCCCGAGCGCTGCTTGGTGAAGGAGCCGTCCGCCTGCTGGTGGGCGAGCAGGTAGGCCACGGCCCGCTCCGCCGCCGGACGCGCCTTGGCCCGGAAGGGCGCGGGCGCCTGGGCGAGGGCCTTGACGGCGAGGGCGGTGATGCCCGGCTCGCCTTGCTCCTTCTCGCCGGGAACCTGTCCGAAGCTGCCGTTGGGGTGCTGGGCGGCGAGGAGCCAATCGAGGGCCTTGCCGTAGAGCGCCTGGGCGTCGGCGGCCCGGACCGCGTGCGGCAAGAAGCAGAACAGCAGGGCGACGAAGAACACGCGCTTCATGGGGAGATCGTCCTCTCTATGCGGCAGACGGCGCCTGCGGGGCGTCGGTCGAGCGTCGAACGGGACCCGGTTGTACGGCTCCCCCCCGTTTGGCGCAAGCGGCGGTCCAGCCCGAATCCCGGCCCAAGTCCCGGCGCGGCGAGCCGCTGCCGGACCCGGTGGCCGCGCGGACAGCCCGTCCTGGCGCACCGCGGGCCACCTCCTGGCGCATTGCGGGCCACCTCCTGGCGCAGGTGACCCGCCGCGCACCCGACCTCCACGCGCGAGCGCCCCCTTCGCCGCCGGCCTCCGGTCCTCGGAAGGCGTCCCGCGGCAACGGACCTCGCCCCGGAGAACCGCCCCGGCGCGTCTCGCCGCCTCCACCTCCGCTCGGGAACCGCTCAGGAGCGAAAGTAGCGGCGGCGGGCCTCTTCGAGGGCCCAGGGCAAGGCCTCGCGGCGACCGCGCGTCGGGGCTTCGCTCGCCGCCTTCGGCGCGCCGCTCGCGGGCGGCGAACGGTCCGGAGCGGCCTCGCTCGGGCCCGCGCCGGGAGGGGCCAGCCCGTCGGCGAGGCCGGCAAGGGCCCTCGCCGCAGCGCCGTCCCCCGCCCGCGCCCGGCGCGCGAGGCGCTCGAGGGTCGCCCGGGCCGTCTCGCTGTCTCCTGCGGCGAAGGCCTCGACGAGGGCCTCGGCTTCGCCTCGGGCTCGGTCCGCCGACGCGGGATCGACGGCGCCGCCCGTGGCCTCGGCAGCCCCCGTCCCCGTCCCGGTCGCCGGCGGAAGCTCCGCGAGGATCGCCCCGAGTTCGCTCCGCAGGGCGTCGGCGAGGTCGAGAGGCAAGGCGTCCTCAGGGCGCGGAGCCTCGGCGCCGGGCACCGGCGCAAAGAGCCACTCGCCCGCCCCGAGCGCGACGGGCTCGCCCGACCCCTCCTCCGCGCCGGCCCCCGCGGCGGGCGCTTCGAGGAGGGACCGCAGGCGCGGCGCGCGGGCCTCCGCAGGGCCCGCTTCGCCGAGGTCGGGAACCACGAAGGGAAGCAGCAGGGCCGCTCCCGTAGCGAGGAGCATTCCGGGCGGAGCGCGGAGGGGCAGGAGCTCTCCGAGGCGAAGGCCCTCCAGCCGCCGGCTGGCCTCGCGCAGGAGCGCACGACGGAAGCGCGCGTGGCCTCCGGCGAGGGCCTCGGCGCCGGACGCGACCGCCGCCCCGCTGCCGAGCAGCGCGTCGAGGACCTCGGCCGCAAGGACTGCGGAGGGCCAGGGCGTACGCAGCAGGCGCACGAGGCCGAAGAGCGCGCACCCCCCCCCGATGGCCGTCCCGACCCCCGGCGCCCAGGGGAGCAATGCGGACAGCAGCCAGCCCGCCTCCAGAGCGAGCAGCGCAGCCAGAAAGCCGCCGCCGGACCGACGCAGGCCGTGGCGCAGCGCCAGCCGCCGCGCCGCGGTGCCCAGGAGGCGGCGAAGGGCCTCCTCGTCGGGCCTGGCGGAGGCCGGCGAAGGGCTCACGCCCCGCGGTCCGGCGCGCTTCCGCCCGGCGCCGTCCCCTCCTCGCCGCCCGGCGCGCTTCCGCCCGGCGCCGTCCCCTCCTCGCCGCCCGGCGCGCTTCCGCCCGGCGCCGTCCCCTCCTCGCC
>RFHU01000151.1 GCA_003695705.1 Planctomycetota bacterium
CCGGTATCCTGGGCCCCATGAAGCGCGCCCTCTTGCTTGCCCCCCTCGCCGGCTTCCTCGCCTGCGCCGCCGAAGCGCCCCGGGCGGAGGCCCCCGAGTCCCCGGACGGCGCGGCGCAGCCCGCGTCCCCCGTCGCCCTCGTCCTCGAAGGCTCGCGCTGGGTCGTCCTCGACAGCAAGCGCAGCTTTCGGCTGCGCCTCGTGAACCGCAGCCACGAGGGACTCGACGGAGTGCGGGTGCACCTGCGCCTGCCCCCCGAGGTGGCCGCCGTGGACTCGGATCCGCCAGCAGACGCCGACGAGGACGGCCTCGCCTGGACCTTTCCCCGTCTGGCCCCGGGAACCGAAGCCTCCATCACCGTCCGTCTGCGCGGGCGCCGCCTCGGGCAGGCCAACCTCGTTGCGACCTGCGCCGGCGCCCGCGCCCGCAAGGGGATCGAGGTGGTGGGCGTGCCCTCCTTGCACGTCGGAACCTACGACACCGAGGACCCGGTGGCGGTGGGCGAGGAGACGGTCTACGTGGTGGAGGTTCGCAACGAAGGGACGCAGGAGTGCACGAACGTGCGCGTGTCCTGTCGTTTGCCCGAAGACGCCTCTTTGCTGCGGGCCGAGGCACGAGACATAGGGCACGCCGTGGACGGGCAGGACGTCGCCTTCGACCCCTGGCCGATCTTGCGCCCCGGCGAGAAGCTGGTCTGCCGGGTCCGCTGCAAGGCGGAGAAAGCCGCCAAGGTGATCTTCGCCGCCGAGGTCCGCTGCGACCAGTTCGAAGAGCCCGTCCACGCCGAAGAAGCCACCTCCTTCTACCACTGACCCGAACTCGGGCAGGACCGCTCCGGCGGGTCGCGCCGGGGGTCGGGCCCTTCCGCGTCCCTTCCGAGCGCGCGCCGCCTACGCCCAGGCCCGGGGCGCTCGGCCCGTCGGTACGCTTCGGAGACCCTCCCCGCCGGCGCTGCGGTAAGCTCGATGCCCGTGAGTCCCCCACTCGCCTTCGACGACCGCTCCCGGCGCCTGCGCCTCTTCGCATCGACCCTCCTGGCCGCGGTCCTCCTCGCGGCGGCCTCGGGCGCCCTGGTGACCCACCTCACGCGCGGCGCTGTCGAGGAACGGCTCCACGCCGAACTGATGCGCACGGCCGGGCTCCTGGGCGGTCGTGGCTTCCCCCTCAACGACGCAGCCCTGGAACGCGTCTCCGACTACGTGCAGGCCGACCTCGTCGCGGTGGACGGCCGGGGGCGCATCCTGGCCACGAACCTCGATCGGAACGGCCGCCACGCCTTCGCTGCGGCCCTCGCCGAGGGCGCGCTGCCCCCTGCGCCGGACGACGCCCGCGTCGCGGAGGGCCGCCTGGGCCCCACGGCCCTGACCGTGGGAACCGCTCCCTTCGAAGGGCGCCCAGGCGGCGTCTACATCCTCTACCCCGAGCGCCTCCTCACCCAGCAGTCCCGCGCGGCCTGGATCCCCGTTGCCGGTGTGGCCGCCCTCGCCGCCCTTCTCGCGGTCGGCCTTGGCATGTGGAGCGAACGTCTCTTCCAACGTGCCCGCAACGCCGCGCTGCTCCGCCTCCTGGCGGCGGTGGGGCACGAAGTCCGCAACCCCTTGGGCGCAATCCGCAGCCTGGCCCAGTCTTTGGCCCGCGCCCGGGCGGCTCCCGCCGACCGCGAGGCCCTCGACCTCATCGCCGCCGAGGCCGAACGGCTGACCTACCTCGTCGAAGGACTCCGCGGCGTCGGACTGCCCTTGCGGGTTCTGCACCGCGCCGTCGACCCCGACGAGGCCGTCGCCACGGTGGTCCGCCTCATGGAAGCGCAGCTCCGGCACCGGCGGGTGCGAGTGGTCCACCGCCCCGGCGCCTCGGCGCGCGTCCTGGCCGACCCTGCGCACCTCCGCCAAGTCGTGCTCAACCTCCTCCTCAACGCAGCCGACGCCATGCCCCGCGGCGGCGAGGTGCGACTCAGCTCACGGCTGGAAGACGACCGCTGGGTGCTCGACGTGGAGGACGAAGGCCCGGGCGTCTCCCCCGAGATTCGGCAGCGGTTGTTCGGCGCCTTCGTGAGCAGCAAGCCCAAGGGACTCGGCGTAGGGCTCTTCCTCTCGCGCCGCCTGGTCGCCGCGTACGGCGGGAACCTAGACCTCGACGAGGGCTACCGCGAGGGCGCCCGCTTCACCGTCTCCTGGCCACGAGCCCCCCACGCCCCCGTGGCGAGGCCGGTCGAAGCGTGCCCCGAATCCTGATCGTCGAAGACGACGCGGCCGTCTCCGCCTCGCTGCGCGCCGCCCTCGCCGGCTCCGGCCACGACGTGTCCGCCGTCCCCTCCGCCGAGTTGGCCCTCGACGAAGGGCGCGCGCGACCTCCGAGCCTGATCCTCCTCGACGTGAACCTGCCCGGCCGCTCGGGCATCGAAGCCCTCCCCGAATTGCGCGCCCTGCCCTCCTCGCCGGCGGTGGTCGTCATGACGGCCGAGCCCACCGCCGAGGACACCATCGACGCCATGGCCCGTGGAGCGGCCGCCCATCTCGTCAAGCCCCTCGACCTCGACGCCCTGCGAGAGACCGTGCACCGCCTGCTGGGCGCCGAGGACTCCCCGGCTCCGGTCCGCAGCGAAGCCCCGTCGGTGCGCCTCGTGGGCCGCTCGCCGGCCATGCTCGAGCTCGCGCGCCGGGTAGGAGCCCTCGCCCGAACCGAGAGCACGGTGCTCATCCGCGGGGAGAGCGGCACGGGCAAGGAACTCGTCGCGCGGGCGATCCACGAGCGCAGCGCCCGCGCAGCGGGGCCCTTCGTCGCGGTCTCCTGCGCCGCGCTGCCCGAGTCGCTCGTCGAGGCGGAGCTCTTCGGCCACGTGCGCGGAGCGTTCACCGGGGCCCACGGAGACCGTCCCGGCTTCGTCGAGCGCGCGGAGGGCGGGACCCTGTTCCTCGACGAGGTGGGCGAGCTGACCCCGGCGGCCCAGGGCAAGCTGCTGCGCTTCCTGGAGGAGCGCACCTTCGAGCGGGTCGGGGACACGACTCCGCGCTCGGCGGACGTGCGCGTCCTGGCGGCCACCAACGCCCCCCTCGAAGAGCGCGTCGACGAGGGGAGCTTCCGCGAAGACCTGTTCTACCGCCTCGACGTGACGCGGGTCGAGCTCCCCCCGCTCCGCGCACGGCGGGACGACCTGCCCCTTCTGATCAAACACTTCCTCGCCGGATTCGGTCGTGCCGACGCAACGGTCTCCCCGCGCGCCCTGCGGGTCCTCGCCGCGCGGAGCTGGCCGGGCAACGTCCGCGAGCTGCGCAACGCGGTCGAGTCCGCCCTCACGGCGCTCGGCACCGGAAACCGCCTCGAGCCCGAGCACTTCCCCCCGCCGGCGCGGTCCAACGCGCCTCCGCCTGGGGACAGCGGCTTCGCCGCCGCCGTGCGCGCCGCGGTCCTCGCGGGCGCTCGCAACGAAGGGAGAGCCTCCTTCCAGGACCTCAAGAGCGAGTTGGAGCGCGTGGCGGTGGCCACGGCCCTCGAAATCACCGGAGGCAACCAGGTGGCCGCGGCGCGGCTCCTGGGCATGAACCGCGCGTCCTTCCGTCGCAAAATGGCCGAGCACGGCCTCTCCCGCCCGAGCGAAGCGCCCGGGAGCTAACCGCCGCCCGGGCGGGGTCCTGCGTGCGCTCGTCGCCGGACCCAAGCCGAAGGCCGCAGGGCCTCCCCTCGCCGGACCCGTCTCGAACGCGCTGCGAAGCGCCAGGCGCAACACGAGGGCGTGCCGAGCGTCCATCGAAGTGGGCAATCTCGACCCGTTGGTGTCAGAATGCCCGCGGAGGAGGGTCCATGGCGCGGCGCGGCTTCACCATCTTGGAGATCGTCATCGCGATTTTCGTGCTCGCCCTGGGCATTGCCGGCATCGTGGCCATCTACCCCACGGCCATCCGCACCGGGAAACAGAGCGTCGACGACTCCTACGCGGCCTCCATCGCCCTCTCGGTGGCCGACGCCCTCCAGGCCAGCATGCGCGAGAGCTTCCCCACCGGAGGCCCCTCGCGCTACGTCATCTTCAACCACGACGGGGTCCTCGACGCCCCGCCCGCGGACAAGAAGGACTTCTCCGGGGAGGCCATGCACCAAAAGGACTACTGCGTCCTCCTCCCCATCGGCGGCAACGAGCTCTTCTACCCGGTCCCCAACCTCACCGGGCCAGGGCTCCACCCCGCCGCCCTCTTGGACCAGCGCGCCGGCGGAGCGCAGGTGGACAACGGGGCCGGCCAATTGATCTACGCCAAGGATACCGAGGGCACCGGACACCTGTGGATCGCGCGCACCTACCCCCTCGGCCGCTACCGCGCGGGAGAGGGCCCCACGGGAGAAGTTCGCACCGAATTCCGCTTCCTCGACATCAACCCGGGCGTCACCGACGCCAAGCTCGTGGCGGCAGACCGTTATTGCAGCTACAGCTACGCCTTCCTCCTCCGCCGCTGGGGCCCCGTGCGGGTCGGCGACACCACCGACCCACCCGGAAGCGACGGACTCATCCGTGCACGGATCCTGGTCTTCCGCGACTTCGACGAAGAAGCGGCCCGCCAGCTCGCCCCCACCAACGCCAGCTCGCCCGTCCCCGTGGGCGGCGCCGGCCTCACGATCCCCAAGACCAACGTCCCCATCCACGAGTTCATCACCATGCTCAACCCTCCGTAACCGACAGTTTCAAGAAGAGTTACGGACCTTGGCCGCGCTCGCTTGCGGCAATTGGACCCAGGGACTCCAATTGCGGTTAGCCTGTCCCCCCCCAGGAGGCCCCATGAGCATTCCCGAAATCGACATCGCCCGCGCCAAGGAGTTGCTCGCCACCGAGGGCGCGACCTTCGTCGACATCCGCGATCCGGACGCCTTCGCCCAGGGCCGCATCCGCGGCGCGGTGTGGCTCAGCGACGGCAACCTTGGGCTCTTCGCGGCCACCGCCGACAAGGAGCGTCCGACGGTGGTCTACTGCGCCCGCGGCAACGCGAGCAAGGCCGCAACCCTGCACCTGCTGCAGTCGGGCTTTCGCGAGGTCTACAGCCTGTCCGAAGGCTTCACGGCTTGGGACGGCCCCCGCGAAGACGGCATTCCCGAGGCGCCGGCCCCCGCGGGCTTCTCCGTCCGTCCCCTCGCCCAAGAAAAGCTCCGCGGCTACCTCGCCGCGGAGCCGGCCGAGAGCGCGGTGCGCGTTACCGTGGAGGGCGGACGGTTCGGCCTCAGCCTCGACAGCCCCCACGGCGGCGACCTCCGCTTCGAGGCGGGCGGCCTTCCCTTCGTGATCGACCAACTCCTCGCCGAGGCGGTGAAGGGACTGAGCATCGACTACCAAGAAGGGGAGCGCGAGGGCTTCGCCCTCGAAGGCGGCCAGCTCCCCAAGCCTCCGGGCGACGAGGAGCGACTCGCCGAGATCAAGCGACTCATCGCCGAGAACAAGGTCATGCTGTTCATGAAGGGCACCGCCATGGCCCCCATGTGCGGCTTCTCCGCCCGAACCGTGGAGGCGCTGCGCGCCACCGGGAAGCCCTTCGGGCACAAGAACGTGCTGGAGGACCCGCGCTACCGCTACGTCCTCTCGGACTTCAGCAACTGGCCCACCATTCCGCAGGTGTTCATCGACGGCAAGTTCGTGGGAGGGTGCGACATCGTCACCGAACTCGCCCAAAAGGGCGAACTCCAGCGCCTCGTCGACGAGGCCTTCGCCTCGCAGCCGGCCTGAGGTCGTTCCTGGGGGGCACGCCCCCCAGACCGGTCCCGACCGCCGCCGAGCGAAGGCCACGGCGCAGGCGCAGCCGTCAGAAGTCGCTCTGCGTCTCGAGCATCTTGCGCGACGCGGAGCACTCCTCGCACCAGCAGTGGCTGTCGTCTACCTTCCAGTGCTCCGAACGGAGGTCGTCGGCGCTGAGGGTCCCCTCGAGGTCCTCCGCCTCGACCCGCTTGCGATGGGCGACGCCGTCGAGGGTCGCCGCAGAGACCGGCCAGTAGCCGTCGCCCGCGGGAGGAAACGGGCAGCGGGCGACGTAGCGCACCGGCGACGACGCGACGGCGACGAAGTGGCCCCTCCCGAAGATCTCTTGCAGCTTCACCCTCACTCCTTCGCGTCGAGTCCCAGCGTGAACGCGCGCCAGCGCTCCTCGAGCGCGGCCATGTCCGTCTTCCCGAAGGCGGCCTCGTAAGCACCGAAGCGGTCCTTGCCCTTGCGCAACGCCTTGAAGTAGCTCTTGAGGTACTTGTGGTAGGCGCCGTCGTCGGCGCGCACCAAGAAGTAGATGATCGACCAGGCCTGCGCGTAGTTGGCGCCCGGATTCTGGCTGTACATTTCCTGCTGGCTCATCGTCATGAGCCGCTGGAAGGGGAGGGCCTTCCCGCCGCGGACCAGGCTCTTGATCGTCTTCAGCCGCCACGGATTGGGCCGCATCTTCATGCCCTCCACGCCGCCCTCGTTCACGTAGCGAGAGGGACCGAAGAAGTCGGCCACCCCCTCGTTGAACCACTGGGGTGGCTTGACGTCGAGGATCGCGTCGAGGAACTGGTGGAAGCCCTCGTGGTAGAGGACCAGCCGCGTGTCGGACTCCTTGGGGTAGCGAAACAGGAAGAGCTGCTTGAACACCGGGTCGAAGTGACCGCCAGCGCCCCGCGGCCCACCGTTTCGGTGGTATTCCTCCTTGCTCGCGAAGACCACGATGGGTGACTTGCGCTTTGGCTTGCGCCCCCGCGGGAAGACCTGCTCGTAGAGGCGCCGGATCAGCTCGGCCTGGTGCGCGATCTCATCCGCAAACTCCTGGCCGACGTTGGTGCGAACGAGGTAGTGCGCGGTCTCCGCCTCGTAGCGCCGCGGCCAGTCGGGCCCCTCCAGGACCAACTTCAGCTTGCGCTCGAGGGCCTGCAGGCCGGCGTCCGCCGGCTCCAGCTTCCGCGCGGCCTCCACGTCGGCCCGCGCTTCCTCGAAGCGCCCGCGCTCGAGGAGGAGGGTGGCGCGCCTGCGGTAGGCCAGGGCGTAGTCCGGTGCTGCGGCCAACGCCCGTCCGTAGGCTGCCTCGGCCTCCTGCTCGTGCCCAAGGTGGCGGTGGGCGTCGCCGAGTTCGACGAGGGCTTCGTGGAAGGCGGGCTCGATGCGAACGGCGGCCTTGAGGCGGACCACGGCCTTCTTGAGCGCCTCGCGGTCTCCGTAGACCAGACCGCGGATCTGGTAGGCAATGCCCAGGTAGTGGTAGGGGAGCGCGCACTTGCCGGCTTCCTTGCGGCAGGCCTCGAGCTCGGCCACGACCTCGGCGAGCGGCCCGCTGAGGCGCTGGGGCGGCACCCGTCCGAGCGCGGCGTAGACCCGCTCCCAGCGGCCAATGGCGCGGGCCAACCGCTCGCGCACCGGCTCTGGGAGCTCGTCCGGAACGCGGAGGTTCGGGCCCTTGGCCTTTCCGCCGCCCCGGCCAACGCTTCCCTCGGCGTCCGGTGGCGGGGCGTGGACCCCGCCTCCTGGCGCCGCCTCCTGGGCCCTGGCGCCCGGCCCCGTCCCGAGGAAGAGGAGCAGCAACACGAGGAGCGGCGTCGCGGTCCGGACCGGCATGGGCGTCATGTTCGCACAGGAGCCCGGAGGCCAAAAGGGGACCGGCCTCGCCCGGGGCGCCCCGCAGGCTCCTCGCTACGAGAAGCGCAGGGAGGCGCGGGGACGAACAGAGGAGGCGAGCCCGCGCGCCTCAACCAACCCGCGCCTCGTCCCGTTCCCCCCAGAAGCGCCGCAACTCGCCGTAGGGGTCCGTGCACACGAGCTCCCGCGGGCTCCGCTCGTACCAGTCGCGTGGAAACAACTCCGCGTAGCGGGGGGTGGCGAAGCGGCTGCCGACGAGCACCACCACTCCTTTGTCCGTCGGGGTGCGGATCACCCGCCCCGCGGCCTGAATCACCTTGTTCATGCCCGGGTAGAGGAAGGCGTATTCGAAGCCTCGCCCGTAGACCTTCTGGAAGTGCTCCTGAATCAGCTCACGCTCGAAGCCGACCCGGGGCAAGCCGGGCCCGATGATGATCGCCCCCACGCACTCGGCGCCCGGGTAGTCGACGCCTTCGGTGAAGATTCCGCCCTGGACGGCCAACAGCAGCACCGGGTTCGCGGCTTCGGACGCAGCGCGGCGCAGGCGCTCGAGCACCTCGGCCCGCCGCCCCTCGCCCATGCTCGGAGTCTGCCGCAGGGTCTCGTAGCCGGGGAGTTCCCCGAGCTGGCGGGCCAGCTTCTCGAGGTAATCGAAGGAGGGGCAACACACGAGGTAGTTCCCGCGGTACGCCGAGACGACGGCGCGCACCGCGTCGTCGACGATGGGCAGGTCGCGCTCGCGCTCGCGGTAAGCCGTCGAGGGGCGGTCGAGAACCAGCACGCGGCGGCGGCTGCGGTCGAAGGGCGAGGGGAAGGAGTGCAAGGCCGCGTCGCGCCCGAAGCCGAGCACGTCGCGGTAGAAGGAAAGGGGCTCGAGGGTTGCCGAGACGGCCACCGCGCCCGCGCAAGCCGACAGCCGCCGGCCGAGCTGACGAGAGGGATCCTTGCAGAGGATCTTCAGCGCCCCGCCGCCCTCTCGCGTCCACACCTGGGCAAACTCCTCCCCCTCGAGTTCGAGGACGCCGGCGAAGCGCGACACCCAGCGGTTCAGCTCCAGCACCGGGTCGCCCTCCTCGCCTTGGGCCTGGGCGTTCCCCTCGGCGAACCAAGCCACGGAGAGTTCGGCGAGTTCGTCGCGCAGACCAAAGAACCACTCCCGATCCAGTTCGACCTCGCGCTCGCACGGCGCTTCTCCCTCTCCTGGAGCCGCGGGAGGCGGAGGCGGAGGCGTCTGGGGCGCCAGGGGAGTACGACGGCGCAAGCGGCCCGAAGCCTGACGCCGCTCCCGCTGGCGCGCCGGCGGATCGTCGAAGAGGAGCAGGTTTTCGGCCTGGGATGATGTGGCCTGGACCGCAGCGGGAAGAACCGAACGCCCGCGGCCGTATGCCTCGATGCGCTGCGCGAGGCGCTGGGCCAAGGCGCGCGCCCTCCGCGCAAGGGGTGCGGTGCGCCCCGCGAGGCGACGCTCGATGTCGATCAGCGCGTCGCGCCGCAGCGCCGGCGAGTAGTAGCGGGCGCCTCGCTCGTAGAGGTTGTGGGCTTCGTCGATGAGCAGGACCACGTCCTGGGGATCGCCGTCGACGAAGATCCGCCGGGCGTTCGCGCCCGGATCGAACACGTAGTTGTAGTCCCCGATGATCACGTCGGCGTCGCCGGCGAGGTCGAGGGAAGCCTCGAAGGGGCAGAAGTCGTGCGCGCGCGCCTCGCGCTCGATGTCCTCGCGTCCGGCGAGGGGGAGCCGACGGAGGCGCTCGAGCGCTCCGCTCTGCATCAGCTTGCGCTCGTAGTCGGCGGCGTGGGCGCAGTGCTCGGGATGGCAGTGGACCACGTCGTTGAGGCAGACCTTGCCCTTGGCGGTGAGCACCACACCGCGCACCTTGGCCCCGGCGCGGCGCAGCATGGCAACGGTCTTGGCGAAGATGGCCTGCTGGGTGGTCTTGGAAGTGGCGACGAAGACCCGGCCTCCGACGGAGGCCGCGTACCGAAGAGCAGGAACCAGCGCGGCCGCCGACTTGCCGATCCCCGGCGGCGCCGAGACGAGCACGCCGCGGCCCGCCGCGAGGGCGCGCTCGATGGCGTCCATCATCTCCTGTTGCTGGGGACGCGGACGCGGATGCGGAAAGCGAACGGTCTCGCAGGCGGCGCGGCGCTCGGCGGCGCGCGCGCACAGCGCCCGCCGCGCGGCGAGGATTTCGCGCAGGCGCCGGTCCACCAAGGCCCGGCAGCGCTCGCGCCGGTAGCCGAGTTCCAGCACCCGGACGGCTCGATCGGGGAGCGAGATCAGGCACAGGTGCAAGGCAATGGGGGGAGCGCGGTCGTCGAAGCCGAGCGCTCCCGAGCCCTCCTCGAGGAGGAAGCGGTAGAGCTGGAGCTGGCGGGCGTAGGCGGGGAAGGTCCCCTCGTCGGCGGCTTCGAGTTCCTCGGGGCGGGCCACCACGGTCTTGACTTCTTCGATCACCGTGCGCCCTTCGGCATCCGTGTAGATCCCGTCGATGCGCCCCTGGACCACGACCCGCCAGCCGTCGACGCGGGTCTCGTAGCGGACGCTCCGCTCGCGCCGGTAGGAGGAGAGTTCGTCCTCGCGCGCCTCTTGGTGGTCCTCGTGGGCCAGGCGCCCGAGGACGGCGCGGCGCTTCAGCGAGAGCGGAGCGGGCCCGCAAAAGCGGTAGTCGTTCTCGTCGGCCAGGTCGCGCACCGAGAGGGTGACGGTGCGGCGCTCCTCGTCGAAGCGGATCAACCCCAGCGCCTCCCGAGCGGCAGTCTACCCGCCCCGCGGGGCGCGCGCCGTCCTCCCCCCACGGCGCGGGCAGGAACCGGACGGCTCCGCGCGTCCCCTGCGTCGTCGGTGCCGTGGGCACCGTGCCCGCAAGGCGCCACCGCCGGGGGGGGGACGTGCCCCCCCCGACCGAACCCCCCGCCGCGCCGGAGGGAAGGGCCCCGCGAGGCCCGCCCTCGGCCCTCTCCGCGCCCGGGCCGGCTCTGGTTCTCCACAATCTTTCCCCGCTGCGGCCCCGCCGGCCCGCGAGAAGCCACCAAGTCCTTAGCCTGAAAAGGCCTACGAAGCGCGCGCCGCGCCGCGGGCTCCGCCGGCCCGGCGGTGGCATTGGGATCGCCAAATCACCATAATCTATGGCCTTGTGAGCAAGGCCTCGTCGTTGAAGATCCCTGGCTACCGGATTCGGAGGGTGCGCGGCGAGGGCGCCATGGCCACCGTGTACGAGGCCATCCACGAGGGACTCGACAAGCCCGTGGCCCTGAAGGTTTTGCACGAAGGCCTCGTCGAGGACCCCGACTACCTGCAGCGCTTCTTGCGCGAGGCCCGGGCCGCGGCCCGCCTCAACCACCCGAACGTGGTCCGGGCCTACGAAGCCGGGGAGCACGGAGGCCGCTACTACTTCTCCATGGAACTCGTCGAGGGAGAGGACCTCGGCGAACGGCTGGCCCGCGAAGTGACCCTGCCCGAAGACGAGGCGCTGCGCGTCTGCGCCGAGGTCTGCGCCGCCCTCTCCGCCGCCGAGGAACACGGCATCGTCCACCGAGACATCAAGCCGGAGAACGTCTTGGTCCGTCCCGACGGCCGGGTCAAGCTGGCCGACTTGGGCCTGGCCAAGGTCCGCGGCGACGGGCACCTCACCGCCGAAGGCTACACCCTAGGAACCGTGGCCTTCTTCTCGCCCGAGCAGTGTCGGGGGAGTTCCTCCCTCGACGTGCGCAGCGACCTGTTCGCCCTCGGCAGCCTTCTCTACACCCTCGTCAGCGGCGAACTCCCCTTCGGACGCGGAGAGAACGCGCCGCTCACCATGCAACGGATCATCGAGGAGGAAGCCCCGCCCATCGCCGCGGCCCCACCTACCCTGCGGGTTCTGCGCCGGCTCATGGCCAAGGACGCCTCGGACCGGCCGGCGACGGCGGAGGAAGCGCGCGCGCTGCTCCTCGACGCCCTCGCCGAACTGCGGGGCGAACGCCGCCCGCCCTCCCCCTCTCGAGGGAGCGGATCGAGCGGCGACCGCCCGGGCCTCGCCCGAGCGCGGCGTCGACGGCGTCGTTACGCTCGCCCCTCCTCTACGATCGCGCCCGAGCTGCTCGTGGTCCTGGTCGGCCTCACCCTCCTCTTGGGACTGGTGTTCGCGGTCGTGGCCCGAGGGGCCTCGTCCCCCGCCCCCGAACCGCGCGGCCGAGGGGCCGCCCACGCGGCCGCCGCGGAGGTCCGGTGAGCCGCAAGAAGAAGCAGGACCCCTGGAAGACGCCGCACGGGCGCTGGGTGCTCAGGAAGCGGCGCCTCGCCCTCGGCCTCTACCTGCTCTTCCTCGCGGCGGCCCTGGTGGGCTCGCAGGGGCCCTGGTGGCGGGTCACCGCCCGGGGCCAGCCGGTGACCGACGGCCCGAAGATGGGGAACGACGTCGGCCGCTTCAGCTTCGAGCCGAGCGACGATCCCGCGCGTCCGACGGTGCGCCGCGAGCACCTTCTTCGCCCGGCGGTGGTGGCTGCCCTGGCCTGCGTCGTCGCTTTCTTCTTCGCTTCCTACGACCTCGTCGCCGACGCCGACTACCAGCTCCCCATCCTCCTCGCCACGCTCGTCCTCTGCGGCGTCGGCGCCAAGGTCTTCTACGACGTGTGGTACGACCAGCGCGTCATCAAGGACTTCGTCCTCGTCTTCGAGGCGCGCCGCCTCGGTCCCGCGTTGGAAAGGCCGGGCAACGTGGCCGCAGTCGACAGCGCAAATCCGACCGCTCCCCCGGCGCAGGACGGAGAGCTCCCCCCCAGCGCGACCCTCGCCCTCGAATTCGAATGGGGCTTGGCGCTCTTCCTCTCCTCGTCGTTGGTCTTGTTCCTCGACTCCCTCTACCTGACCTTCTTCGCCGAACGTCGCCTCGCGGAGGTCTCGTGAAGCACACCCTCCCCCCTCCCCTCCTCGACCCCTTCGAGCAGGAGCTCACCCTCGCCGAGGTCCCGCGGGTCCTCTCCTTCGCCCCCCGCGCTGTTGAGATCGACCTCGAGGACCTCGTCCGCTCCTGGTCCTTCGACCTGGTCGGGGCCATCCCGCGTCCGCTCGGCACCGTCCGCGAGTCCTTCACCGCACCGGAGCGGGGCCCCATCGACTACCTGTGCGCGGCCTACCAGGTCGGCTCCTCGACGCTCGCGCTGGCGACCGAGATCACGGAGCCCGCCGCGCGGCATCGGGTGCTCGAACTCCTCGGCGTGCGCGAAGACGTGCGCCTGCGCATCAACCTCGCCCTCCTCTCGCCCGACGCAGAGGACGGCTTGACGCGCGCGGCCCGCGCCGAGGTGGAAGCGGGACGCCCGCTCGGACAGGTGCGGGTGTGGGGCAACGACTCCCCAGCGCGCGGGGAGGCACGGCTCCACGCCGATCGCGTCCTGCGCAACCTCGGCTTCGACGCGCGCCTCCTGGACCGCACGGTCCGCGAGCCCACCTACGTCCCCCCGGCCGGCGGTCGCAGGGTCCTGACCGCGCTCCCCTCGGACGACCTGCGCGCCGTGGACGCCCTCCTCGCGCTCCTCGGCCTCTTGCCCGTGGAGGGCGTGGACCGGCGCGCGCCGCGGCGCGTCGCCGCCCATACGGACCGCCTCCGCCGCAAGGGGAGCATCGTCTCCTACCGCTACGAGACCCACCGCGCCGCCACGGGCGTCCTGCACCTGCGCCGTCGCGAAGTCGAGGCCGGGGTCGAGCGCCCGGGGCTCGTGCGCACCTTCAACCTCGCCGGCCTCCGCGGCGGCGCGCGCCTGCGCATCCGCGACGTCGGCGGGCGCTGCAGCGCCGAATTCGCCGGAACGCCCGACTCGGTGCGGGTCATCGCCGCCGCGCTGGAGCGCCAGCTGGGAGGTCGTGCTGGATAGAACCTTCGCAGGCCGCTTCGAGGAGCACCGGCTCTCCGAGCGCGTTCGCCTTCGCCTGGCCCCCACGCGCAAGTTCAAGACCGCGCTGGTCAAGGTCTTCGTGCGCACCGACCTCGATGCCGCTACGGCCACCGAGGTCGCCGCCCTCCCCTACGTACTCCGACACGGCACCCGAAGCTTGCCCTCCAAGCGAGAGCTCACCCGCTCGCTGGAGGCCCTCTACGGGGCGAGCCTCGGCGTGGACGTGCTCAAGCTCGGCGAGCAGCAGGTGATCAGCCTCAGCTTGCAGGTCCTCGGCGACCGCTTCCTGCCGCCCGGCGAGCGCGTCTTCGAGCGCGGACTGCGCATCCTCTGCGACCTGCTCTGCGACCCGGCCCTCGACGAGCAGGGCGCGCTGCGCGCCGAGGCCGTTCGACAAGAAAAGGAGAAGCTCCGCAGGTTCATCGAAGGGCTCATCAACGACAAGGGAAGCTACGCGGCGCAACGGTGCATCGAGCGCATGTGCCGCGACGAGCCCTACGGGGTGTTCGAGTACGGGCGTCTCTCCGACCTCGCCGCCGTCGACGGCGCGGCCCTCGAAGCGCGCCGCCGCGCCCTCCTCGCCGAAGCGCCCATCGACGTCTACGTGGTCGGCGCCGTCGAAGCAGAGCGCGCGCGCCAGGCCATCGCCGAGGCCTTGCGCCTGCC
>RFHU01000012.1 GCA_003695705.1 Planctomycetota bacterium
GCGCCCTTCTTCGCCGTCTGGCCGGCGCAGTCGCCGCAGTCCGCGCCCTTCTTCGCCGTCTGGCCGGCGCAGTCGCCGCAGTCCGCGCCCTTCTTCGCCGTCTGGCCGGCGCAGTCGCCGCAGTCCTCCCTCGGAGCCTCGAGGTCGATGCGGCTCGGGTCGAAGCCCTTCTTGCCGCCGCAATCCTGCGCCGAGGCGAAGGAGGCCGCGCCGGCGAGCAGCGCTGCGGAAACGGAAACGATGCGGAGTGCGTACTTCATGGGGTTCCTCTTCCTCGTTCGCGTGGTTGGGGCAGGCCCGAGGAGCGCCCAGCCTACCCGCTCGGAACCCGATCGGGGGCGCCGGGCGCACGCCGGGGGTCTCCTCTAGGGAACGCGCACTTCGGCGCTCGCCGCGGGGACGGGCCTCCGGTCGGCCGCCTCGTAAGCCGAGCGAAAGAAACGGACTTCGGGGGTGTCCCAGGCGAAGAGCTCGTCGGCGTAGCGTGCGCCGAGGACCTGGTAGAAGAGGGTGGCTTCGACGGTCAGGGGCCCCGCCCGCGCGGGGAGGTCCACGAAGTAGTCGACCGAGTCCTCTCCCGGGCGATGGTCGGGGTCGCCTTCCGTCCCGCGCGGGGCCGTCTCCACCGCGGCCGGGTGCTCGGGCTTCCAGCCGACGGGGAGGAGGCGATTGTCCTTGAGGTAGGCGACCCCGCGCAGGAGCAGGTAGGTCGGACGGCCTTCGGCGTCGGCCAGGACGGCCTCGTAGACGACCGCCTCCCGAGAGCTCGTCACCCGAGTCCGGTGAGCCAGCAGGCCGCCCCCGCGGCGTTCGGTGGGGAGTGGTGTCCCCGCGTCGTCCACGATGCGGCCTTGGGCGTCGTGCTCTCCGGAGGCGAAGAGGACCTGCCCGGCGGCGTTCCGGACGCGCAGGCGGAGCCAGGCTCGGCGCGTAGGGTGCCCGGTGGGGAACTTGTGGCCGGTGAGGTTCTCCACGCGCACCCGGACGTGGAGCCGGCGCTCGCTGCGCTCCACCACCCGCACCCAGAGGCGCGCGGTGCGCTGGCTGAGCTGCTCCCGCGCCAGGGCGATGGTCCGGTCGAAGGCCTCGCGGGGCGCGTTGGGGCGTAGGACGTCGGCGCGGTCGCGCAGAATGGCCGGCACCAGCGTGTTTCCGCCGATGAAGATGTGCTGGCCGACGGGGGAGCGTTCGGGGATCCGGAAGTCCCCGCCCATGGGGTTGCGGGCAATGCGCGTCTCGATGAGGCGTCCCTCCGCGTCCCGAACGGGCACGTGGCAGTCCTGGCAGCTCCGGGCCCGATGGTCGAGGTCCTCGACCTCGTCGTTGTAGACCGAATTGCGCCACTCGAGGTAGGGGGTCTGCTCGGGGAGCACCGCGCCCGTCGGGCGCCCCTCCGCGTCGAGGGAATCGGTGAAGAGGGTGTGGCAGGTGGCGCAGAGGGCCGAGTCGCGCAGGTGCTCTCCCTGGACCGGTCGGAACCCCGAGTGGCGCACCATGGGCATGGCGAAGGGGTCGGCGTGGGGCCCGAAGATCCGACGCCCCCGCCCCACCCGAAAGCCCCCGCCGAAGCTCTCCCGCGCGCCGAGGAGCTCGGGCTGCACTTGATGGCAGAGGGTGCAGGAAACCCCGTCGAGCGCGAGTTGGCCGAGGTCGCTGTCTTCGCGGAGGAGGTCCAGGCCGGGAGCGGGCGCACCGGCCAAGCGGAGGGTCTCGCTGGCGAGGGGGGCATGGCAGCGCATGCACTTGGCCTCGATGGCCGCCTTCCGGGATGGGGTGGCGGCCACCTCGACCGACACGGCGGCGCGCCAGAGGGGATCGCGGGAGGCGTTGGCCATCATCGTCGAGCGCCACAGGTCGAAGGGGGCGATGGAGCGTCCCTCGGCGTCGCGCAGGCCGCGCGCCCGCGGCGAGCTGGCATGGCAAAGCGCACAGCGGCTGGAGGTGGCGAAGTGCTCCGCGTCCACGGTGCGGTGGGCGGGGAGGGGCGACGGTTCGGCGTCCTGGGCGCCGACCCAGGCTCCCGCCGTGCAGGCAACGGCCAGGGAGAGGACGAAGGGCAGCGGCGAGCGCACGAAGACCTCCCGGCGGGGGCGTAGGGACCCGCCAGGGCGCGCATTCTACTCCCGGGCGCTGGCCCGGGCGGGCCGCGGCGCACGGGCTGCTCGGCTTCCTTAGGGGGAGCGGGCGACGCGAAAGCCGATGAAGGGCGTCCAGGTGTCGGGGGCGGCGAACTCCCGCGCGGTGGTCGTGCAGGCGGAGAGCGGCTGCGCGTACGAACCGCCGCGAACCACCCGCGCGGGGGCTGGGGCGGGGTCCACGAGCGGCTCGTGCGCGGGCTCCGCCCTGTAGTAGGCACCGCCGTCCTCGACCCACTCGTAGACGTTGCCCGCCATGTCGAGGCAGCCGAAGGGGGAGGCGCCCGCCGGGTAGCGACCGACCGGCTGCGAACCCAAGGGGCCGTCCCCGCGGACACGGGCCCGGTCGGGAAGGGCGGCGTCTCCCCAGGGGAAACGCCGCCCGTCTCGACCGCGCGCGGCGTATTCCCACTGCGCCTCGCTCGGCAGGCGCAGCCCGGCCCAGGCGCAGTAGTCGCGCGCGTCCTTCCAGGACACCAGGACCACCGGGTGCTTCGGCGAGGTCGGGTAGGGAGGATCGAGGGGGGAATCGCGTCCCGCGTCGCGACAGTAGGCTGCGTACTGGGCGCGGGTGACCTCGTACTTGCCCAGGAAGAAGCCGTCCACCGAAACCCGGTGGGGAGGTGCTTCGAGGCGGCTCCGCCGGCTGCCCATGAGAAAGGTGCCGCCCGGGATCCACACCAGGACCGAGCCGTCTCGTTCGTTGAGGTACTCCCCCGGACTCGGACCCCAGCGGACGCCGGGCGGGAGGCGCGGGGGCCGCGCCGCGGGGGGGAGGGCGCGGAACCAGGCCGGCGCGCCCGTCTCTTTGGCCCGAGGAGAGCCGTCGGGGGCCTTCGTCGGCCCGGCGCGCCTCTGGGGCGTTCCGCGCGCGGGCGAGGGAGCCTCTTCGTCGGCCGAGGGGGAGGGTGCGGGCGGCGTGGGAGTCCGGGCGGCGACGCCGGACGCGGGGGCGGAGCCACCGGCGACGAGGGCGGCGACGAGGGCGACGAGGCCTGCGCCCCCAAGCAGGGCCAGGGCCGCGGCGGTTCGTCCGGAGCCCCACCGGCGACCCCGGCGACCGGCGTCCGCCTCGACCGGGAGGCCGCCGGCCAGCCAGGCGTCGAGGGCCGCCGCGAAGGCGTCGCCGTCCGGGTAGCGCTCGGCCGGCTCGCGAGCCAGGGCGCGCAGGCAAACGGCCTCGAGGCCGGGAGGCACTCGGGGAAGGATCGCGTGCGGTGGTGTCGGCGACTGGGTGCGGACCGCCTCCGCCAACTCGAGGAGGCTGCTGGCGGGGAAAGGCGGCCGCCCGCAGAGGAGCCGGTAGAGGAGGACCCCGAGGGCCCACACGTCGGTCGCCGGGCTGACCTCGCCTGCGGAGAACTGCTCGGGTGCCATCGCACGGGGGGTCCCGACCAGGTCCCCCGTGCGGGTGAGGTCGTCGAGGCCGGTTGCGCGCGCGAGGCCGAAGTCCGTCACGCGGACGCGACCGTCGCCGTCGACCAAGACGTTCTCCGACTTCACGTCGCGATGCACCACCCCGCGCCGATGCGCGTGGCCGAGGGCGCGGGCCGCGTCGCGCAGCCACTCGACGCCCCGACCCAGGGAAGCGTGGGCGCAGGCCTCGAGCAGGGGGCGGGCGCCCGGAACGAGCTCGTAGACGAGGAAGGGCACAGCGCCGGCCCAGCCGAAGTCGTGCACCGCGACGATGGCCGGGTGCCGGAGGGCGGCGGCGACCTGCCCCTCGCGCCGGAAACGCCGCAGCACGGCCTCGTCCGCCCGCGGCAGGCGGTCGAGGCGCTTCAAGGCCACCTGGCGACCGAGTCGCGGGTCGAAGGCGCGGTGGACGGTCCCGGCTCCGCCCCGTCCGAGGACCTCGAGCAGGACGTAGCCCGAGACCCACCGACCGGGCGCCCACCCAGACTCGGGCGTGGGGCACGGCGTCTCCGCCGCCGCGGCACCCTCCCCGCTGGGGATAGCGGAGAGGCACCACTCCGCCGACGCGGAGCCGTGGGCGTCGTCGAAGGGTTCCGGGCCCTCTGGGTTGCCCGCGTTCGCCACGCCGTCAGTCTCCTTCCCCCGGGAGCGACGCACAAGCCGCCGACGGTGGGGAACGACGGAATAAGGGCGGAATCGGCCGCGCGAAGGCGAGCCCCAAGTGCTTGTTCGCGAGCCCCTTGGGCTCGCTCCCCCGCGGGCACGCGCCTCGCTCCCAAGGCCCTCCGTCCTGCGAGAGGAGCGCGCGATGCATCCGGGCCGGTTCTTCCTTTCCTCTTTCCTCTGGGCCGTTGCCGTCGCCGCGGTCGCGGCGCCGGGCTGCGGCGGACACGGCCGCTCGTCCGCGCGCGGCTCTGCGTCGGGCGGCAGCACCGCGACGCCGCCCCCCGGCGGGGGCGCGCCCGCCGGCGCCGTCGCCTTGCGCCTGCGCGACGGCCCCGCGCAGCCCGCCGACCGCCGCGTGCAGGCCCCCGCCGCGGGGGTGGTGGTCGGGCAGGTACGCGTCGAGGCCAGCGCCTCCTTGACCGTCGAAGCCGTCGCGGCCGCCGCCGACGGGACCATCGATGAATCCACCGGCCTCGGCGACACCCGCCTCTACCGCGACGTCGACGGAGACGGCGCCTTGGGCCCCAACGACCTGCCCCTGGGGACGGGACAGGCAGTGTCGCGAGACAACGGGATGGTCACCTTCCGCGGGCTCGGGCTCCGCGTGGACCCCGCCGCCCCCGTCGACCTCCTCCTCGCCACCGAGGTCCGCGGCGCCGCCCGGGTCGGCGACACGGTGAGCTTCCGCGTCGAGGGGTGGCGAGCCGAGGCCCGCGACCCCTCGGGCCAGCTCGTGCGCGGGGAGGCGGGCGCCGAGCTGGGCGCGGCGCGGGTCGTGGGAGGAGACCCGCCGCGCGACCTCTCGGTGTCGCTGGCGCCCACGAGCCCGAGCAGCCCCTTGTCCGTCGCGGCCGACGCGCGCGACGTGCCCGCCGTGGCCTTGCGCTTCGAGAGCGCCCTCGGCGGCCTGGACCTGCAAGGACTCACCTTTGCCCTGCGCGGCAGCGGCGACGACGCCCGCGACCTGCTCGAGGCACGCCTGGTGCTCGACGCCAACCGCAACGGGGCCATCGACGCCGGCGAGCGCGTGCTCGCACGCGGAGTGCCCGACGCGGACGACGGCCGCCTGGCCTTCGCCTTCGGCGGACAGCGCCTCGCTGCCGGTGGAAGCCTGGACCTCGTGGTGGGGCTCCGCTTGGCGGGGACCGCCGCGGCGGGGGCCAAGTTCTCGCTGGCCCTCGACGCCGCCGGCGTCACGGCCCACAACCACACCGGCAACGGCGGGGTCTCCGTCCGGCTCGCGGCGACGCCCCTGCGCGGGGCGACCCTCCGCGTGGGAAGAACCGCCGACGCACTACTGGCGCGCGCCGCGGGCGACCCGGCGCGCATCGCCGGCGCCGGCGAGCATCTCTCCTTGGCCTTGACCCTCCGCGCGGGGGGCGCGCCGGCGCAAGTCGACGCGCTCACCGTGCATGCGCGCGGCGACCTCGACGACGCTCGGGAAGTGGGCGGGGTCTCCCTCTACGACGACGCCGACGGCGACGGGCGCTTTGTGCCGGGGAGCGACGCGCTCCTGAGCGGCCCCGCGCGCTTCGCGCGCGACGATGGCCAAGTCCACTTCGCCCTCGCCAGCCCCCTCGACGTGCCCGCGGGTACCGCCCGCACCCTGCTCGTCGTGGTCGAGTTCCCGGCCGGTCTCGCGCCGGGCAAGGGCTTCGCCCTCGTCGTGGACCCGGCCGCCGGCGACCTCAGCACGAACGCCACGGTTGCGCCCGTTCCCTTGCAGGTGGGCACCTTGCTCGTGACCGGCTCCGGGCGGACGGCCCTCGTGCAGCCCGACCCCGCCCTGGGCAAGGACGCCTACGTGCGCGGCGAGGGCCTCTACCTCAACGACAACTTCGGCCGGCACGGCCTGGCGGTGGGCGACCGCCCGAGCGGCCAACTCGGCGAGCGGCAGAGCTACATCGAGCTCCCGCTCCCCGCCCTGCCGGCCGGAGCGACGCCCGCCCGCGCCTACCTCGCCCTTTACGTCACCGGCACCGGAGGGCTCACGGGGCCCTTCCTCGACGTGCAGGCGCACCGCGTGATCGACTCGCCCGGGGGGCGGACGCCCTGGATCGAAGGACGCGGCGGCTTCGACGCCTCGGCGGACGGCATTTGCTACGACGGGACCATCCAGGGGACCGGACGCCCGGAGCTCAGCCGCCCCGACGTGGACCCCACGGCCTTGGACGAAGTGCGCGTGGCCGCGGGAAGCGAGGGGAACTGGGTCCTCTTCGACGTCACCGCCGCCGTGCGCCGCTGGGCGAACGGCAGCGCGCCCAACTTCGGCCTGCGCCTGCGCGACAAGGACTTCGCCACCCACGACGACGGCGCGGTCTCCTTTGCCTCGAGCGACGACCCCTGGGCGCGACGGCGGCCCATCCTCATCGTCGAGCACTGACCGCCGCGGGAGGGACGGCGCGAAGTCGGTCGCGGGTCGCCTTCGTCGAGCCGCCCTCGGGCGCTCTGGACCGCTCCGCAGCGCCCGAGCCTTCCACCACGAACCGCTGCTCTCGAAGGGCGGAGGTGCGCGCGGTGCGCGCCTCCGCCCTTCGTTTCGCCGTGCGCTCGCCGTTCACGGCGGTTCGCTCCGTGCCCTTCCCCTGGGTCCCACGCGAACCGCGCACTCCGTGCGTGCGCCCGGCTTGCCCGAGCGGGCGGGCACGACGTGCACAGCGGACCTCTGGATCCGGAGGTCCGCTGAAACCGACCGAGACGCGAAGCAGCCGGGCGGTTCGACGCGAGCGCGTGGTCCTCCCCTTGCGTTCAGGGCGCCCGACCAAAGATGCCCCAGGATCGTCCTTCGCGCTCCTCGCCTCGGCTGCTTCGCTGCAGCGCTCGCCCTTGCCGGCTGCGGCAGCGGATCCTCGGGAAGCGGAGGCGGACGGGTCGCCCCCGGCGGGGGCGGCGACCGCCCCAGCACGTTCCACGGCTCCGTGTTCCCGGTGGTGCGCAACACCGGCGCCAAGGCGGCCTGCCAGGGCGGCGGCGCCGGTGGCTTCGCCTTCGACGGCTCGAACGAGGACGCGGCCTACCGGGCGACCGTCGCCTACGCGGACCGGAGCGACCCGCCGGCTTCGCTCGTCCTCCGCAAGCCCGCGGAAGACGGCGTCCGCCACGGCGGCGGCGTGGTCCCCTGCACGAAAAGAACAACGCCAACTACGAGCTGCTCCTGCGCTGGATCCAGGGCGGCCTGACGCAGCGCTGAGCGGGGGGCAGTTCGCGGCGCCCGGCGCTCGGGCTAGGGCTCCCCGGCTCGGCGGCGACGGGTCGCCCCGAGCCGGGGCGGCCGGCATCCCGAGCCCGCGCACGGCGCAGCCTCCGCCCTGGAGGCACGCCGCGGGGCCGCGCTCAGGAGGCGTCGGTCAGCTCGGCCACGGCTCGCTTCGCCTCTTCGACCTGGGCGATGAATTCCTGGCGGGTCTTCTCCAGGCGGGCGAGGTGGTCCTGCAGGCGGGCGTGGCTGCGTTCGAGCTGGCGCAGCTCGTCCTCGAGCGACTCCTTGCGCCCGAGGGCTCGGTCGTGCTGCGCGCGGAGCTCGGCCACGGCGTCGCTCCCCTCCTGGGCGGCGGCATCGAGGCTGCGCCGCTCCTCTTGCAGCCGATCGCGCTCGCCGCGGAGCTGGGCAACACGCTCGCCCATGGACCGGTTGTAGGCGGCCAGCCTCCGCACCTCCGCCTCGAGCTCGTCCTGCTGCTCGCCCAGATGACGCCCCTCGGCAGCGAGGCGCTCGGTCTCGCGGGCCAGGGCCTCGTTGCGCTCGATGAGGGCCCGCACCTGGCGCGCCGCTTCCTGGAGCCGACCCAGGGCCTCGTCGAGGCCGCGCGTGGCGCCCACCTGCAGCTCGGCGATGCGCGCGTTCTCCTCGCCGAGGACGTCGTCGAGGAGCTGTCGCGAAGCGGTGAAGCGTTCGGCGAGCTGCGCCGCCGAGGGACCCTGCGGGGGACGCGGACGCGGCGGGACCTTGGCCTCGCCGGCCCGCCCTGCGCCGCCTTGCGAGGGACGCGCCTGCGGGCCCGAGGGCGGCTTGCTGCGCGGGCGGACCGGTCGACCCTGCGGCGGGTTGCGCACGCGCCCGCCGCCGGAAGGCGGTGAGCCGCGGCGCCCGCCGTCGCCGCTCGGCGCGGGCGGACGCCGCTTCGGGTCGTCCGAAGACCGGTCGGGCGCTGGTTGGGATGCTTCGGCCATCGCGGCCTCCCCTCAGTCGGTGGTTCCTTGCTCGTCGAGCGCGCGGCGGATGGCCCGCGGAAGGATGTCGCGCTCGATGCGCTTGGCGGCGCGGACCACCTCGGCCTCGACGAGGGTCTTCAGCTCGGGCGAGGCCAGCAGGCCTTCGAGGCCGGCGGCGCCGGCCGCTTCCGCCTCGGCGGAGGCGCCTCCCCGCGCAGCGGTCCGCACGCTCCGCAGTTCCTCTTCCAAGGCCTCCAGCCGCGCCGCAGCGGCCTCGCGGGCGGCGCGGGCCTCGGCGGCGAGCTCGTCCAGGGCCTGGCGCAGCGCGGCCCGCTCTCCGGCGGCGCGCTCCTCGAGCTCCGCGAGGGCGCCCTCGAGCGCCTGTCGGGCGGCGGCGAGGTCCTCCCGGGCCGCCCCCGTCGCCCCCTCGACCGCGTCCAGGCGCGCCGTCGCCGCCCTCCGCACACCCTCGAGGGCGGCCTCGAATTCCTTGCGGGCGGCCCCGACGTCGCGGGTCGCCGCCGCCGCCAGGTCTTCGTGGGCCTCGGCGGCCTCCTTGCGCAAGTCGCGTGCGAGCGCCTCCCGCGCCGCGGTCGCGGCTTCGACTTCCCGTGCGAGCTCGCGGGCTCCCTGTTCGAGGGCGTCGAGGCGCTCGGCGCGTTCGCGGGCTCCCTGTTCGAGGGCGTCGAGGCGCTCGGCGTGCTCTTCGCGCACGGCGGCCGACTCGGCCTGCAGGCGCTCGCCGAGGACCTCGAGGCGGCCCACCAGGCGGTCTTCCAGGGCCGCGAGGTGTCGGCCGACGCGCTCCTCGAGCGCCGTGCGCGCCTGCGTCGCCTCCTCGCGTGCGGCGGCCAGGGCTTGCTCGGCCTTGACGAATTCTTGCACGGTCTCGGCGCGGGTCTTCTGCAGCACCTTGTCGAGCTCGGCGCGCGCCTTGTTCAGGCGCGCCGTCGCCAGCTCGAGCGCGGTCTGGGGGACACCGTGTTCGCGCAGGCCGCGTGCGAGGACGAGGACTTCGTCGGCGAGCTGGGCGGCCGGGTCGAGCTGGGCGCGCGCGAGGAGGGCTTCGGCCGCGCGCAGGCGCGCCTCGACGCCGGGATGGCTGCCGGCGCGCGCGCAGGCGGCCTGGGCGGCCGCGCGCGCGCGCGCGAGGCGCTCTTGCACGACGGCGGCGGTCAGACTCGATCCCGCGGCGTCCTCGGCCATCGCCCCGTCATAGCAGGCGCGCTGGGCCGGGGCCAGGAATCTTCACCCCGCGCTGAAGCGCGGACGCCGTGCGCGGTCGGCGAGACCTGCGCTGCGAAAGGGCGGCCGGCGCTCCGCTCGCCCCGAGCCCGCCGGGCTCGGCCCCGGGCCGCGGCCTCGCGCGCGCCCACGGAGGTCCTCCGCCGGGGCCGGCGCGCAGTCCCTACGCGGTCGGGCCCCGGCGCGCGCGAGGGAGCAGGGTCGGGTCCGGGTGCGAGTGGGCAAGGGCGACCCGCCGGGCTATGGTCGGCGGGGATGCGCGCGATCGAGGTCTGGTTGGCGGCGCTCGTGGCGGTCGGGACGACCGGCTGCCAGAGCTGGGAGCGCACCCGCAAGGAAGTGGTGCACCCCCTGAACGCCCTCTTGCACCGGGACTACCCCCGCTCCTTGCGTGGCCCCGCGAACGCGGAGCGCGCGCTCGGGCTGCACGCGCCGGCGCTTCAGCCCCAGGCGCGCGCCGAGCTGACGCGGCTGCTCGCGCCCTTCGCCGAAGTCCGCCAGAGCCGCTGCCTCATCGTCGAAGCCGCTCCGGGCCCGGGGAAGGGAGCGTGGACGGCCCGCTGCCGGCTGTCCCTCGACGGCGTCGACGCGGAGGGAAAGCGCTGGACCGTCCGGCAGGCGCAGGCGCTCACCTGCGCCCCGGGTCCCGACGGCTGGCGCATCGAGGGGCGACGCGTGGAGGACCCCGAGGTCGTAGGCCCCGGCGGACCGACCTTCCGCGAGGAGGCGGGCCTGCGGGGCGTGGTCTTCGCTCACCGCTCGCGGGGGGTCCCCGACCATCGCGGCCGGGTGCGGCCCTACCTGCCCGGCTCGGGGCTCACCGCGGTCGACGTGGACGACGACGGCCTCGACGACCTGTTGCTGGTGGGCGGGGGCGAGCTGCGGCTCTTGCGCAACCTCGGCGGTCGGTTCCGGGACGAGACCGAGGAGCGGGGGCTCGTCGCGCCGGAACGGGGCGAGTGTCGCCTGGGGATCTTCGGCGACATCGACGGCGACGGGGACCTCGACCTCTTCCTGGGCGTGGTCGACGCCGAGAACGCCCTCTACCTCGGCACCCCCGAGGGGCGCTTCGAGCGCGTCTCCGCGCGCGAGCGGGGCCTGGTCGGCAGCGGACAGACCACCTCGGCCTGCTTCGCCGACTTCGACGGCGACGGGGACCTCGACCTCTACGTGGTCAACGGCATGAACCTGACCCAGCGCGAGCCGGATCCCATTTACGACGCGCGCAACGGCACGCCGAACCAACTCTTCCGCAACCGGGGCGACGGAACCTTCGAGGAGGTCGGCGCGGCCGCGGGCGTCGACGACGAGGGCTGGGGTCTGGCCTGCACCACGGCGGACATGGACCGAGACGGAGACGTCGACCTCTTCTTGGCCAACGACTTCGGCCTCGACAAGCTCTACGCGAACCGGGGCGACGGGACCTTCGAGGAGGTCTCGGAGGAGTGGGGGATCGTCCACAGCAATCCGAGCATGTCGGCCGACTTCGGCGACCTCGACGGCGATGGCCTCCTCGACTTGTTCGTGGCCGGCATGGCGAGCAACTCCCGCTGGATCGTGCGCATGCCGGGCTTCCCGGCGCGGGGTCCCTTCCCGCTCAACGTGCTGATCCGCGGGCTGATCTTGGAGAGCATGTGGGGAATGCTCCACGGGAACCGCGTCTACCGAGGCCTCCCCGGCGGCGGCTTCGAGGAGGTGAGCGAAGCCTGGGGCCTGCGCGACCAGGAGTGGGGTTGGGCGACGCCGCTCTTCGACTACGACAACGACGGCGACCTCGACGCCTACGGAGTCAACGGCTTCTGGTCGGGCGACGAGCCCGACGACTTGTGAATGGTCTTCCTCGAGAACGTCGGTCGACGTTCGCGCGTGGATGCCGGCGAGTTCAGTTTCTGGGTCGAGCTCGGGGACAAGTCCCTCAACGGCAACGAGGCCAACCGGCTGTTCCGCAACGAGGGCGACGGCCGCTTCCGGGACGTGGCCTGGGTCGCGGGCGCCGCCCGCCGCGAGGATGCGCGGAGCGTCGTCGCGACGGACGTCGACGCCGACGGCGACCTCGACTTGGTGGTCCAGAATTTCGAGGACGAAGTCCGACTGCTGGTCAACGAAGGACCGTGCGGACACTTCCTCTCCGTCCGTCTGCGAGGGACCGCGAGCGGCCGCCAGGCCATCGGCGCCCGCGTCGAACTCACCGCCGGCGGGCGCACCCAGACCCGCGAGGTGCGCACCACGGCCGGCTACCTCTCCGGCGTCTCCTTGGCGTGCCACTTCGGGCTGGGCGCGGCGACCCGCGTCGAGCGCCTCGTGGTCCATTGGCCTTCGGGAGCGCGCACGGTCCTCGAGGATCTCCCCGCCGACCGCCACCTCGTGGTGACCGAGGACGGCGAGGTCCTCCCGGGGCCCGACGTCTCCAGCGCGCGCCCCGGGCAAGGGTAGGGGCTCTCCCCCCGGGGGCACACGCCGCTCCGCCGTGCGCGGGGGCGCGGGACGCTCAGTGCCGGAAGTGGCGGGTTCCGGTGAAGACCATGGCCAGGTCGAGGGCGTCGGCGCGTTCGATGACCTCGGCGTCGCGACGGCTCCCGCCGGGCTGCACGATGGCGCGCACACCGGCCTCCGCCGCCGCCTCGACGCCGTCGGCGAAGGGGAAGAAAGCGTCGGAAGCGAGGGCGGCGCCGCGGGCCCGGGCTCCGGCCTTGCGCGCGGCGATGCCCACGGCGTCGACGCGCGACGGTTGGCCGCCCCCGACACCGTAGAGGGCTGCGGGGCCGGCGATGACGATGGCGTTGCTCCGCACGTGGCGAACGCAGGTCCAGGCGAAGCGGAGGGCCTCCTCTTCCTCGGGGATGGGGGCGCGTCGGGTCACGACCTCCCAGCGAGCGGCCTCGGCGCGGTCGGCGTCTTGGACGAGCAGGCCGCCGGCCACGCTGCGCAGGCGCAGCCCCGGCTCGGCGGGGAGGCTCGCCTCGACGAGGCGCACCGACTTCCCCCAGCCCTTGCGTGCACGCAGGCACGCAACGGCCTCGTCGCGGAAGGACGGCGCGACGATGGCTTCGATGAAGCCTTTCGCGCAGAGGGCCTCGGCCAAGGCGAGGTCGACTTCGACGTTCACGCCGAGGACGGAACCGAAGGCCGAGAGCGGGTCGCCGGCCCAGGCGGCCTCGAGGGCCTCGGTCGCGGTCTCGCCGCGAGCGGCGCCGCAGGGCCCGGCGTGCTTCACGACGCACACGCCGGGGCGGGGAAGGTCTGCCGAGAGCGCGAGGGCAGCGTCCAAGTCGAGCAGGTTGTTGTAGCTGAGCTCCTTGCCGCCCTCGCGGCGTCGCAGGGCGCCAAGGCCGGCGGCGGGAGCGAAGGCGTAGAGGGCGCCGCGCTGGTGCGGGTTCTCGCCGTAGCGCAGCGGGGCGCCCGCGCGCACGGCGGAGACGACGAGGCGGGCGGGCAGGTCGGCGGACGGAGCGTCCTCTGCGAAGCGCGCGGCGAGGGCCGCCGCGATGCTCTGGTCGTAGGCGGCGGTGCGGGCGAAGCCGGCCAGGGCCAAGGAGCGGCGGGTGGCCAGGGAGACGCCGCCGTGCGCGCGGAACTCCTCCAGGAAGGAGGCGTAGTGGGACGGATCGGAGAGGAGCGCGACCCGCGCGAAGTTCTTCGCGCTCGCGCGAAGCATGGCCGGACCGCCGATGTCGATCTCCTCGACCAGCTCGTCGAGGGGGCGGCCGGCGGCGACTGCCTCCTCGAAGCGATAGAGGTTGACGACGACGAGTTCGAAGGGCTCGATCCCGCAACGCTCCAGGTCGGGAGCGTCTTGGGGAAGCCGGGCGAGCAGCCCGCCGTGGATCTTCGGGTGCAGGCTCTTGACCCGTCCTCCGAGGATCTCGGGATGCTCGGTGACTTCGGACACCTCGCGCACGTCGAGCCCGGCGGCGCGCAGGACACGGGCCGTCCCGCCGGTCGAGACGAGCTCCACGCCTCGCTCGGCGAGGGCTGCGGCGAGGTCTTCGAGTCCGCTCTTGTCGGCCACGCTGAGGAGGGCGCGGCGAATGGGGACGATGGACATGGCTTCCTCCGCGGGCCGAGAGCCTACCAGGGCTCCTCCCCGGGAGGCGCGGGGGCCGCGGGACCGAGCCGCGCGTCGAGGACGATGGCGCGGGCCTCGTCGAGCAGCCGGAGAAGCTCCCGCCGCTGCGCGCGGAGGGCCGCCAGGCGCTCGGGGGCGAGGGAGCGCCGGCGGGCGGCGACGCGCGCGCTCCGCCGCCGGCTAGCGTAGGCCTCACCCCAGAGGAGGGCGACCAGGCCCGCCGGGGGGAGGGACCCCAGGTAGAGGAGGGTCGGCGTCCAGGGCGATGCGAAGCCTCCCGCCCGCTCGGCGAGGGCATGGGCCGCCGCTCCCTGCACGGCGTAGGTGAGGAAGAAGCCGAGGAAGCCCACGAGGAACTTGACCGTGGCCGCGTAGCCCCGGTCCACGGGGAGCACCTTCAGGACCAGGCGGGGCAACTGGTAGAGCACGAGGTGGTTCAGGGCCCCCCAGAGGGCAAGGGGCGCGGCGGCAACCAAGGCGAGGCCGGAGGCGACCCCGGCCCGCGGGGCTCGGTCGCGGACCGCGCGGTCGTCCACCCCGGCGTCGGCGAGGGCGGCCCGGTAGGCGGCGAGGGCGGCGCGCAGGCGCTCGACCCGCGCGGGGTCGCGTGCGGAGAGCTCGGAGACGGCGCGGGCGATGGCCGCGGTGGCGGCCAGGCGCCCGCCGGCCTCCCTCGCGACCCGACCGCCGTAGAGTTCGTCGACCAGGCGGGCGTCCTCTCCCAGGGCGTCGTCGTCGAAGTGGACCACTTCGGCGAGGAGGGCCTCGCGCACGGCTTCGGTGAGGGCCCGCACGGCGACGAAGGGCTCTCCCGAGGACTCTGCCAGGCGGCGGTAGGGAGCCACGGGAATGGGCTCGCCGTAGGTCACGCGAGCGCGGCTGCGGAAGGTGGCGGGGTCGTCGTAGACGAGGCCCGCCGGGACGACGACCACCCGACCGGGCGCCCGCTCCTCGGCGCCAAGGGCGATGCGCGCGAGGCCGGTCTTCAGCTTCTGCAAGCGCGGCGCGTCGACGCTCACCCCTTCCGGAAAGATGAGCAGAGCCTCCCCGCGAGCCACGGCCTCTTCGCAGTCGGCGAGCACGCGGGCGTTGGTGCCCTGCTCCACCGGTCCGTCTTGCCTCCGGTGCACCGGGACGGCCCCCAGCGCCCGCAGGAGCCACCCCACCGGCGCAGGGCGAAACAGGGTCGCCTTGGCGACGAAGCGAACGCGGCGCGGCACGCCGCTGGCAACGAGCAGCGCGTCGATGAGCGTGTTGGGGTGGTTGGCGGCCAGGAGGAGCGGCCCGCTGCGGGGGATGCGCTCGCTCCCTTCGACTTCGATGCGACGGAAGAAGACCGCCAGCGCGTGGCGGACGAGCGCGCGGAGGAGGGCATAGAGCATCGCCGGATCATGCCCAGGCCCGGGCGGAGGGGCAATGCGCCGCCGAGGCGCGGGGTGCCCCGGGCGCCGCCGGGCGCCCCCCCGAACAACTGGAGTTCTTGCGCAGGGGAACGCGGCGAGCGAGGCTCCGGAGCATGGGTTCGGTCGAGCGCGCCGGGACGTGCGAAGCCTGTCTGGAGCCCCTGGGCGACCACGGCTGGCAGTGTCCCGCCTGCGGGCTCCGGCTCCACCGCGCTTGTCGCCAGCGGCTCGCGGGCTGCCCCTCGGCGGGCTGCGCGCGGCGCGGCGCCGAGGAGGGACCTTCGCGCCGTCCGCCGGCCTCCGTCCCTCCTCGTCCCGCCCGCCGGGGCTTCCTGTGGAGGGTGTTGCACACGCCCACAGTAGACGAGGACGGAGTCCCCTCGGGCTGGGTGGGCGAGCCGGCGGTGGGCTTCAATGCCCTCGACACCTTCGTGCGGAACCTCGACCGCATGATCGAGGGCCGCTTCGCCGCCCTGGGGTGCGGCAGCGGACTCGCCCTCGGCCTTCTGTGGGACGGGTACTTCCTGCTCTCGGGCAGCGAGTTGCCTGGTTGGTTCCTCGCGCTCCTGCCCCTCTTCCCGGTGGCGCTGGGCGGTGCGGTGGCCGGGGTCGCGGCGCACTTCGAGCCCGTGCGCCGTCCCCGGCTCACCTGGACCTCGTGGGGCCTCGCCGGGTCGGCGCTGGCGCTGTCGTGTTGCCTCGGGGCAGTGTTCCTGTGCCGTCGCTTCCTCTCCCTGCCGGGCTTCTTCCTGCCGCCCGGCGACGTGGCCCAGGAGTTCGAGGTCTGGAGCGCGCTCTCGTGGCTCGCCGGCGTGGCCATCGGCCTGGGCACCACCGTACTTCTGGCCTTGTACGCGCTGGGCCTCCCCGACCGCGGGGAGGAGCCCTGAAGTGGGGGGTCAAGGGCGGCCGTCGGGCGCCCTTGGCCCCTCAGACGATCTTGAGGATCTCCCGCAACACGCGCACCGAACGGCGCTCGGGGTCCAGCTCACGGAGGGCCTCGATGGCCTGCCGGCGCACGGTCTGGTCTCCGTGGTGGAAGATCTCCTGCAGGTAGTAGGCGGGGGTCCTCCGGTCGAGGTCGCGGAGGGCTTGGCAGGCATCGAAGTGCGAGTTCGACGGTTGCATTGCTCACCCCCTCTCGCCGAAACCCAGAGCAACCACCGAGCCAAGCCCTCCGCCCGGCCGCGCTGGCGCTAAGTGCTTCGATCCAGGCCTTCCTGGGCAGCCGACGCCCGCTCCGCTGCGGTCTTCGACGCACCGTGCGTGCAAGAGTGTCACCCCTCACAGCACCGTTTCGTTCGCCGTCCTCCGCACTGGAAACGTTCGAGGCCCCGGCGCTCTTCAACCGGCCCCCCTTCTCCATCGACGAGAACGGCTCCCGGGTTGAGTCCTTTCGTCGAAAACTACGGAGCGGCGCAGGGACGACGCATGTCGGTGCCTCCTGGCATGGGCCAGAGGCCGGCGCCTCCGGCGCGAAATCGAGCCCGCTCCCCAGTAGACTCCCTGGAATGGGCAAGCGGATCTCGCTCTTCGGACTCGGCCACGTCGGGCAGGCGCTGCTCCGCTCGCTCCACCGAGCGCGCGGCGGCGCACACCTCGTCCTCGCCGCGGACGGCCACGGGGTCTATCGCGGCGAGTCCCTCGACCCCGCCGCGGTGCTCGAGCGGCGCGCGCGGCGCGACTACGACGCGCCGCGCCGGCCCGGCGACGAAGAGCCCCTCCTCCTCGAAGCGCGCCCCGACCTGCACGTCGAGCTGACGCCCACCAACCTCGAGACCGGACTCCCCGCGGTACGCGACCTCGAGGTGGCGCTGGCCCTGGGCGTCCCCGTGGTCACCGCGGCCAAGAGCCACCAGCGCTCGCGCGAGACCCTCGCGGGCATCCTCGAGCGGGCGCAGGGCATCCCCTTCCTCGACCACGCGGCGACCTTAGCGGGCATCCCCGCAACCGAAATGGTCGCGGGGGTGGGGATGCGGCTCACGCGCATCGAAGGGGTCCTCAACGGCACCACCAACTACATCTTGGCCCGCTTGGCCGAGGGCGTCCCCTTCGAGGCGGCGCGCGACGAGGCCGTGGCGCGCGGTTTCGCCGAGCGAGACTGGCGCTACGACCTCGAAGGCGACGACGTGGCGGTCAAGCTCGTGGGGCTCACGCGCCACTTGTGCGGTCGGCCCGTCCTCGCCCGCGACGACGTGCGCCGGGAGGGCGCCCCCGAGCTCGGCATCGAGCGGGGCATCGTCGGCGCGACCCCAGAGCTCGTGGCCCGCCTGGCGGCGGAGGGAAAGGTCCTCAAGCTCCTTGGCCGGGTGGACATCGACGGCGACTCGGTCCGCGCTTCCGTCGGCCCGGCCGTGCTCGACCGCCGCGACTCCTTCGCCGGCATCGAAGGCTTCACCAACGCCGTGCGCCTGGAGGGAACGATGAACGAGACCCGCATGGAGCTCTTCCTGCGCGGGCCGGGCGCGGGCGCCGACGAAACCGCCAGCCGCGTCCTGGGCAACGTGAACCATCTCATCGAAGTCCTCGACTGGCGGGAGAGCGCGTGACCGAGCCACGGCTGCGGTGCGTCGCCTGCGCGCGCGAAGCGGACGGCCTGTGGGCCACGGCCTGCGCCTGCGGCGAGCTGCTCGAGGTCGTGCAGCCACCCGCGAAGCTCTCCGGAGCGGAGCTGGCGGCGCGCTTCGCCGCGCGCCGCGCGGCGAAGCGCGGGCCGACCGCAGCGGCGTCTGGCGCTACCGCGAGCTCATCGCGCCGCACCTTGCTCCCGAGGAGATGCTCGCCCGCGGCGAGGGGAACACGGGGCTCTACGCCTCGCGGCCCCTCGCCGAGTGGGTCGGGCTCTCCGGAGACTTGTGGATCAAGCACGAGGGAGAGAACCCGACCGCCTCCTTCAAGGATCGCGGCCTGTGCGTGGCCGTCAGCCTCGCGCGGCGGGCCGACTGCAGGGTGCTGGCCTGCGCCTCGACCGGGAATACCTCCAGCTCGCTGGCCTCCTACGCCGCCCTGGCGGGCTTGCCTTGTGTGGTCTTCGTCCCCGCCGGGAAGATCTCCACGGGCAAGCTCGCCCAGACGCTCGCCTACGGCGCCCGCGTGCTCGAGGTGGAGGGCTCCTTCGACGAGGCCATGCGCCTCGTCGAGGAGGCCGCCGAAGCCTTCGGCCTCGGACTCCTGAACTCGGTGAATCCTTGGCGCATCGAAGGCCAAAAGAGCATCGCCCTCGAACTCCTCGACGAGCTCGACTGGGAGGCGCCCGACTGGATCGTGCTCCCATCGGGGAACCTGGGGAACATTTCCGCGCTGGGCAAGGCCCTCCGCGAAGCCCACGCGGCGGGCCTCATCGACCGCCTGCCCCGCATCGCCGGGGTGCAGGCCGCCGGCGCCGCCCCCTTCGCGCGGCTGGTCGCCGCGCGCCGCGAGAACGCCGCCGCCGAACTGCTCCCCGAGCTCGCGCCCGAGACCCTCGCCACGGCGATCCGCATCGGAAAGCCCCGGAGCTGGCGCAAGGCCCTGCGAGAAGTCGAGGCGCTCGACGGCGAGGTCCTCGCCCTCCCCGACGAAGAATTGCTCGACGCCAAGGCGGCGATCGACGCCGCCGGCATCGGCTGCGAACCTGCGAGCGCGGCGGCGGTCGCCGGCGTGCGCCGCCTGGTGGCCGAGGGCAAGATCGAGCGCGGGGCGCGGGTGGCGAGCATCCTCACGGGGCACCTGCTCAAGGATCCCGACCTCACCGCCCGCCTGCACGACGGCTCCCTCCCCGGCGTCCCCGCGCCCCGGCCGAGGGCGCGACGCCGAGTGGCCTCGTCCCTCGACGCGCTGCGGGAAGCCCTCGCGGACCTGCTCGGAAGAGCACCGCCGCCCCCACTCCGCTAGAACCGAGCTATGGCCGATGCGCGCGAGCGGCGCTGGGAGCGGGCGGCGGCGGCGGGCGAGCCGGGTGCGGAGGGGCGGCTGCTCGCGGAGCGGGTGCGCCGCGGGAGGCTGTCCCCCCGCCGCCTCGAGCTCCTGGCCGTGCTTGGAGACCCTGCGGCGTGCGCCGCAAGGGGGGCTCCCGCGCCGCGAGCGCCGCGCGCCGAGTCCGAGCGCGTGATCGCCCTCCGCGAGGTCCTGGCGGAGACCGCGGTGTGGTGTCGCGAACGGGCGACGGCGGCGGACCCCAAGGGCAGCCTGCGCAGCGACGCGCTCCGGACGGCTGCCTTCCATCCGCCCTGGGCGGAGGGGGTCGCGCGGCGGGCCCAGGCGGTCGCCGCGCTCTGCGCTCGACGCGCGCAAGCCCTGGGCTCCTCGGGGTGGCCGAGCCCCGCCCCGCGCGCCCACGGGCTCGGAGGCGGGCGCTTGCTCTGCTTCGACCCCGACGCGACCCTCTCGGACGGCGCGGCCGAGGAGGCGAGCGAGGGCTTCTTCGACGCCGACAACCTGCCCCCCTGGGACACATGGCTCGCCTACGCCGTGGACGGGGTCCCGCCGGGGAGCTGGCAGTCCTTCGGCTCCTACCTCGTGTGCTACGTGCCGCCCGCGCTCCTCGGCCCGGCACGCCGCGGCGTGGAGGCGAATCCGGAGGGCAGCCTCTGCTGGGCCGACGACCTGCGAGGCCCCTTCGCCCGGGCGCTCCGCGCGGCGGGCTTCCTCGCGGTCGGCTGAGGAGCGGCGCCTCCTCCGGCCTGCCTTCCTGGAGCGCCGACGAGCGCCTCCCGCCGAGGGCAGAAGGGGTGGCCGCTGTCACTCGCCGAGCGCGCGCTCCTCGACGAAGCGCCGATGGAGGGCGAGAACCGCGGCACGCGCGTCGCAGGCGGCCACGATCACCGAGATCGTCCGCTCCGAGGCGGTCTGGGCGATGGACTCCACGTTGATCCCTTCGCCGGCCAGGCACTCGAAGACCGTGGCCGCGAAGCCGATCTTTCCGCGCATGCTGGAGCCGATGAGCGAAACGGCGGCGAGCGCGTCGCGAACGGTCGCGCTGTGACCGTTCGCGCGGGCGGCCAGGACCCCCTCGACGGCCTCCCGATCGGCGGCCTTGATCGCCAGGGTGACCTCGCCGGCCGGAGAGGCCTCGGTGAGGAGAAGGGGAACCACGCCCGTGCGGGCGAGTTCTTCGAGGATCTGCGCGAGCAAGGCCAGGACCCTCCCCGGGCTGGGAGCGGGGGCGAGGGGGAGGCCCGCGTGGTGGGTCACTACGGTGGCTTCCTCGGGGACGAGGTCGATCATCACGACGTCCGGCACGCAGCTGATCGCCAGGTGCGAGGTGGGGACCTCGCCAATGACCGAGGGGGCCGTGTCCTCGAGGAAGGAGCGGATCTCGATGGAGATCCCCGCGTGCCGGGCCGGGTGAAGCGCCTTGAGGGCGATGGCCGGCAGGCCGTAGTGGGCGAGTTCGAGGGCGTCGAGGTAGTGGAGGCGCTCGATCACTTGCGGGCGCGCGACCACCCGCGGGTCGCCGGTGAGCAGGCCCGGAGTGTCCTTCCAGAGCACGGCGGGGCCGCCAAGCACCGAGGCGAGGTAGGTGGCCGTGGTGTCGGAGCCGCCGCGACCGAGGGTCGTGAGCCGACCGTCGGGGTCGCGACCGACGAAGCCGGCGACCACGTAGACGACCTCCTCGTCGGGGCGGAGGGCGGCGCGGACCGCCTCGCGGCTCTGCGCGAGGATGCGTGCATCGCCAGCCTCGGCGGTGGTGAGGATGCCGGCCTCCTCGGCCACCAGGACGCGCGCGGGGACCCCGGCCGCTTCGAGGTGGGCCGCGGCGAGGAGGACCGAGAAGCGTTCGCCAAAGGAAACGATGCGGTCGCGGGTCGAAGAGGGCACCTCACCGAGGGCGGCCACGCCGTCAAGCAAGCGCGCCAGTTCGGCGAAGCGCGCGTCGAGAGCGCGCGCGGCCTCTGTGCGCGCCGAGGGGGCAAGCTCCGCCAGGACATCGTCGTGGCGACGGCGCAGCGCGTCCAGCGGAGGGGCGACGCCGCCGCGCGCGCGCTCGAGCAGCGCGATCAGCTCGTCGGTGACGCCTTTGAGGGCGGAGAGGACGATGACCAGCGGGCGTTCCTCGGGGCGGACGCGCTCGATCATGCGCAGGACGCCGGCCCGGCTCTGCAGGCAGGAGCCTCCGAACTTCATCACCTTCATGCAGGCGCGAGGCTAGCACGCGGCCGCCCGTCGCCGGGGGGCCTGGCGAAGCGCGGGGCGTCGGCGACAATCCCACCTCCCCTGTTCCCGGAGGCTCCATGCACACTTCGCGCCTGGCCGCGTTCCTCCTCGCGCCCCTCCTCGCGGCGACCGCTGCCGCGCAGACCCAGCCCGCGGGCGACCTCGCCTGGCGCCTGCAGGCCGGGGACACCTTCTCCTACGTCTTCCGCTGGGACTTCGTGCAGACCGAATCCCTGGGTCCCCAGATGGTCCTGCGCGACGTAAAGCTCGAGGTCGAGTACGTCCTCGAGCAGAAGGTCCTGGAGGTGGACGGCGAGGGGCGCGCGCGCATCGAGGCGACGGTTCGCGCGCTGAAGGCGGCGGTGGACCCGAAGATGATGGGCATGCCCATGGGGAAGATGAGCTTCGACTCGGCGCAAGAGGACGCCCCGAACAACTTCCTTCGCGCCCTGCGCGAGGCGGTCGGCAAGAGCTTCCGCTTCTCCCTTGCCCGGGACGGCGCCGTGACGGACGTGAGCGGAGGACAGGCCATTCGCGACGCGGTCACCGAGGTGGCCCGCCGCCAGACCGAGGAACTCAAGAAACGCCTCGGCGGGGGAGGAGGCGGCATGGGCGGCATGATGGGGCCCGACCTCATCGGCACCCTGGCGGCGCGCATCTCGGTCGCCTTCGACGACCAGACCCTGGCCTCCACCCTGAACGTGGTGAACCACGTGCTCCCCCCGGACGGGGCGGCGGAGGAGGGTGCGAGCTGGACCCACGAGGTGGCCGAGCGGCTCCCGCAGCTCGGTGCGCTGCGCTTCGTGGGCAAGTACACCCGTGGACCCGGCGAGGGCGACGCGGCGCGCATCGCCTTCCGCCCCGAGGGGAAGGTCGAGCTGGAGAAGGCTGCCCCGGGCGGAGGCGACGGCTTTCAGGAGCAAGCAAAGGCGGGGCTGGCGGCCATGGAGGTGACCCACACCCGCATCCGCGGCGAGGCCTTCTTCGCCGCGGGCCGCCTGCGCTCCTCCAAGGTGGAACAGCGCATCGACGCCGTGGCGGACATCCCCCCGGACAGCCCCATGGCGGGCATGGCCAAGCCGGGGGAGAAGATCGCGGCCCGCTTCGAGCTGACCCTCACTTACCGTCAGGCCAATTAGTTCTTCTACCCCTTCGGTCCGACAGGAATCGGACCGGGATTGTCAGGTATTCGTTCGGACCGGCGTTCGGTTGATCTTCGGATCCCGTTCGAGTAACGTCCCCCAAACAAAAGGGGGACCCGCGTGAACCTGACCGCCCGTCAGCACCAGATCGTCAAGTTCATCTGGAAGTACCGCAAGCGCAACGGACTGGCGCCGACGCTGGCGGAGATCGCAGGGGAACTGGGCATCTCCAAGGTGACGGTGCACGAGCACATCGCCCAACTGGAGAAGAAGGGCGCCCTCGAGAAGGAACCCTTCCTCTCGCGTTCCACCCGCCTCACTCGCCGCATGGTCCGCGAACTGGAGAAGACCCTCGTCGAGCAGTCCCGCTACGTGGGGCTCGAAGAGCCCCAGATCGAGCTTCCGCCCCGCGACGGCAACGGCGCAGGGGCCGCCCAGCTTCCGCTCCTCGGGGAGATCGCCGCCGGCGCGCCCCTCGAGGCCATCGAGGAGTCCGAGCTCGTCGACGTCACCGATCTCTGCCAGTTCGGACGCGCGAACTACCTCCTCCGGGTCCGCGGCGACAGCATGATCGAGGACGGAATTCTGCCGGGCGACTACGTCCTCATCGAGAAGCGGAACAACGCCCGCGACGGGGAGACCGTGGTCGCCGTCTTGGAGAACAACGAGGCCACCCTCAAGCGCTTCTACCGACTCAAGGACCAGAAGCGCTTCAAGCTGCAGCCCGCCAACGCGGCCCTCGAGCCCATCACCGTGGACAAGGTGGAGATCCGCGGGGTGGTGGTGGGCGTCGTCCGCGGCTACTGAGCCACGGGGCTCGCCCCAGCGCGCGGCGCACCGCACTCGCGCCCGGCGCTTCCTTCCCGATTGACACCCCCCGAAGGCGGGCGTATGCTCCGCTCCACACGGGGCGTGGCTCAGCCTGGTAGAGCGCTACGTTCGGGACGTAGAGGCCGCTGGTTCAAATCCAGTCGCCCCGATGCAAGCGGAGGGACGGCCGTTCGACCGGCAGGTTGAGCGGCCGCTTTCGTAGCCACGCACCGCGACATCCGCGGACCGGGAGCCGCGCACGTCCTGCGGTTGCGCGCCAGACAGCCCACCCCTAAGCTTTGCCCCGAAGAAGGGGACCCCCGGAGTGTCCGACGAACCGACCGAGGCGATCGCCGCCAGCACCCTGCTGGCGGTGGAGAACAAGCGGCGTCGGGAGCGCGACGCCCTCCTCGGACGCCAGCTCGGCGACACCCGCATCGAGGAATTCCTCGGGCGCGGCGGAATGGCCACCGTCTACCTCGGCCGGCAGGTGCAACTCGACCGACAGGTCGCGGTCAAGGTCCTCAGCCCCAAGCTGACGCAGGACCAGAAACAGGTCGAGCAATTCCTCCGCGAGGCCCGTACCCTCGCCAAGCTCGAGCACCCGAACATCGTCACCGTCTACGGCGTGGGCCAGGAGGCGGGGGTCAACTACTTGATCCTCCAACTCATCCGCGGCGGCAGCCTGCGCGATCGCTTGCGCGAGAAGGGGCGCTTCTCCGCCGAGGAAGCCACCGACGTCATCCGGCAGGTGGCGCAAGGACTGCGAGCGGCCCACGCCCAGGGCATCGTTCATCGGGACATCAAGCCGGACAACATTCTGGTCGGCGACGGCCCGACCTACAAACTCACCGATTTCGGCCTCGCGCTCATGGTGCGCGACCAGACCTTCAGCGAAGGGAAGATCGTCGGCACGCCCCACTACATCTCCCCCGAACAAGTCGACGCGCAGGAAGTCGATGCCCGAACCGACATCTACTCGCTGGGCGCGACCTTCTACCACCTGCTCACGGGCGCACCGCCCTTTCGAGGGGCTTCCACCATCGACCTGCTGATGAAGCACGTCAGCGAGCCCCTCGTGCCTCCGCACGAGCGCGAGGCAGAGGTGCCCGCGGCCCTCTCGCAGGTGGTGTGCCGCATGATGGCCAAGGCGCCGGCCGAGCGCTACCCGAACCTAGACGCCCTCATCGCGGACCTCGAGGCCCCCTCGCGCGAGCCCCCCGCGCCACCGCCCGCTTCGGCGAGCGTCCACCACCAGCCCACCCAGCTCCTCACGGGCACCCTCGAGCCCCTGCAGACCCTCTCGCGGCCTCTCAAGCCCCGGCGGTCGCCCCTCCTGCAGGTGGGATTCCTCCTCTTGCTGACCGCCCTTGGCGGACTGGCGAGCACCTACCGGACCCAACTCGAGCGGGTGATCTCCGACCTCGGCCTGCTCCGCTCCGCCAGAGGCCAGGAACGCGCAGACGACCTGGCCGTCTTCGAAGAAACCCTGCGCGACCTACCCCCGGCGGAGGCGCGCGCCCGCTACGAAGCCCTGGCGGACGCGCGGCCGGATCTGCGCGAGGCCATCGCCGCGCGCCTCGCCGCCCTTGGACAGCGCGCCATGAGCGCGCGGGAGCGCGCCCTCGCCGCCCGCCTCGCCGAGGCCAAGGGTCTGCGCGCCCAGCGGGCCCTCGGGCCAGCCCTCGACCTCCTGAACGAGACCTTGGCCGCGGTCGAGGACGAACTCGCGGGCGATCCTCCCGCGCAAGGGCTCCTCGCCAAGCTGCGTGCGCTGCGCAGCAAAATCCGCGACGAGCTGAGCAAGCTGGGACTGGCCTGGGTTCCGCGCCAGGCGCACGCCGTCCTCGGAGAGGGAGAACGCTCCCGCACGCTCGAAGACGTGGGGGGGTTCTACATCGGCCTGCGCGAGGTGACCTGCGCCGAATACGCCGCCTTCCTCGCCCGCAACGACGAGGCTCCGACTCCCCTCGGTTGGTCCGCACGCTCGCCCGCGACCGACGAGGAAGAACTGCCCGTGGGCGGCGTTTCCGCAGCCGAGGCCCTCGCCTACGCCCGTTCCCTCGGCTTCCGCCTCCCCACGCCCGACGAGTGGGAACTCGCCGCGCGGGGAAGGGAGGGGCAGACCTGGCCTTGGGGCAACGAACCGCGAGAGGACGCCTGCAACTGGAGCCGAGGACGCCGGGGTACCCCCAAACCGCCGGGCAGCTTCCCGCAAGACCGAAGCCCCTTCGGCTGCCTGGACATGGCCGGCAACCTCTCCGAGCTCGTGGCGAACGAGGACGGCGTCCAGGTTCGCGGCGGGAGCTACGCAACCCCTAGGCTCGACAACGCCCGCCCCGCCTTCTTCGTCCCCGTGCCGAAGACCCTCCGGCACCCCGCGGTCGGCTTCCGACTGGCCACGACCAAGATCCCCGCGAGGCCTCGGTGAGCGGCGAACGCACGAGTCGACGGACCGGACGCCCGGCGCAGTCCTCCTCCGCACGAGGCAGCACCAGCGGCGACGGCCGGGTCGTCGCTGGCCCGCCCGAGTTGTCGGGAGCCTGGACGCCGGACGCCTGCCTCGAGGTCCTGCGGCGCGTCCTCGAGCGCCGCGCCGTCTGCTACCTGTTGGTCACCGACGGGAAGAGCGAGAAGTGCCTCTACTTCCCCTTCGGGGGTCTGCGCCTCACCTCCCTCGGCGCGCGGCGCGGAGTTCCGCTGCGCTGGCTGATGAGCAAACACCCGTCCTGCACGCCCGAGCTCGCCCGCCAGCTCGAGAAGGTGACCGTGGGTTCGGGAGAGCGCGCGAGCCTCGAAGACTCCCTCAGCGGACCCCTGCGGGAGATTGCGCAGGTCTGCTCCAAGCGCATCGTCCGCGACGAGCTGCTGGACCTCGTGGTCTGGGACGGCGCCGAGTACGAATTCCACGCCAGCAACCCACCTCCGGTCATTTTCGAGCCCGAGTACGAGGCGGTGAAGCTCTCCCTCGGAGTGAAGGATCTGCTCAGCGAGGTTCGCCAGGCGGTCCCGCGGTGGAAGAAGCTCCGCCGCGCCTTGGGGTCGCCCTCGCGGACGCGGGTCACCCTCCGCTCCGGATCCCCCTCCGGACATCTCGAGCGCGCGCTGCTCGGCAGCCTGCGCGAAGCGGGCGGCGAGGGGAGGACCCTCGATGAGCTCGTGCTGCGCGGACGGCGGGCGGGCGCCACGGCCCTGGAGGTGTGCGAGCGGGTGGCCGAACTCTCCGAGCGGGGAACGCTTCGCGTCGAGCCGAACGCCAAGCCCCGTCCGCGGTCCAAGGAACTCCTGCGCCGCGAGGCGGACGAGCTCGAGGCGGCCATCGAGCTCATGATCAACAAGCTCGCCGCGCACCGCCGCATCGCCAACCTCTTCCGTCAGGCCGGCGACACGGCGCGCGCGAGCGAGCACCTGCAGCAAGTGGGCCTCGAACTCGAACGCCGCGACGACGCGGAAGGCGCCATCGAGGTCTACCGAGAGATCGTGGCCATGAACCCGCAGGCCTTCGCCGCGCGGGAGCACATCGCCCTCATGCTGGAGCGCCTTGGGCGAACCGCCGACGCCGTGCGCGAATGGTTCGCCCTCGCCCGGCAGTTCGCCTCCTTCGGCTTGTTCAACCGCGCCAAGGACCGCCTCCGGAAGGCGATCCGCCTCGACCGCAGGAACCCCGACCTGCGGCGCTTCCTCATCGACGCGCTCCAGGCCCTCGGCCAGCGACGGGAGGCCGCCCAGGAATACCGCCGCCTGGCCGAGCTCTACACCGCCGAGGGACGCGAGGACGAGGCCCTGACCTGCCTGCAGCAGGTCGCCGAGCTCGACAGCGCGGACGTCGAGGCGCGCGAGGCCTTGCGCCGCGCGGCGAGCGCGCGGGGCGCAGGGAGCAAGGCGAAGGCGCTCCTCGCCCTCGCCGTGTCCGCGCTGGTCCTGGCCGGCGGAGCGTTCTGGATCCACGGCCACTACCGCATGCTCCAGGCCCTCGCGCGCGCTCGCGAGGAGGCCCTGCAGGCCGCCCAGCAGGAGCGCTTCGCCGAGGCCCGACGTGCCCTCGACGACTTCCAGGCCCGGTTCGGAGTCTCCGACGACCGCCTCGCCGGAACCCGCGACGGCATCCGGGCCCTCGAGAACCTCGCCGCGCGCAAGCGCTTCGCCCGAGCCCAGGCCCTGGAAGAAAAGCGGGAGGTACGGGCGGCGATGGATGCCTACCGCGCGGTCCGTCGCCAAGCGCCCGACTCCAAGTGGGCCCGCCGGGCGGAAGAGCGACTCGCGGCCATCGAGAAGCTCGCGCGCAAGGCCGAACGCGCCGCCCAAGCCGTGGCCGCGCTCATCGAGGTTGGCGGGCGCGAGCAGGAAGCGGCCAAGCAGGGCTTCGAGCTCATGCGCACCTACTCTTGGACCGCCGCGGCGCGGGCCACGACGGTGCCCCTCCTCGTGGAGACCGAACCGCCCGGCGCGAGTGTGGAGGTCGAAGGGGAGCCGCAGCGCGGGGTCACGCCCTGCTTCGCCTGGCTCCCCGGGCCCGACCCGCTGCGCATCACGTGCCGCCGCGACGGCTACGAACCCACCTCCGCGGTGGTCGACCCCGCGGGCATCGTGCCCCCCCGCTGGCCCTTGCGCCTCCAACTGCAACGCAAGCTCCGCTGGCGCCAGACCACGGAGGGGCCGCTCGTCCAAGCACCCGGTGTGGCGGACGACGGGAGCATCGTGCTCGCCGGCAGCGACTACCGCCTCTACGGCCTCGACCCCACCGGAGCGCTTCGCTGGAGCCGGCTGTTGGGCCTGTTCGTCGAAACCACCGGACCCCCGGTGCTCGCCGGACGGACCGCCGTCGTCGTACTGGACGGCCGAGAAGTGGTCGCCTTCGACGTCGACACGGGTCGCCGCCGCTGGCGGAACCGCCGCGAAGGACCCGAACTGCACGCCGTCGGAGCGCTCTCGACTTCCCTGCTCCTCGTTGCCGCTCGCGCGCGTGTGGACGCCTTCGACCCGGTGCGGGGTCGCCTGCGCTGGAGCCGCCGCCTTCCCGGAAGCCTGGCCGGGCCCTTGACCGTCGATCCGCCGCGGCGGCGCGCCGTGGGCGCAACGACGGGGGGGTTGTTGGTCATCGTCGACGAAGCGGGCAAGGTCTACGGCCTCAAGGTCCCGGGCCGGCCGGTGGGCCGGGCCGTGCCCGGCCCCACCGGCTGCCTCGTGGCCACCGACGACGGCAAGCTCCACTTGGTGTGGCGCACGGTCCGCTGGTCCCGGGTCCTCGGCGAAGCGCCCGGCGCGACGCCACTCTGGGCTGGAGATCGGATCTACGTGCCCGTGGAGGACACCCTGCTCTGCCTCTCCGCGGCCGACGGCGAACCCATCTGGTCGCGGCGCTTTTCGGCCAAACTCTCGACGCCGGCCTTCCGCGAGGGAAGGCTCTACGTGAGCACCCGCGACGGCCGCGTCCACGCCCTGGTCGCCGCGACGGGCAAGACCCGCTGGATCCACCGCGCCGGCGGCGCGGTCTACGCGCCGCCGGTCCCCGTCGACGGGGCGGTGCTCGTCGCGTCGACGGACCGGAGCCTCAGCACCATCGTCGACGAACTCCGCTGATCGGGTAGCGCGAACGCCCTCCAAGGGGCCTCGGCGCGGAGACCATCGCCTCGGCCGAACGAGCGGCGATCGCGCCCGAAGGACTCGGGAACCAAGGCGCGAAGGCGGCGTGTATCCTTCCCCGGGCAGTCCAATGCTGCCGGGCCGAGACAGCCGCGTTCGTATGCTGGAAGGAGTTTTTTCGTGCGCCTCGATCGAGTTTCTCGCAGCCTCCTACTCGCCATCGCCGTCCTCGCGGCGGCGTCCCCCCTCCCCGCAGCGGAGGCGGACCTCTCCGCGAGCATTCAGGGCTTCGGGTTCGACCTCCACCGCCGCCTCGCCAGCGAGCGGAAGAGCGTCGTGTTCTCTCCCTACTCGCTCTGGCTGGCCTTCGTCACGGTTCGCGCGGGCGCGCGCGGGGAGACGGCCAAGGAGCTGGACGCTGCCTTGCACCTCCCCGCAGGAGGTCTCGTCGACGCCCATCGCGCCCTGTCGGAGTCCCTGCGCGCGTCGATGGAGAAGGGCGTGCGGGCCTACGAGCGCGAGCGGCGCCGGTTCCAAGACGAGGAAGAAGATCGCTTCGTGGAGCGAGACCAGCCCCTCTTGCCTCCGGTCTACCAGGTCCTCAACCGCCTCTTCGTCCAGACTGGCCTCCCGCTGCAGGAGCGCTTCCTACGTCGCCTCACGGTCCACTACGACACCCCCGTGCTCCGCCTCGACTTCTCCGACCCGAGCTCGGCCAGCGCGCGGATCAACGCCTGGTTGGAGCGGGAGACGCGCGGCCAGCTTCGCGGGGCGGTTTCGCCGAGTTCCTTCGCCGCGGAGACCCGCCTCGCCTTGATCACGGCCGTCACCTTTCGGGGGAGCTGGCACACGCTGTTCGACGAGGACGTTCGCGAGCTCCCCTTCCACGGGGTCGACGGAGAGACCTACGAGGTCCCCACGATGATGCTCGAGGAGGAGCTCCCCTACGCCGAAGATGCGCGGTTGCAGGTCCTCGAACTTCCCTACAAGGGGAAGGAGTTCAGCATGCTGCTGCTCCTCCCCCGGCGCTGGGACGGCCTGCCGGAGCTCGAGCGGCGTCTCTCCCCGGAACTTCTCTCGAGCTACGTCTCGCGGCTCCAGCGCCGCCAGGTCGTGGTGCGCATGCCCGAGTTCCAGGTGCGGAACGACCTCGATGCCCGCCGCGCTTTGCAGTCCCTTGGCGTTCGGCGCCTCTTCGTGCGCGGGAAGGCGCAGCTGGGAGACCTTTCCCCCGTGCCGGAGTTGTGCGTGAACGGGGTGGCCCACTCCGCGAGGATCGCCGTGGACCGGCGGGGGACCGTGGCCGAGGCGGTCACCGCCGTGGGGCTCGAGTTCGGCGTCGAGCCCCCGCCTCCGGTCTACTTCATCGCCGACCACCCCTTCGTGTTCGTCCTCCGGCACCCAAAGACGGGCTGCGTCCTCTTCCTGGGGCGCTTCGGGGCTCCCGAGCGAGCTCCCGTGGGGCGCAGGGCGACGCCCGCGGCGAAGAGCGACGACGCTGGCGGCGAGGGCGAGTAGTTCCGCGCGGGGGGGCTCGCGCCCTCTTTCAGCACTCCGCGCGCCGAGGTCTCCAAGACGGTTCCCTGGATGGGGGTCCAGCCGTCGCTCAGGCCCCAAGACGGGTCCGACCCTCCCGCGCCTCTTCGGATCCAGAGGGGTTTTGCGTCGCGCCAGAGCCGGAGTCGGCCCGGCGGCAGGGGGCGCGGCGAAAGGCGACGAAGTAGGCCAGGGTCCCGAGGGCGAAGCCGGCGGGAACATCCACGATGTAGTGCTGCTTGACCAACACCGTGGAGGCCATGATGGCGCAGGCCTCGATCCAAGCCAGCCAAGCCCAGCGGGGAGCGTAGCGGGCGACGATCCAGGCCACGAGCACGGCGTTGGCCGTGTGGAGGCTGGGGAAGATGTTGTAGCCCGGGTCCACGCGGTAGAGCCATTCGAGGGCGGCCATCGTGAGGCCCTCGCCTCCGAGTTCGGGCCGCAGCATGCGGGTGGGAACCGCGTAGAAGAAGACGATGCTCGGTGCGTAGGTGAGGGCGTAGGCGCTGGCGATCCTTCGGAAGCGCCCCAACTCCCCGCAGAAGAAGAGAGGCACGAAGCAGAGGGGGAAGTAGGAGAGATACGGCCAGACCCACACGGGCCAGAAGGGAATCCGCCGGTCGACGGCCGGGATCTCCGTGATCCAGGGGGTCGCGCCCCGCTCGACGAGGTGCGCGTTGTGGAAGTCGACCGCGTAGAAGCCCACCCCGAGGACGACGGCGAGGACGAGACCTACCCCCACCTTCTCCAGCCATTCGAGCGCCGGGGACCGTGTCGCGACCATCGTGGACTGCACGGGGAGGAATCCTACCCGCTCCGACCGCCTCGGGGCACTGCCGCGCGACGGCAAGGACGTCCGGACGGCTCGGTCCCACCGTCCGGGGCGCACGAGCCGGGGGGCGCGGCATCGCGGGCGGCCTCCACGGCGACGCGAGCGGGTCGGGCTGCCGTCGGCCGGCGGTCCTGAGTAGGATGTCCTGCAGGGAGGCCCGGGAGCCGTGACCCCAGAGGATCGCTTTCGGCTGCTCGCGGGGGTGGCCCTGGTCGACGGGCGCTTCGAGCCCGCCGAGGAGCGACTCCTCCTCCGCTGCGCCCGCTGGCTCGGGGTCGCGCCCGGCCGAGCGGGCGCCCTGCTCGAGGAACTCGCTCGCGCCGGAGGGGTCCGGGGACTCTCCCTACCCCCCGACGCCGAGGAGCGTCGCCGCCTCTTCCGAGGCGTCGTGTGGGTCGTGGCGGCCGACGGCCGCGTCACCGTTCCCGAACAGAGCCTGCTGCTGCGCCTCGCCCCCCACTTCGGCGTGGATGCCCCCGAGGTAGGGAAGTTGCTCTCCGAGGCCCTTTGCGCGGTCTCCCGCGCGGACGAACTCCCCGCGGGCTGGCGTCGGCCGACGGGCCTTCGCTCCCCTCCGCCCCGACCCCGGCGGACGACCCGGCGCCTGCTCGGCCCGGGGACGGTCCTCGCCGGGCGCTTCCGCGTCGAGGAGGTCATCGGTCGAGGCGGCTTCGGCACGGTTTACCGAGCGCGGCACCTCGACCTGGGAGAGGACGTCGCCCTCAAGATCCTCTCTCGCAGGGTCGCCAGCGACGACGCGGCGCGGGAGCGCTTCCTCGCCGAGGTCAAAGCGTGCCGCTCCTTCGCCCACCGCTACGCCGTCGCGGTGCGGGAATTCGGTCGGGACCGCGCGCACGAACTCCTCTACTTCAGCATGGACCTCGTGCGCGGACGGACCCTGGGCGACCTGCTCGCCGCGGACGGCCCGCAGCCGGCCGAGCGACTCGTCCCCCTCTTCGCGCAGGCCCTCGAAGCCCTTGCCGAGGCCCACCGCGTCGGCATCGTCCACAGCGACCTCAAGGCCGACAACTTGATGCTGACCCGAGGGCCGGAGGGCGACGAGGAGATCCGGGTACTCGACTTCGGCATCGCCCGGGCCGTCGAGCGCGCCGGCAGCACCTCGTCCGGGGAGTTGACCGCGGGAGGAGAGGTCGTGGGCACCCTGGCGACCATGAGCCCCGAGCAGGCGCAGGGACTGCCCCTCGACGGGCGCAGCGACATCTACTCGTTGGCCGTGGTCCTCTGCCGCGCACTGACGGGACGCCTCCCTTACGGCCGGCACCTCGAGGCCTCGGACACCAAGATCGCCGTGCTCTACCACATCATCAACGCGCCGCCGCGCACCCTGGACGAGGCGGACGGCCTTCCGCCGGCCCTGCGGCAGGTCCTCCGCCGCTGCCTCGCCAAGTCGCCCGCGGAGCGCTACCCCAGCGCCGACGCCGCCCGCGCCGCACTCCTCGAGGCGATGCGCTCCCCGGAGCCCGAACCGCTCCGGGCGCCCATCAGTCGCTGGTTCCGTCGCTGGGTGGACCCCGGAAGGTCGCCGTGAAGCCACCGAATCGGCGCAGAGCGCCGGCCGCACACCGGATCGTGGTGGCGGAGCTGCTGGTGGGGTTCGCCCCCCTCGGCTGCACGCACAACCATCTCTCGGTGGCCTTGCGGGCCGACACCGAGGCTCCGCCCCCGGCGTCCTCCGACCATCTGCGGGTCGACTTCGACGAGCTCGCCCCCTGCGACCTACGGGTGCATCGCGGACCGGGCGTCGCGGAGGTCGTGTTGCGCCCGCACTCCGGACACACCTGGAGGCTCGAGTGGCAGGGAACCGCCCGCTACTTCTTGCTCGTCGCCTGCGAGGAAGACCTGCGCCTCCTCGGCGGAAAAGGACGGGCCGCGAGCCTCCCCGCAAGCGCGGCCGTCGGTCTCCTGCTCGGACTCGACGGCCGTGTGGCGAAGCTTGGAGAGGGAGACGGCTCGGAGCCTCCTCGCTGGGAACCCTTCCTGGTCGGCCGACCCGTGAACCGATCCCGCGAGGGACATCGCCATCCCCACCACCACTGAACCCCGCAGACTCCACCCACCCGCCCAACGGAAAAGGGGCCTGCCGACCTCGGCGCCGACCGGACGCCGCGGTCGGCTCGCCTCTTCCTCCGCAGGACGCGCTCGGCGAACGGGCCGGCCGTCCCGCACGGCCGCCCTCGCGCGGCGGGGCTGGGCCCGCGTAGGATCGAGGCCGTGAGCGCCCCCTTGGCCCTGGTCCTGGACTACCGGCGCACGGGCAAGTACGCCTTTCACACCCTCGTCGGCTCCCTGGAAACGGACCCGGAGACGCGCGAGGTCCCCGTGGACTTCGTCCCGCGCGCAGACGACCTTGCCGAGGCGGTCGCCGCGCGGTTGCGCCGCGCGGAACGGGTTCTGGTGTGCTGGTCCTTCTACTCGGCCGACTTCCTCGCGATCGCCGCGCGGCTGGCGAGCCTGCGCGAGCGGGTGCAGGACCCCCGCGTGCTGCACCTCGCCGGTGGCGTGCACGCCAGCGCCGAACCTCGGGCCTGCCTCGAGACCGGCTTCGACCTCGTCGCCGTCGGCGAGGGGGAGGAGACGATCCGCTCCGTCGTGCGCGCCTTGCTCGCCGGGGAAGACCCGCGGGGTCTGCGCGGCGTCGCCTCCTTGGAGGAGGGGGAACTCCGCCTCGCAGGGCGAGCCCGGCCCGTGGACCTCGACGCCTTCCCGCCCTTCGCCCCCGCCCACGACCGGCTCGGCCCCATCGAGATCACGCGCGGTTGCATCTACGCCTGCCGCTTCTGCCAGACCCCGTACATGAATCGGGCCCGCTTCCGCCATCGGTCGCCCGAGAACGTCTTCCGCTGGGTCGAGCACCTCGTCGGGCGAGGCTTCCGCGACTTCCGCTTCATCTCGCCTACCTCCCTCTCCTACGGCGCGCAGGGCCCCGAGCCTTGTCTGGAACGCCTGGAGGCCCTCTTGGCCGGTGTGCGCGAGCGCATTGGCCCCGCGCGGCGCTTGTTCTACGGGACCTTCCCCTCCGAGCTCCGCCCCGAACACGTGACCCCCGAGGCCTTGGCCCTCCTGCGCCGCTACGTGGACAACCGCGACATCATCCTCGGCGCGCAGTCCGGCTCCGAGGCGGTCCTGGAGCGGAGCAAGCGCGGCCACGGCGTCGACGTCATCGAGCGCGCCGTCGCCGTGTCGCTCCAGGCGGGCTTCACCCCGCACGTGGACTTCATCTTCGGCCTGCCCGGCGAAGGTCCGGCCGAGGCCGCCGCCTCCCTCGAGCTGGCGCGTTCGCTCGCGGAACGCGGAGCGCGCGTGCACGGCCACACCTTCCTCCCGCTGCCCGGAACCCCCTTTCGGGACGAGGCGCCGGGCCGGCTCTCGGCCGAAACGCGCGCTGCCCTCGAACGCCTCGCATCGCGCGGGCGCCTCTACGGGCAGTGGAAGCGGCAGGAGAGCATCGCGACGGACTTGGCCGCGCTGCGCCGGCCAGGTCCGCGACGCCTGCCGAGCACGGACTCCTGAGGGTCTGCGCGGTGGGTTGGAGAACGCCCTACTCGGCGCCCTCGCGGAAGACCACGAGGACGGCGGATTGGGGAACGACGAGGTAGGTCTCGCCCTCGTAGCGCACCTCGACCGCGGCCTTCTTGAAGAAGAGCGCGAAGTCGCCGACCTCGACCTGCATGGGCAGGTAGCGCCCATCGCGACGCGGCTCCTTCCAGGGCTCGTCCTCGTCCGGGGCCTGGCTGGGAATGGGAACGCCCGGACCGCGAGCGACCACCAACCCGGAGCGGACCCCGTCGCTCTCGTGAACGCCCACGGGGAGGAAGAGCCCCGAGTGCGTGCGCCGGTCTTCGCTCGGCTTCACCAGGACGCGGTCGCCGATGACGACGATCTTCTTGCCGATGCCGCGGGGTTCGTTCACCGAGGCGCAGCCTACTGCCTGCGAAGCGCCCTCGCCAGGATCCGAGACAAGAAGCTCGCCGCGCAGTCGGCGCCACCGGCCTTCGGGAGGCGCCGGTCGCGACCCGGACGCCGGTCGGAGGCCGGCCGCCCCCTCTCAGCGGGACCCCGCGGCCTCGCCCCCGGCCGGCGGCGTCGGCCCCTCGGCCTCCAGGGCGCGGACGGCGGCAGGGTCGGGGCCGACGCTCCCCCAGCCCTCGCGGTAGATGGCCATCAGCTCTTGCCGCGCGGCCTCCCGGTCCTGCACAAAGCGCGTTGGCTTCAGCGCCAGGCGCAGCCAGCCGACGACCTCCGGAGCGCGCTCGTGCTCTCCCCGCGCACGCACGAGTCGGGCGAGGGCGAGGGCGAGGGGAGCGCGGCGCCCGGGTTCGCACGAACGCAGGCGGCGTACGCCGAGGCGCAGCGCCCCTTCGGGATCGACCCGCGCGGGGTCCTCGCGCGCGATGCGCAGCAGACGAACCGTTGCGCGCATCGCGGAGCCGACGTCGTCATCCTTTCCCCCCTCTCCGCGCGCGGCACGCCAGTACCATTCCACCGCCTTCCGCGAGGCGTCCGGCTCCTGCCAGGTGCCCATCTCGAGATGATCGCCCAGGCGCAAGGCCGCGGCCGCAAGGCCGGCCCCGGCGGCGCGCTCGTAGCAAGCCCGCGCCGCCTGGGCGTCGCGCTCGACCCCGGCCCCTGCCAGGAAGGCGTCGCCGAGTTCCACCCAGCAGCGCGGGTCGCCGTCGCCGCGCGCTCCGGAGGCGAACCATTGTACGGCCAGGTCGGGACGACCGAGGGCGAGGAGGCTCTGCCCGTAGATGCCCGCCGTGATGGATTTCTCGTAGTTGTCGTGCCAACCCTGCTGGAACGCCGCATCGAGGTCGGCGGGAGGGACCTCGCTGGGGGCTGGGATGCGCTCTAGGAGCGCGTCGAGTCGCTCCGCGCGCTCCGCAGGGTCGGAGGCAAGCGCGCGCGCATCGGCCGCGTTGGACAGTGCCGGGTCGCGCTCGCCGCCTCCGCTCGGTGGCCGGTCGGGCAGCGGCCGGCCGGGGGCTGGCCGTCCGAGCTCCTCGGCGCTCCGCTCCCTGGGGGCGGCGTCGCTCGGCTGCGGGGAGCCCCGCAACGACGCGGGCCTCCCCGCGGCGCTTCGCTTCGTCCAGGCCAAGAACCCGAGGCCCGCGAGGGCACAAGCCCCCGCGAGGAGGAGCCCGACGGCCACGCGGCGGGCCCGGGGTCTCGCCGCCCCCTTCCGGGCAAGCCAGTCTTCGAGTGCGTCGGCGAGCGCGTCCGCGGTGGCGTAGCGGGCCGCGGGGTCCTTCTCCAGGCAGCGGAGGATGATCCGCTCCAGCCCCGCGTCCAGGGGCGCAAGCTTCCCGGGAGGAAGCGGGGGCTCGCGGAGGACGCGATCGAGCACGGAGAGCACCCCGCCGCCGACGAAAGGCAGACGCCCGGTGGCGCAGGCGTAGAGCACGGCCCCAAGTCCGTAGACATCGCTGCGCTCGTCCGCCGCCGCTGCGGACCGTACCTGCTCGGGAGGCATCGCCGCCGGGGTCCCGAGCAGCGTGCCGGTGGCGGTCAGGGCGTCCTCTCCGCGCAGCTTGCTGAGGCCGAAGTCCGAGAGGCGAGGTCGGCCTTGCTCGTCGAAGAGCACGTTCTCGGGCTTCAGGTCGCGGTGGAGCACGCCCCGGCGGTGCATGTGCGCGAGGCCGCGGGCCAGCGCGGCGCCGATCCGCGCGGTGTCGTCGGCAGGCAAGGGACCGCCGACCAGGCGCTGGGCCAGGGATCCTCCCGCCGCGTAGTCCAAGACGAGGTAGGGGCGCCCCGCCGATACCCCCGCCGAGCGAACCCGCAGGACCGCCGGATGCGCATCGGCGCGCGCCTGCGCCTCGCCCTCGCGGCGGAACCGGGCGACGAGTTCGAGCTCGTCCAGGCAGAGCAAGGACTTGATCGCCACCTCGGCCCCGGTCGCCGTGTGCCGCGCCCGGAAGACCTCGCCCATCCCGCCTCGGCCGAGGCGTTCGAGAAGCCGGTAGCCGTCGACGGCCGCGCCGGGCGCCCAACCGGACCCTGCCTTGCCCTCGCTCCGCACGGAACCAGGGTACTCCGCCCACGCGGGGCGCGCTCGCCCCTCCCCGTTCCGGAGCAGCCGAGCGTGCTTCCTCGGCCCTGCGGCCGAACGCCTCCGTGCGCCGCGCGGGCCTCCGCCCCGGACGAGGGGAAGGTGCACTTCGCAGCCTTTCGGGAGGCCTCGGCAAGGACCTCTTCGGCGCAGCGAGGCGAGCGGCGCGCGGCTCAGAAGAGGAGCAAGCCGAGCTTGCGCCGGTACTCGGTGACGAGGGGGTCGCCGTGCCCGAGCGCCGCGAAGATGGCGACCATGCCCTCCCGCACGGGTCCGCGGGCGATCTCGCGGTCCGCGCTCCCCGCCGCGTAGAGCTCCTCGAGGGCCTCTGCGTAGCGCCCCTCGCCGGCGAGGCGCAGGCCGAGGGCGACGCGGCGCTCGGGGCCTTCGCCGGCGGCGAGGGCCGCGCGCAGCTCCTCTTCGGGCGGCTGCTCCCGCCCTCGCTCGACGAGGGTCATCCGCGCCCGCAGGGCCTCGGCGGCCTCGGCCTGCTCGCTCCCGCCGGGCACACGCCCGAGGAGCTCGCGGGCCTCCTCGAAGTCGCCGCGCTCGACGAGGAGCCGGGCCAGCCCGAGCAGCGCCTCGGCGTGCTCGGGCTCTTCGGCCAGGATCGCGCGGAAGCCGGCCTCGGCCTCCGCAGGGCTCTTCGCTTCCAGCGCCTCGGCGCGGCGGTCCGCCGGCGCGGGGGCGAGATCGTCGAGGAAGCGGCGCAGCTCGGGCTCGGGCAAGGCCCCTTGGAAGGAACGCACCGGCTGGGCGTCGCGGAAGGCGACCACCGTCGGAACGCTCGTGATGCCGAACACAGCCGCCAGGTCGTTCGCGCGGTCCACGTCGACCTTGGCGAGGACCACCGCGCCCTCCCGCTCGTTTACCAGTCGCTCGAGCAGGGGCCCGAGCATCCGGCACGGCCCGCACCACGTTGCCCAGAAGTCCACGATGACGGGGACTTGCAGGGACCGCTCGACCACCTCCCGCTCGAAATTGCGCGCGTCGACGTCGACGATCCAGCCTTGTTCGGACATGCTGACCTCCGCCCGCGCACTCTACCCTCCTGCCGAAGGCAAGGCCGCCCCCGGCGAGACGGCGCCGCGCAGGCCCCCCTCGCCCTTCGTTGCCCAGAGCGGGCGACCGGCCGCCGTCGGACGCCGCCCGAAGGCGGCCGCCATCCCTGCGCTTCGTCGGGAGGTCCCGAGACGCCTGCTAGGCTGAGGGCGTGACGCCCGAGCGCCCGCGCCCTCCGCTCTTCCGCGCCGCCGGTCCTGAGGTCGGCTCCGTGGTCCTGGGCTGCCGCGTGGAAGCCGAACTCGGGCGGGGCGCCATGGGCGTCGTGCTCCGTGCCCGCGCTCCGAACGGCCAGCCCGTCGCCTTGAAGGTCGTCCTCGATGCGGACGCCCAGCCCAAACGCCGAGAGCGCTTCGTGCGCGAGGCACGCGCGCTGGCCGGCCTCGACCATCCCCACATCGTCCGGCTCCTCCGGGCAGACCTCGTCGGGCCCGCGCCCTGCATCGTCATGGAGCTGGTCGAGGGCGCCGACCTCGAGGCGGTCCTCGCCGCGGAGGACCGCTCGCGCGACGAGCTCCTGGGGCTCTTGGAGCAAGCCGCCCGCGCCGTGCACCACGCCCACGAGCGGGGCATCGTGCACCGCGACCTCAAGCCTTCGAACATCCTGGTGACCCCCGCCGGGGAGGCCAAGGTCGGCGACTTCGGGCTCGTGCGCGACCTGGACCGGCGCACGCGGCTCACCCGCACCGGCGCAATGCTCGGCACGCCGAGCTACATGTCCCCCGAACAAGTGCGCGGCGACCGCGATGTCGGTCCGCCCAGCGACGTCTTCTCCCTGGGCGTCGTCCTCTACGAAGTCCTCACCGGCCGGCGCCCCTTCACGGGAGAGTCGGCCCTGTCCCTGATCTCGAGCATCGTCCACGACCGCCCCACCCCACCGTCCTCGCTGCGGCGAGACCTCGGCCCGCGCCACGACGCCCTGTGCGCCCGAGCCCTTGCCAAGCGTCCTGCCGAGCGCCCCTCCGCGCTGGAACTGGCCGAGGGCATCGCGCGACTGCGCCGCGACGGCGGCGGGCGGCGCTGGGCTCGGCCCCTCCGCCCCGTGCTCGCGGTCGCAGGCCTGGCGGCCGTGGCCTGCGCGCTCGGGCTCGTCGCGCTGCGCTGGCCACGCACCCTCCCCAGCGCGGAGGTGCGCCGGCGCGCGCAGCGACTCGCCGAGCGCGCCGACGCGCTCCTCCGCAGCGAGGCCTCTCTCGCCGGCGCGCTCCGCGAAGCCGAAGCCCTGGCCGCGGAGGTCGAGCGCTTGCGCGCCGCCGCGGCGCCCGAAGATCGTCGCTTGCTCGTGGGCGCCAGCGAGCGCGTCCGCACGCTGACCGGCTTGGCGACCTTGAGCGCCGGCCGGCGAGCGCAGGCCCAGACCGCTGCCGAAGCGCTCGCGACCGCCGGCGCGCGCGGCGGCGAGGTCCTCGCCGCCGCCATCGCCGTCACGGCGAGCCCCGTCGAGCCCGCCGCCGCCACGGCGGGCGCGCGGACCCTGGGACGCGCGATCGCGGGCGGCTGGCGTGCCTGCGAACTGCGGGCCTGGCGCGCCCGCGCTCTCGGGGAGGCTGGACTGCGCGCCCGCCACGACGCGCGCCTGGCCCTCGCCGACCTCGAAGCCGTCGCGCGCCGGCGCCCGCTGCGCCCCGGCGAGCAGCGCCTGCGCGTGCGGGCCCTTCTCGCGCTCGGGCAGCAGGCAGCGGCCGAGGAGGCCTTGGCCGCCCTCCCCGACCCGCCGCTCGAACTGCGCTGGGCCGTGGCCCTTCGCTTCGCGGGCGCGGCGCACGCCGAGCATCCGCGCGAAGCCCTGGAGCGCCTGCGCGCCCTGCCTCCTCAGGTCGACCCCGCCCCCGAACGCGCCAAGCTGGCGCGGGCGGTCTACGCCCTGGCGCGTTCCCGCGCGGCCTCCCTCGAACGACAGGCCGAGCCGAACCCGGAGGCCTGCTTCGACCTCGTGGACCGCTGCCGCCTGGCCCGCCTCCTCAGCCCCGCCGAACCACCGCCGCCGGACCTGATCCAGACCCTCCTCCGCGCGGCCCTGGGCAACTTCGAGCGCGGCGGGCCCGGGCGCGTGGGAGACCCCAAGCTCGGCCACGCGCTCTCGGAGCTCGTCCCCGACGATCACGCCGTGCAGCGACGCCTGGCGGGCATGGTCGAGTTCGTTACGGATCACGAGGGGCGGCGGGCCCTCCTCGTCCCCGTGCGGCGTGCCATCGCGCTCGCGGCGGACCCCACCGAGCGCGTCGAACTGCAGACCGTGCTCTGCGTAACCCTGGCGGCCCTCAACGACCGCTTCGAGTGGGCGTACGACCCCGCGGAGTGCCGCGAACTCGTCGCCGTGGCCAGCGAACTTCTGAGCACCCTGGCGCCGGGACCGAAGCAGGGCATCGCCTACGGCGCCCGCGCCGTCGGCCTGCGCCGCTTGGGCCGGCTCGAGGAGGCGTGGAAGGACCTCGGGCGCGCCGTGGAGGCCTTGCCCACTCTGCCGCAGCTCCGCTACACGCGCATGCAGGTGGCCCGGGCCTTGGGCAAGACCGAGGAAGCCATCCTCGACGCCGCCTACCATCTGGACCGCCTGGCCGAAGCATCCCAGCGAACCAACCAGTGCGTCGTCTTTCTCTGGGAGCAGGTGGGACGGGAACGACCGGCCTTCGTGCGCCCCCGCCTGGAAGCCTTCCTCCGCAGCCGCCCCGAATACGCCGGCTGGTGGGTCCGCGCCGCCCTCCTCCAGCTCCTGGGCGGCGACGCCGCCGCGGCCGGGCGCAGCCTCGCGCACGCCGTGCACTGGCTGGAAGAGCCGGCCTCGCAGGCCTACGCGCGCCTGCGGCCAACCCACCTGGCCGCCTTCCGCGCCGCGCGGGACGCCGTCGCCGCACGCGGCGTCGCCGCGCTCGAGGAAGTGGCCCGGCTCGTGGAGGACCTCGAGGACCTGCGACGCCGGTCCGAAGCGAAACCTGGCACCCTGCCGCACCTTCCCTGACCGCAACTGCCGGCCTCCGCCGAGACCCGGCACCGACGACCGCCAACGAGAAGCCTCGGCACGCTTCCGCGGCCCGCGTTGTACCGCTCGACCCGGGCGGAGCGACGGGCAGGCGTAGAGGAGGAAGACGCGCCTTCGGAGGCGCTCGACGTCGAGCGCCTCCGAGGGCGCTGAGCCAGCGCACCGCCTCCCGCCGGAAGCGCGCTCCGGGGTTCCCTAGAACTCGCCCCCGCGGACGTAGGGGTGGCTCCAGAGCGTGACCTGGAGCAGCACCGACTTGAGCCAGGCCTGCTGCATGCGCTCGATCTCTTCCGGAGGAGCCCCCGTCCGGCCCAGGAAGGGCTTGAGGGTCGCGGTGATCGGGTAGGTCAGCAAGATCAGGTCGCGCAGCGGGATGAGCGGGCTGGCCTCGACTCCGTCGGTGGTGTTCTTCCCGCTGGAGTGGTGGCGCCTTCCGATCTCGAATTGGTAGTCCAGCCAGGCCTGGTCGTAGTTCGCCGCTGCGGTGTCACGAATCCACTGGCCGAACCGGCGCCGTACCGCGTTCAGATACCCCTCGAGGGGAGCTCCGGTGGTCGGGTCGCAGAAGTGGCGAACCAGGTGGGGCTGGCTGCCCACGAAGCCGTACCAGACGTCGAGGATCTCCTCGATGTGCGGCTCGAGGATCGGCGCGGAGGCGCGCAGCGCCTCCGCATCGTCTTCCCCGAAGGTGACGGACTTCTTCATCGTCTCGAAGTCGTCGAGGGAAATGGGAGCGCGCGCCAAGTCGGCGGCGCCGTACGTGTATCCAGGGATCGCGGTTTGGTTCGTCACGGATCTCTCCTTCTCGAGGGTGGCGGCTCGCTTGTAATATCGAGTCGCTACCAATAGAGCAACCCAGGGGAGCCTGGTCCAGTCGATTTCGACTCGCTATCGTAAGTACGTGCAAGAACTGACCCCGAGCGAGCTGCTGGAGCGTTTGGCGACCCTGAGCCGCGCCGAGCGGCGTGCCGCGGGAGCCGAGCTCGGGCTGAACGCCGCTCAACTCGACGCCCTCTCCTACCTAGAGCGCTGCAACAAGTACAGCGACACGCCCGCCGCGCTGGCCGACTTCTTGTGCTCGTCCCGGGGAACCGTCTCGCAGACGCTCCTCGCCCTCGAGAGAAAGGGCTTCCTCACCAAGACTCCCGACACAGCCGACCGCCGGTCCGTGCATTGCGCCCTGACTTCCAAGGGCAGGGCTGCGCTGGCCATCGCGGCCGCCCGCGACCCGGTGGCCCGTGGCTTGGAGCAACTCGAGAAGGCGGAGCAGGCCCGGCTCGCGAGTCTGCTCCTGCCCGTCCTCCGCTCGGCGCAAGAGGCCCACGGGAGGCTTACCTTTGGAGTTTGCCGGACCTGCGCCCATTTCCGCCGACGCGGTCGGCGCTACCGCTGTGGCCTCACGGGCGAACCCCTGACCGCCGCGGACAGCGAGCGAATCTGCCGCGAGCACGAACCCTGTTGAGGTCGAAGGCGCTCGACACGGACGCGTGGATCGAGCGAAGCGTCACTCGGGCGGTGCGCTCGCGGCCTCCTGCGCGCGCCGACGCCATGCGTCCGCGGACTTCGGGTCCGCGGCGACGCCTTCGCCCCGCCGGTAGCAGCGCTGCAGCAAGCGCATGGCCCCAACATGGCCCGCACGGGCTGCGCGGAGGAGGTGCTGCACGGCCCGCTTCGGATCGCGCCTCCCGTTCCTCCCCTCGAGCGCCCACAGCCCGAGGACGTAGTCCGCCAGGCCGACCCCACGCTCCGCCGCGTATTCGAGCCAGCGCCGCGCCGCGGCCGGGTCGCGGGCAACGCCGTCGCCGCGCTCGCAGAGCCGGGCGAGGTGCACCGCCGCGCTCGTGGCCCCAGCGGAGATGGCGCGCCGGTACCAGGCTGCGGCCTGCGCCGGGTCGCGGGCAAGGCCCCGACCCTCCTCGCAGCGCCTCCCCAGGGCGGCCATCGCCTTGGCGTGCCCGCTCTCGGCTGCGCGACGCAGCAGGCGCAAGGCCTCGTCGGGATCGGAGGGGACTCCGTCTCCGTTCGCGAGGAGGATCGAGAGCTGGTACATGCCCTCCGGCGAACCTTGGTCCGCGGCGCGGCGGTAGAGCTTCGCAGCTCGGACGGGATCGCGCGATACGCCCAGCCCGTGGCGATGGAGATGCGCCAGCCGGAGCAGCGCCCTCCTGCTGCTCCGCTTCGCGGCGCGCAGGTACCAGCGCGCCGCTTCCGCCGGGTCGACGGGAACCCCTTGGCCGGTCTCGTAGAACTGCCCCATCCGATAGGCCGCGATCGGAAGGTCCGCCTGGGCGGCCAACCGGCACCAGCGCAGTGCTTCGCGCTGGTTCGCAGGAAAACCGCTCTCGCCCCCGTAGAGGCGCGCCAGGTCGTAGGCAGCTTCCGGGAGTCCCGCCTCCGCGGCCTCGCGAAAGCACCGCTCCGCGGCCTTCAGGTCCCCAGGAACGCCGAGGCCCTTCTCGTACAGGCGCCCGAGCCGGGCCAGCCCCTTGGGGTTCCCGCCGTCGGCGGCGCGACGGTAGAGGTCGGCGGCGGTCCAGGGTTCCTTCGGAACCCCGCGGCCCTGCTCGTAGAGGCGACCGAGCGCGGCCATGCCTTCCGTGGAGCCAAGCTCGACCGCTCGGCGCAGCCAACGCACGGTCTGGGCGTCGTCCCGCGGAAGGCGGTTCCCTCGCTGATGCTCCGCCGCAAGGAAGAGGACGCGCTCGGGGGAAGCGGCGGCCGCCGCGCGCGCGAACCACCGCTCCGCCTCCGCCTCGTTGCGCACCACCCCCTCCCCGCGCGCGTAGGCCCAGGCGAGGTAGGCGGAGGCCAGGACTTCCCCTCCCTCGGCGGCGCGTCGCCACCAAGGCAAGGCCGCCTCGGGGTCCGCCGGGACGCCGTCGCCCTTCATGTAGCGCAGGGCGAGGAGCAAGGACGCCTCCGACTCGCCCCCCGTCGCGGCTCGGCGCAAGAGCCGCAGGCCCTCCCCAAGGCCCACCGCCGCCTGTTCGTCGTCGCCGGCGAGGCGCCCGAGGTAGAGCGCCGCTTTGGGCTCCCCCTCCGCAGCGGCCCGCCGCAAGAGACGCAACCCTGCCTCGGGATCGCGATCTCCGGCGAGGCCCTCCCAGAGGATCCGACCGAGGCGAAAGCTCCGTTTGCGAGAAGAGAGTCCCTCTCCCCGACGGAACCCCTCGGCGGCGCGCTCGTACCAGCGCCGGGCCGCGTCCGCGTCCCGCTCGACGCCCGTACCCGCCGCGCTGCGCACCGCCAGAACGTAGGCCGCATCGGGCTGGCCGGCTTCGGCAGCCCGGCGGTACCAGGCAAGGGCCTCCTCGTCGCCGCCTCCCCGGCGCTCTTCGAGGATCGCCGCCAGGCGCACGGCGGCCGCCGCGTGACCGGCCTCCGCGGCTCGACAAAACCAAGCCTCGGCAACGCGCGGGTCCCGCGCCACGACGTCGCCTCCTTGGTAGCGAAGTCCGAGGGCGTAGGCGGCGGGCGCGTCGCCCGCGTCGGCGGCCACCCGAAGCAACTCCAAACCCCGGGCGGTCTCGCCTGCCGCGAGCGCTCCCTGGGCCTCTTCGCGGACGGCCGCGGGCGAACGGGGAAGTGGGGAACGCGGATGGGAGGCGACGCGAAGGGCTCGGACCAGTCCAAGCGTCGCCGCAAAGGCCGCCGCGCCGACGACGACCCGACGCCACCGCACGGCGCGACCGGGCGCGCTCGGACCCGCCTCGGCCAGGGCTCGCGCCAGGGCGGCCATGTCGGGGTAACGCGCCGCGGGCTCCTTCTCGAGGCAGCGGAGGACCACGGCCTCGAGGGCCGCGGGCACCTTCGGCGCGAGGCGCGAGGGTGGGACGGGTTGCTGGCGCTGGGTCGCGAGCAGCACCTCCAGAACCGTGGCTCCGCCCACCGGGGGCCGCCCCGTCAGGGCAGCGTAGAGGGTGGCGCCCAGACCGTAGACGTCGCTGGTGGGCCGGTGCTGGGCGGGCGACCCCGAGACTTGCTCTGGGCTCAAGAACGCGGGCGTACCGACGAGGCAACCGGTCTGGGTCAAACGCTCGGCAGCGCCGGGGCCAAGGTCCTTCGCCAGGCCGAAGTCCAAGACCACGGGCGAACCGTCGCTGCGAAGGAAGACGTTGGCGGGCTTGAGGTCCCGATGCACCACCCCGACCGCGTGGGCGGCGGAGAGGGCCTCGGCGATCGAGCGGCCCAACGCCCGCACGGCCTCGGGGGACAGGGGACCGGACCGAGCGAGGCGGTCCTCCAGGGTCTCGCCGACGAGGCGCTCCATGGCAATCCAGGGCACGCCCCGCTCCACCCCAGCGGAGAGAATCCGAACGACGCCCGGATGCCGGAGTCGGGCGAGGACCTCCGCCTCGCGCTCGAAGCGGGCCTGTTGGGCTGGCGTCGCCTCGCCTCCGGCGAGCAGGACCTTGACGGCGACCTCGCCCCGCTCGGGATGCCGCGCGGCGTAGACCTGTCCCATGCCGCCACGGCCGAGGACCTCGGTGACTTCGTAGGGACCGATGCGATGCGGAGTCGCTGCCACGACGACCTCTCCAGCCTACCACCGAGGCCGGCCGGGGTCGCGGCGCGCTGCTCGCGGAGACGCCGCCCGCGGCGATCGTCTCCGCGCGCCCGCGGGGACCGAGCCCGACCTTCGCCCCGTCGCCCCGTCGCCCCGGTATGTTCGGTGCTCGTGAACTCCGAGCCGCCCGAGCCGTCCGAGCCCCACCGCCCCCGCGTCCGCAAGACGCGCTGCTGCGGCTGCTTGCTGCTCTTTGCCCTCGTCGCAGCGGCCCTCTGGGTCCTGTGGGCGCTGCGCGACCGCAGCCCCGGCTACCGCGTGCAGCTCGACCTCGGAGGCCCTGCGGCGCCGGGGGAGGTCCGTGGGCTGCGCGTGGGCTTCGCCCGCGAGGCCATCACCCCCGAGGTCCCTGGCCCCGGCGGACGCCCCGTGTGGCTGGCCGGCTTCCGCGTGGGCCGAGCCGCCACCGCGGTGCACGACGACCTGTGGGCGGTCGCCTGCGTCATCGATGACGGTCGCGCCCGCGTGGGCATCGTCGCCCTCGACGCCATCGGCTTCTTCCACGACGACGTCGTCGCCGTGCGCCGCCGCGTGGCCCCGGAACTCCGGCTCGACTACGTGGTCGTGGCCTCCACCCACAACCACTCCACCCCCGACCTCCTCGGGCTGTGGGGGGCCTTCCCCGGGCGCAGCGGCGTCGACCCCGCCTACCGGGAGCGGGTCATAGGCACCTGCGTCGAGGTACTCGCGCGCGCCACGACCGCGCTCGAGCCCGCCGAGTTGAGCCTGCGCCGCATTCCCCTCAGCCCCGCAGGGCTCGTCGAGGACACCCGCGCACCCGAAGTCTTCGACGCCGACGTGCGCATGCTCCACTTCACCCGCCCCGGCAGCGACGAGACCGTGGGCAGCATCGTGACCTGGGGCGACCATCCCGAGACCGCGTGGTCGCGAAACACCGAGATCACCGCCGACTTCCCCGGCTACCTGCGCGACGCCCTCGAGCACGGCCTCCCGCCGCGCGAACCTGGGCTCGGCGGCACCCACCTGTTCGTGAACGGCGCCGTGGGCGGACTCATGACCACCTCGCCGCGCGTCGCGGTGCGCGATCCCCTTGGCGGCGGAGTGCTGCAGGAACCGTCCCACGAAAAGGCGCGCGCCCTGGGCTTCTCCCTGGCCCGCGCGGTGCTCGCCCACGTCCACGGGCCCTGGACGGTTCCGCGCGACGACCGCCCCGCCCTCTCGATCCGAGCCCGCACCGTCGCGCTGCGCGTGGACAACTGGCGCTTCCTGCTCGCGCCCGCCCTAGGGACCATCGACCGCGGGCACGTCCGCTGGCGGCACCTGCGCAGCGAGGTCGCGTTGCTCCGCCTGGGGGAAGCGAGCATCCTCTGCGTGCCGGGGGAGGTCTACCCCGAGATCGTCAACGGAGGCGTCGAGCGGGCCCCTGGCGCAGACTTCGCTCTGGACCCCGTGGAGATCCCCCCGTGGCGCGATGCCATGCCCGGCAAACTGAAGCTGGTCTTCGGACTCGCCAACGACGAGGTTGGCTACATCATTCCCAAGAGCGAGTGGGACGCAGAGCCTCCCTTCCTCTACGGCGCCTCGACCTCTCCCTACGGCGAGGTGAACTCCCTCGGCCCGGACACGGCGCCCACGCTGCATCGGGCCGTATTGGACCTGCTCGGGCGAAGGCCCCCCGCCGGCGCCGAAGGGGTTTCGCCGCGCCCAAACGGGCACTAGGCTGGAGGCTCCTCAGGAGACGGCATGGCCTGGTTGCAATTCCTCAGCGGAGAGCGAGCCGACGACTTCGTCGAGCTCAACCCCACGGCCACCCTCATCATCGGGAGCGCCCCCGACGCGCACATCCAGCTCCGCGACCCCGAGATCGCCCCGCAGCACTGCCAGGTGTATCCCGCCCAGGGCGCCTACTGGCTGCGGGACCTAGGCCAGGGAATGACGGTCCACGGCCTGCACCGCTTGGTCCAAGAAACCGAGGGCCTACGCGACCACGACGTGTTCATCCTCGGGCGGACCTTCGTGCGCTTCTGCGCGCAGCCTCCGCGCGGCGCGAGCGGGGGAAGCGGCGCGGGAGCCGATCCTGCCGCCCTCGAAGCCGCGCAGCGCGAGCTGGCGGCACTGCGAGCCGAGGTGGATCGCCTGCGCGCCTGGGGAAGCAAGGGCGAGGAGCTGACCGAGTCGCTGAGCGAGAAACTCCGCGAGGCGAAGGAACGCCTGGAGAAGGCGCGCCGCCAACTCAACGAGCGCGACGAAGAAATCGAGCGGCTGCGCGCCGAGCGCGGCGCCGCAGACAAAGAGAGCGCGCGCCTCGAAGAACGCCTGTCCGAAGCGGTGGGCGAACTTCGGGAGCTGCGAGGGAAGAGCGCGGAGCTCGAGGCGGCCCTCGAAGAAAAGGAGCGCGCGCTCGAGGCCAGCCGCAAGGAGCGGGAGACCGCACGGGTCGACGCGAAGCGCCTGGCCGTGGAGCTCGACTTGCTGGAGCGGCGCTCCGCGGAGGCCGTGGAGGAAACGCGCGTCGGGGCGGAGGAGCGGCTGGCCGAAGAACGGCGCCGGGCCGAACTCCTGGCCGAGCGGTTGGCCGCCGCCGAGGAGGCCCTGACGCGCTTGGGGGTCGCGCCGACCGCCCCGGTCGCCTCGACGCCCCTTGCGTCCAAAGGGTGGCGGGCGCTCTTGGAGGAGTTCCCCCTCGACCCTCCCCTGCGCGCGGCGCTCGAAGAGGCGATCTCGGCGGCGGTCGAAGCGGAAGCGCTCCGGCGGTACGCCGGACCGGACCTGCGCTGGGACGACCCGGCAAGCGCCGAGCAAGTGCAGCGCGCGCGGGCGCTCCGCCAACGCGGCGAGCGCGTCGCCCTGGCGCTGGCCCTCGAGCAGGAGCCGGACGCATGAGGTGCGGCGCCGCGTCGGTCCCGGGGAAGGGCGCCGAGGACTTGCGGAACGACGCTGGGCGCTGGGCCGAGGGAATCTCCTTGCGTCCCCGCACGGGCTCCGACGCGACCGCGGGGGAAAGCGCCCCACGCCACGGCGAGACTTCTCGGACGGACTGCTATGGTGGCGCCGCACTCCGTGGAGGCTGGGGATGGGCCTGAAGAAGCAACCAACCGGCGAACCGTCGCGCGCGGGCGACGAAGACACCGCCAGCGACCGCTCGGCTCAGGACGCCGGCGCCGAGGCTCCTTCGCCGAGCGCCGACAACGAAGGTCCGGACGGTGGCAGCAGCCCGCGCGCGGTGGACGCCCTCCCGGTTGCCGTCGCGGCGACCGCGCAGGACGGCGCAGACGACCCCGCACGGGACGACGCAGGCGACCCCGCACGGGACGGCGCAGGCGACCCCGTGGCCGCGGCCGCGGCGAAGGCCGAATCCGCCGCCGCGCGCTGGCGAGAGCGCAGCGAGGAGACGGTCGCACGGATCCGGGCGGCGCAGGAAGCCAAGCGCGCGGAGGACGAGGCCTCCCGGCGCGGCGACGAGGCCTTCCGGGCGGCGCTCGATGCGGCCCGGCGAACGCTCGCGCAGGCGCTGCAGGAGGAGAACGCGGCGCGGCTCCGCTTGGCCTTGGCGCGAAACGCCGCCGTCGCCGCGCGGGCACGCGCCGAGCAGGCGCGGGTCGACGCTCGCGAGGCCGAGCAAGCGGCCGAACAGCTGCGGCAGGTGGCCGAAAAGGCCCGGGCCCGCGCCGACGCGAAGGCGGGCGACGAGGGCAACGCCACCACGAGCGTCAAGGACGCGGAACTGCGCGTGGAGGAGCTCACGGGCGCCCTCGCCGACGCGGAGGCCAACGTGCGCGCCGCCGAGGAGGCCGAGAAGGCGGCCCTCGAGGCGGCGCGCGCAGCCTCCCAGGACGCTGCGCAGCGTTCCAAGGCGCTCAGCGAAGCCCGCGCGCGCGTCTCCCAGAACGCGTCCGCCTTGCAGGCGGCCGAGGAAGAGGTCTTTGCCGCCGAGCAGGAGGTCGCCCGTTGCGAGCAAGCGGTGGCGGCGGCCGAGGCCGAGCTCGAGTCGAAGGCCCAGGCGACCCGGGAGGCCTCCGCGGCCGCCGAGGCAGCCAGCGAAGAAGCCCTGGAGCGTTCCCAGGCCGTCTCGCGCGCCAAGACCCTCGAGGAGCGCAAGGCGGCCGCGGAGCTGGCCGCGAAGAGTTCGGCCGCGGTGTTCGAGAAGGCCCAGGCGGAACAGGCTGCGCGCGAGGAGGAGGAGCGGGCCAAGGACGCGCTGGAGCGCGCGCGCGAGGCCATGGCCGGTCCCCAGCGGCAACTCGTCCTGGCCAAGGAGAAGCGGACCGCGGTCCTCAAGGAGAAGGGGGAGGCGGAGAAGCGTGCCTCCGACCTCGAGGCCGAGCGAGAGGCGCTCCTCGGCGAGGCCGAGGCCAAGAACGCCGAGGCGGCGGAAGCGACCGAGCGCCGGCACCGGGCCGAGGTCGAGGCAGGGGATCTGCGCCGTTCGCTGGCGGAAGCCCGGAGCGCGCTCAACGCCGCCCGCGAGCGAGAGGCGTCGGGCCAGGCGGCGGCGAGCGACGCCGCCGAAGCCGCGCGCGCGGCCGAACGCGACGCGGAGCGGGCGGCCGAGATGGCAAAGGTCGCGGGCGAGGTCGCCGACGCGGCGGAGGCCGCGGCGGACGAGGCAGAGGCCGCGCTGCAAGAAGCCGAGGAAGAGGCGGAACGCTGCGCAGAGGAGACCCGAACCCGCGAGGCGCTCTGCCAAGAGCGCCTCGACGCGGAGGCCCGCTGGCGCCTGCGGCCTCGACCCACCCCCTGAAGGAAGCGGAGCCACGCTGCTCCTCGCTTCGGGAGCCCTCGCGCGCCGTCGAGCCGAACTCCCCACCGTTGGCTCGGAGGCTCCGTAGGGTCGGCGAGGAGTGGGCGAACGAAGCAGCTTGGGGAGCCCTCCGGGAAGCGCCGGGCGCGCGGACGGTCCACCGTACGTGGCCGCGCGCGGGCCGAGGCGACCCCCGATCACCGCTGCCGCAGGGCTCTCGTGCTCGGGGACCGTGCCCGGTATCGGCGGCGCGGAGGGAGCCCGCGAGGCCGGGATGGAACGCCCGCTCGCGCCCCGCCGGACGAACGTGGAGAGGTCCCGGCGGTGGGCTGAGGCGCGGCGCGGGAGGTCCAGAGGCCTTCGGGTTGGGAGCGACGACGGGCGCCGTCAGGAATCCCTTCGGCGGGCTGCTGCCTTCCGGTGGACGCGGTCAGTCGCCCTGGCCGTGGGCTTCGTACCAGTCGTCGGCGAAGCGCGCGGCAATCTCGCTGGGGGTGGGCTCGGGGCGATCGAGGCGGCGAATGCTGTGAGCGGAGTCTTGCATGGACCTTCTCCTTCCGACGAGCGCGCGTCTAGCAAGCGTCTTGCCGTGCGAAAGGGACCTCTAATTCCCGAAGGCGCAGGGACCTTGGAAAGCGTCAACCAACGCTGAGATGGTGAATTTTCGTCTCGGGACAAAGAGTTGGAGGACGGCGAGCCCAAGGCCGCGAGGGGAGGAACCGGCACGCGCCTCCTCGGGGCTCGCTGCGCGGCCCATGGAGTCCTGCGGTGGGCAGCGCCGGTCGGCGTCGCGCGAGGCGGAGCCTCGCCGCCTCCGCCGCCCGCGGTCAGGCGAAGAAGCCGCCCTTCTTGCGCCCCTGCTTGAGCGGAGGCCTCCACGCGTGCTCGGGGTCGGGCAAGAAGCAGGAGCTCACTTGCTCGTCGAGTTGGAGCACGACCAGCCAGCCGCCCGGGACCCGCTGCCGGTACTGCCGGATGGACGCGCCCGAGCCGTCGACGAGTTCCCACTCCGCGGTCTGGGCCGGCGTGTCGTCGCTCACGAGGCCTCCTCGAGTTCGAAGACGATCCCCACGCCGGCCACCTCGAGGCGCTGGCCGGCGCGCAGCGGCGAGCGGTCGGGAACCGGAACGCCGTCGACCGCCAGGGTGCCCTCGCTGGGGGTCAGGTTCACCGCCCAGTGGCCTCCGGCGGAGCGCACCACGAGCGCCGCGCGACCCGGCGCATCCCGCGGGAGGCGAAGCTCGCACGACGCAGCGCTGCCGAGGGAGACCAGACTCGTCACGCGGACGGAGGCCCCCTCGGCCAGACGGAGCCGTCCCGGAGGCGGCAGCGCAAGCTCGGCCTCGAGGGGCGCTTCGAGAAGCGCGGAAGCGACGCCGCGCGAACCGCTCGGCCGCCGAGCGCGCGAGGTCGCCTCCGTGGCGACGTCCTCCGCGCCGGCGGAACCCGTCGGACTCCGGGGCTCCGCGGCGCAAGGGCTCGCTCCGGTCGTGCGCCGTACGCAGACCGTGTCCTCGCCCACCTTCTCGGTCTCTGTTTCGGGAATGAGGTCCAGCGGGTCCACCACCTCCAGGGTGAGCCGAAAGCGTTCGGCGACGAGGAGTTCGTCCCCCGGGCGGACGTAGGAGGAGTTGCGCAGAAGTCGACCGTTGAGAAGGGTCGGGTTGCTCGCGGAGAGCGGGGTGACCTCCAGGCGATCGCCGCGGCGGCGGAATTCGAGTTGCCGGCGGGAGACCCGCGGATCGTCGATGCGCACCGCCACGCCCGGGGCACGCCCCACCACGAATCGCTCCTGTTCCACCACCACGTCGCACAGGACCCGGTCGCCCGAGGAGGCGCGCACGCGAAGGGGTTCGCGGGCAAAGCGGCCCGTCTCCAACAAGTAGGCGCTCGCGAGATCTTCGTCCTCCTCGCCGTCGCTCTGCGGGGCAATGGCGCGCAGGGCGTCGCGAGCCTCGGCCACCGTGGAGTAGCGCGCCCCAGGGAACCACGCGGCCAGGCGGGAAAGGACGTCGCGCACCGCCTCGGGCAGGTCGGCCGGGAGGGGGAGGCCGCGGTCGCGCAGCGCCTCGAGCCGGTCCGGCAGCGGCTGTGCTTCGTAGGGAAGCCGACCTTCGAGCGCGCGGTAGAGGGTCATGCCGAGCCCGTAGAGGTCGGCGCGACCATCGACCGGCACGTCGTCGTTCGCGGACAGTTCGGGGGCGGCGTAGAGGGGGCTGCCGATGCTGGCGGTTCCCGCCGGGCTCGCGCCGTCGGGATCGAGGACGCTCGAGAGGCCGAGCCCCGCGAGCTTGGCGCGACCGCTGCCCGCCACCAGAATGCGCTCGGGGCGCACGTCGCGATGCACCACACGCTGCTCCTCGGCGCAGGCGAGGGCCTCGGCAACGTCCGCGGCCACCGCAAGGGCCCGCGGAAGGGGCAAGCGTCCGTCGCCGTCGGAGAGGAGCGCGGAGAGCTTGCGCGCACCCGGGAGCCACTCGAAGGCCAGGTAGCGCTCCCCGGTGTCGGGGCAGGTTCCCAGGGTGTGCAAGGTCAGGACGTTGGGATGGCGCAGACGCGCGGCGACCTTGGCCTCGCGCAGGAAGCGCTCGCGGGCCTTGGGATCGGCGTTCGGGTCGAGGACCTTGAGCAGCACGTCGCGCTGGAGGCTGAGCTGACGCGCCTTGTAGAGCCGACCGCCTTCCTCGCGTCCGAGGCGTTCCAGGATCGCGTAGCCGTTGATGCGTGGATCGATCGACACGAACGCGAGGGCCCCTCTCGAGGAGCCTAGCGCAGCGGGGCGGGCCGCACCACGGTCCCATCGAGCAAACGCGCGCGAGCCCCACCTCGCCCCCGCTCCGTCCCACGCGGGAGAAGGAGTCGGCGAAGGCAGCAGGAGCGGGCACGGCGCCCGGAACGCCAGCGCTCGGCGCAGTCTCGGGCGACCCCGAGGGCAGGGCGCGGAGCGCCGTCCGCGTAGTACGCGAACCGCCGCCCGCGAGGCTGGCGATCTTCGAGGCGCCAGGCGAAGGCCGCGGCGAGGCCGAGGCGCTCGGCGGACTGCAAGAAGCCCTCCGTGGCACGCGCCTGCAGCGGAGCGTCCTCGCGGGAGCTGGCCTGGCCGAACTCGCCTAGGACCAGGGGGAGACCGCGCGCGCGCGTCCGCAGCGCGAGAAGGACTCCCCAGGGAAGGCGTCCGCGGTCGTCGTAAGCGTGCACGTCGTGGAAGTCGAGGCCGAGGCGATCGAAGCGCCCCCAAAGGAGGTCCCGAACCGCGGTGCGGTGGCCGCTGCTCGCGGTGACCTTGAGCCAGGGAGCCCGCGCGTGCACGAAGGCCGCCGTGCGCTGCAGCCAGCGGCGCGCTCCGCACCAACCCCGCGGCCAGACGCCGGCGCGTAGCGCGCCCTGGACCTCGTTCAGAAGGTCGAGTCCGTAGCAGGCATCAGGTTCGCGCGCAAGGACGTCGAGGATCGGCCCGATGACCTCTTGACGGAAGGCCTCGGCGCAGGGGTTCCCTTCGCAGAGGAGGCCCCGCCAGCGCTCGAAGGCGAGGCCGTCGCGCCCCCAGTGAGCCGGCCAGTTGCCGCTGAGCAGGGTCCAGTAGACGCGCAGGCCGTGGGAGCGAGCCCTCGCGGCCACCCGTCCGACGCGCTCGAGGAAGCCGGAATCGACCCCTACGGGGCGCGCGCCCTCCCAGCGGACGCCCTCTCGGGCGCGGCCTTCGCAGAGCCACACCCGCACCGCCTCGCCCCCTCCGGACCGCGCGCGTGCGAACACCCGCTCCCAATCGCGTGGGTCGTAGGCCGCGCTCAGGTCGCGACCGTACTTCCCTTCGATCCAGGCGATGTTGTAGCCCAGCGTCGGCGGAGCCCCGACCGCGGAGGCGGCGGGGACGAACAGGAGCGCCGCCGCGAACCAAGCGCGTGGAAACACCGGAGCACCTCCGCGAGCAGCCTACCCGACCGAGCGACCGGAGCGGAGCGCGTTCGCCGCCTCGACGCGCCCCCGCGGGACCGGCGCGGCGCCAGGAGGCAGCGGGCTGGCGCCCTCGCCAGGGGGAACGCGCCTCAGCCCTTGGGGAGCAAGCGGACGACGGGCCAGCCGACCCAGACTTGCAAGGAGCCGTCCTCCGGAGCGCGCCGCGTGCGCGCCACGCCGGCGGCCGCGCGGCGCTCCCACGTGCGCCGCAGGGGACCCTCGAGTTCGCACAGCCGCCGCCAGGCCACACCGACCTCCTCCCACCTCTTCGGCACGGGAGCGCGCACGCCTTGAACCGACGCCGGGGTAAGGTAGTGCATGGGAGGTCGCGCCATGGGGCTGGGCAAGTGGTTCAACCGCTACATTCTCGAAGTGCAGCGGGAGGAGGGCGAACCTCCTGCGGACCCCGAGCGCAGCCCGGAAGAAGCCGCGCGGACCGCGCCCCTCGTGCCGACCCGGCCCGCCCGCGAGGTCATCGAGGACCTCCCGCAGCCGACCTTCACCGACCTCGAGGCGGAACTCGAGGCGCGCAGGGCAGCGCGCGGGGAGAAGGACCGCCCGTCGGCGGCGTCGGCGGCGCCGGCGGACGACGCGAGCGTGGCCAACGAGACGCCCACGGCGGACGACGGGTGCGTCGCGGCGGAAACGCCGACGCCGCCGGCGCCGGCGCGCGACCCGCTCGACGACGGAGGGCCCCCGCCGGTGACGGTCGAGCAGGTCTACGCGGCCGCCAAGCTGAAGAAGCCCTTGCACGGCTTCACCCTGGAGAAGGTCGCCGCGATGCTCTCGGACCCGCGGCTGGAGTCCCTCGACGAGCGGTCCCGCGCCAACGCCGTGGCGGTGATGCTCGACGCAGCCGGGGTGAAGGTGACCGAGATCCTCCGCCAAGCCGCCGAGCGCGACGGCGCCCTCGACCGCTTCGAAGGCTTCCTCACCGACAAGCTGATCTCCCTCGAGGTCGCCCTCGAGAAGGAGAACTCCGAACTCGAGGCGGAGATCGAACGGCTCATCGCGCGCAAGCGCGAACAGTTGGAGAAGAACCGCCAGCGGCTGCTGGAGAAGGAGCGCGAACTGGCGCGCTTCCGACGCGTCAAGCGGGCCGAGGAGGAGCGTCTGTTCGAGGTCGTCCGCCACTTCACGACCGACAACCCCGTCAGCATCACCGCCCTCGGAGAGGGCCCGCACTCGCCAGAGGACGACGAGGAGCCCCCCGCCGCCTGAACTCGGTCGCCGGAGAGGGTCGACGGCGTCCAGACCGGCCGCTCGCCCGGTCGCAAGGCGAGCAGCGAAGGCCTGCGGCCTCCTTGCGGGCGCGGGGGAGCCGCATCCGCCCTGCTGCTCGGCCCCGGAGAGGACGCGGTGGGTCGCGGGTCGCTGCCCGCGTCGGGAAAGCCGCGTCGCCCCTGCGGTCCGGGGAGGCGCCGGACGGTCGTCGCGGGCGGATGGGCTTCCCCCGCGCTGCGTAGGCCCCGCTCCTCAGGCCTTGCGTGGGTTCGGCCCCTGCCTCGCCCAGCGACGACGCTTGGCGCGACCGAGTCGGAGGACCTCCCTCCAGAGGGTGCCCGGGGAGAGCCCGCGCAGCCGACTGTATTCCTCGAGGGCGCGCCAGCGCGCCCCCGCGCCGAGGGGTCGGGGGCCGGCCTGCGCGTAGGCGTCCAGGCTCGCCAGATTGCGCAGGACCAGGTCGCGGGGTACGCGGCGCCGGCGGCGTACGTCGTCGAGGTCGACGGGGACGAGGGCGCCTCCCTCCCCTTCGGCCACGACCAAGTTCGGTGGCTTCACGTCGCGCAAGCAGAACCCCGCCTCGTGGAGGCGGGCGAGAAGGGAAGCCGTCGCTCGCGCCAGCCGACGGGCCGTGTCCGCGTCGGCCCGCGCCAGTGCCTCGGCCAAGGTCGGCCCGGGAACGTGGCGGGCGACGTACACCGAGCGCCCGCGCTCCTCGACGACCCCCAAGGGCTCGGGTACACGAAAGCCCGCCGCGCGCAGTGCACGGGCCCCGGCCAGCGAGCGCGCGGCGCGGCTCCCGCGCAGGGCGACGCCCAGGCGCGTGCGCCAGCGCAACGTAACGCGCTCCTTGCACACCGCGTCGCTCGCCTCGTCGAAGGGGACGCGCGTCACGCGCCGGTCGGCGGCGGCACGAAGCACGGCCGCGCCTTGCGCGCGGTCGTGGGCCGCCAGGAGCTCGCGCAGGCGCTCGCGCGGGATCACCCCGAGCGGGTCCTCTGCGCCGGGTCTTCCCGCTCGGCGCTGGCCTCCGCGTCGGTCGCGTGGGTCGCGGCCGGGTCTTCGCCCCGCCGCCCGTAGCGCACGCGCTCCCCACGGCCGCGCGAGCGCCCTTCTACGTGCAGGAACACCCACAACTTTGCGTAGCGCAAGAACACGTAGACCGCGCCCAGGACCGCGACGATGAACCCGCGCCAGCCATCGAGGAAGCCCGCCTTGAGGACGAACATCTTGAAGAACTTGAAGGGCGGGTTGAGGAGGAGCTGGAGGGTCACCGCGCGCTGGCCGCGGGCCAGCTTCTCTTCGGCCGCGATGGTCGAGAAGTAATCGATGGTCTTGAGGTGGTCGGAGATGCTCCGGTAGGTGTAGTGCTCGAGGTCCGCGTCCAGGCGCCCCACACGGCTCCCGGGATCGAGGTAGACGTGGTCGTGCGGATTCACCCCGCCCCAGCGCCCCCGCGCGCGGCGAAAGAGGCGCAGCTTGCGATCGGGGTACCAGCCGCCGTGACGGATCCAGCGTCCTAGGTAGATGTTGCGTCGGTTGAGCTCGTAGCCGTCGCGGTCGGGCGCAGCCAACGCGCGCTCGATTCGCTCCCGCAGCGCGGGGGTAACCCGCTCGTCGGCGTCGATGCACAGGACCCACTCGCCGGTGGCCTGGTCGATGGCGAAGTTCTTCTGCTCGATGTGCCCTGGCCAGTCGCGCTCGATGACCCGAGCGCCGAGGGAGGCAGCGATGGCTCGGGTGCGGTCCGTGGAGTGGGAATCCACCACCACGACTTCGTCGCAGAAGGAGACGCTCTCGATGCAGGCGCCAATGTTCGCCTCTTCGTTGAAGGCGATGATGCAGGCGGTCAAGGTTGGCACGCGGCCTCCGAGCAGGTCGCGGGCGCAGGGCGGCCCTCGGCCGCCGCGCGGTAGACCTCGCTCAGGCGGGCGGCGGTGCGCTCCCAGGTGAAGGCACGCGCCCGCTCGCGACCGCGGGCCACGCGCTCGGCGCGCGCGCCGGGATCGACGGCCTCCCGCAGGGCGGCACCCAGGCCGACGGCGTCCTCCGCGTCGGCGTGCAGGGCGGCCCCGGCGGACACCTCGAGGAGGGCCGGCGCGCGCGAGGCCACCACGGGGACCTCGGCCCGGAAGGCTTCGAGCAAGGGCATACCGAACCCCTCGTAGCGCGACGGGAAGAGAAGGGCGTCTGCGCCGCGCAGGAGCGAAGCTACCGCAGCGCTCGGGAGGTAGGAAGGCCGCACGACCCGGCCGACGAGGCCGAGTCGGCCCACGGCGGCCTCGACGGCTTCCGCGCCGTAGCCTTCGGGCCCGCAGAGCACCAGGCGATGGCGCACGAGCCCCGCGGCGGCGAAGGCCTCGAGCGCCCCGACGGTGTTCTTGCGGCGCGAAAGCTCGCCCAGGCAAAGCACGTAGGGACCCTCGCCCACCCAGGCCGCCACGCGAGCGCGCGCGACGGCGGGGAGCTCGTGGGAAACGTCCGCTGCCGCGGCGAGCGGGACCACGGCAACCCGCTCGCCCGGGATGCCGAGGACCCGCTCGAGCTCCTCGCGCACGGCCTGGGTGTAGGTGACCACCAGACGCGCGCGCTCCCGCACCCTGCGCCAGTGGGCCTCGCGGGTGCGACGAAAGCGGGCGGTGGAATAGCCGTGTTGGGCGGACAGGTCGTGGATCGTGGCAACCAGGGCCGGGCCGCGGAGCGAGGGCAGCCGGGCGTCCGGACCGTGGAACACGTCGAGCCGTCGGGCGAGGCCCGGAGTCCAGGAGTCGGCGAAGAACCGGCTCCGACCGGGAAGGAAGTGCCGCCGGCGACGCAGGCGCGAAAGGCGGTAGAGCACCTCGACGAAGATGTCGGAGCGATCGCGGAGGGCGGCGCACTGGCGGGCGATGGCAAGCCCGACGCCGGTGGGCCGCGGGACCGCCGCTGCCGAAGCGTCGATGCCCACGCGCAGGGGGCGATCGGGCGGCGGAGGAATCGGGGTCACGGGCCTTCCTCGCGCGGTGGGAGGGCGGACACCAGGGCGGAGACGACCTCCTCCACGGCGACCGCGCAGGGGTCCTTGTCGACGGGCCATTCCGCCGCCAGCGAAACGCGGTGGGGCGCGAACCCGCGGTCCGCGTCGGCGCCAAGGTGCACGGCCACGCGCAGGAGGTTGCCCGCGTCGTCGGTGGTCAAGGCCACCGCGCACACGAAGGCGTCTTCGCCACGCGCTTCGCCGGGGCGCGCGGGGCGGTAGCCGAGTTCGACGAGCGCCGCGCGGGCGGCTCGGGCGGCGCGGCCGAGCAGGCCCGGGGCCTCGGCGAGGGGGCGAACGGCGTCGCGACCGGCCGCGCGCGCCGTCCCCGGGCGGTAGGCGTCCCTCAGCGCCTGCGCCCAGTCCACCGGCTCGGCGTAGGCCCAGGCGCCGCGCTCGTCGAGAAGGGGGCAGATGAGGGCAAAGCGGGCTCGCCCTTCGACGGCGAGCCGCTCGTCCCAGTCTTGGACGTAGGCCCGCGGCCCGGCGCAGCAGCCGACGAGGAGCACGGAGATCGCGAGGGCAGCGGCTTTCACGCGGCGCTCCCCAGGGCGCAGAGGATGCCGTCGCCGCGCTGCAGGAAGACTCGCCCGCCGGCGAGGAGGACCTGGCCGGTCCCCTCGGCCGCGAGGTCTTCCTCCCAAGGAGCGCGCAGGGCCCACAGCCCAGCGAGGGCCTCCGCGGGTCCTGAGTCGGTGCTCGGAGGCGGGGGACTTCCGCCCAGCCCCAGCCCGGGGGGCGCGCGACGGACCCAGAGGGGCCCCGCGGTGGTCGCGAGCGCGAAGGCCTCCGCCCTTTGAGCGGCAGAGGCGCCGGCGGGCGGCGGCGCAGGAGGAAAGGGGTCCTCCCGCCCCGGGGACCACCGCGCGGGCCCCAGCCAGGGCGGAACTCCTTGGTCGCCTCCTACCCAGTAGACCGCCCAGTCCTGGGCCTCGTCGCGCCAGCGAAGGGCGAGCTGCGGGGCGAGGAGGTCGAGGGAGAGGCTCAGGAGGTCGTCCTCCCAAGCCTCCAGGCACAGCTCGCCTCCGGCCAGGGCTTCGCCGGTCTCGGCGCGCTCCACGGCAACGCGCGGAGGGCGGGGATCCGCCCAACTCGCGCCGCCGGGAAGGGCGACCTGGACGGCGAGCGCCACGGTCGTGGGGCCGCGACCGACCACGTCTGGTTCGGTGGTTCGACCCCGCCCCGGGTGGTAGCGACCAACGCGGCGCCGTTCGAGCGGCGCCGCGTAGTGGGCCACCGCCTCGACGGCGCCCCAGGGGGCGACCGCCCAGGGGAGGGCAAGGGCACGCTCCTCCGCTCCTCGGCTCCCCCGTTCTTCGCGCAGGCTGGGAACGCGCCAGCGCAGGCTCCCCGAGCGTGCGTCGCGCGCCTCGAGGCAGCCTCCGGGAGCCTCGAGGAGCACGGTCCCCGCGGCGATCCACAGGGCCCGGCCTTCGCAACGCCAGAGGAGCTCGAGCCGAGGGGGGAGCAGCAAGGCCGCTCCGTCGAGCTCGCGTCCGCCCGAGCGCTCCCACCGCTCGAGTCCGGGGGCTGGGCGCGGGAGTTCGACTGCTTCCGCGCGCGGCCGACACCAGGCGCCCTCGAGGGCGCACACCTCGGACGCGAGCTCTGCGCGCACGCCGGTCGTCGCTGCGCGCCGCAGGGCGGTTCGGTAGGCCTCGGCAAGGCGGCGATCCTCGGGCGCGGCGTGCAGCGCCCGGGCGAGGGTCCGCAGGCGATGGTCGATGACGCACCTCCGCGCGGCATCCTACCGCCCTGCCCCGGCCCCCGAGGGGTGACGGCGAGAGGGACCGCGCAGGGCGAGCGGGATTCGCTGGCGGGCTCCTTGGCGAACGGAAGACACGCCAAGGGCTTCGTGGCCGGCGGTCGTCCGCGGCGCGCGCGCGTCCGCAACGGAGGACACCGCGACCGCGGGTCCCCTACAAACCCTGCCGGAGGCTGACGACGGCTGCGCCTTCGGCCGCGAGGGCCAGGAGGCAGCAAGCCAAGGAGAGGGGCTTCCAGGCGGGGTGGGGAGCGCGCCCCGGCAACGGCTGGACGAGGGCGCCGGCGAGGGCGCCGGCCACGGCGCCGGCGACGTGGCTGGCGACGTCGATGCGGGGGACCAGGGCGGTGACCGCGACGCCCACCAGGATCCACGTTTGGAGGGTGCGCGCCAGGCTGCCCAGGCGGTCGGCGTGCTCCCGCGCGTAAACGAAGCCGAGCAAGAGGAGGCCGGAGACGGCCCCCGAGGCGCCTGCGGAGACGCCGACGTGGCCAAAGGGCACCACGCCGCGCGCCACCAAGGCGCTCCAGCTCGCCGAGCCGAGGCTGCTCGCCAAAGCGAAGGCGACGTAGAGGACCCACAGGCGATGGTGGCCGTAGTGCACCTCGAGCAAGCGACCGAGGAAGAAGAGAGCGAGCGAATTCCCCAGCACGTGCAGAAGGTCGTAGTGGAGGAAGGCGCAGGTGAAGAGACGCCACGGCTCGTGGAGGACGAGGGGGTAGACGTTGCCGCCCAGGCGGGCGATGAGGCCCGCGTCGACGTGGGGGCCGCCCGCCTTGAGCACGACGAAGGCGAAGAGGAGCACGTTGGCGAGGAGCACCCCGTAGGTGAAGGGGTAACGCTCGAGCTGTTCGAGGGGGCCGCCTCGGCCGAGGTCGGGGCGCAAGGAACCGCGCATTCAGTCTCCGTCCTCTCGGGGCGGACCGAAGGCGATGCGCGGGCGAGGCGAGGAGGACGAGGGACGCGAGGCGGACTCCGCGCGGGGAAGGCCCAAGTCGATGAGCGGTCGGGCCGACGCGGTCGGCCCGGGGTCCGAGGGGGCGGGCGCCGGGTTCCGGCCTCGGTCGGGAGCGGCCACGCCCGCGGCGGCTGGGGAGCGAGGGTCCGCCGCGACGCCCGCCAACGGGTCCGCGGCGACTTCGGAGGAGGGCTCGGCGTTCGCGGCCGCGGGGCCGGCGGAGCGCAGGGCAAGGACCAGGCGGAGCGCGCCTTCGGCGGCGGCCTCGCCGCTGCCCGGAGCGAGGACGAGCAAAGGGCCCGGGCCGGAAGGGAAGAGGGGACCCACGAGCTCTCCCCCTCCGGCCGCGGCGACGCCACAAGCGAAGGCCCTGGCCGCATGGCGACCGGGGAGGACGAGGACGCACGGCAGCCCCCTGGCTTCCTCGGCCGCCTTCGCACCTTCGCTGCTTGCGCGGGGAGCCTCCGCGGTCCCCGGGGACTCGCTGCGGGGGGAGGAGGCCCGGTCCCCTCTCCGGGGACGGTCCGGCGGGGCGAGGGCCTCCGCGGCGCCCACCGGCCCATGCACGGGCTCCTCCGGTGCCGAGGCGCGCACGAGGTCCCGCGCGCGGGCGAGGCGTTCGAGGAGACGATCTCCGGGGACGGGCCCCGACGCGTGGGCGACGAAGTACACCGCGTCGGCTCCGCCGAAGCATTGGCGGGCCACTTCCCGAGCCTGGCGTGCGGCCTCGGCGAGGTCTTCGGCGGTGGGGTCCCGGGCGACGGCCGTGTCCGCAACGACGAAGGCGCGCTGCGCGGTCGCCAAGAAGTGCACGCCCACCTGGCGACGGATCCGGCCGAGGGGAACGGCGCGCCTCGCGGCCTCGAGGAGGGCGTCCTCCTCGGCAGCGGAACAAACGACAGCGGCCGCGTCGGCGGCCCCGCACGCGAGGGCGCGCCAGGCAAAAGCGAAGGGATCGCGGCGCAGGGCTGCGCAGACGCCGGGGTCGAGGAACTCGTCGTCGACGGCTTCGGCGAGCCAGGCCAGGGCCGCGTCGCTCCCGGCGGCGGCCCAGCGCACCGCCCCCTCGGCGCCGCGCGGACCCGCGGCGGAGACGGCCGAGGCGGAGCGGTCGCTCGGAAAGGGATCCACCGCGAGCAAGTCGACGCGCGCGCGTCCGTCCCGCGCCAGAGCACGCGCGGCCGAGCGGACTCCGGCGTCCGCTTCGCAGACGACCAGGAGTCGCGGCGGCGGGCACTCCGCGTCCAGGCTCGCCGCCCGCGCCGCTCCCGTCGCGGCGGCCAGGGGCGAGGCGACGCAAGCGTAGGCCTCGGTCAGGCGGCGCGGGTCTCGACCGTCGAGGGCGCATGCCGCCGCGAGGAGCGCCGCGTCGGTCTCGAGGCCGTGCCCGCGCTCCGCGAGGACTCGTGCCGCCCGCACCAGGGCGGGGAGTCCAGGAGCGGCGCCTCGATCGGCGGCGGCTCGGGCGAGGGAGGCCGCGAGGGGGTGGATCCCACGGACGCGAGGAAGGAGCGGTGTGCCGCGGGTTCGGGCACGCTCGGCGCTTGCGGCGTCTCCGGGTGCGCAGAGCAGGTCCAGGTCCTCCGGAAGCTCGTCGTCGCCCGGCTCCAGGCAGAGGAGGCGTTCGGGGCTCGCCCCCAGCGCTTCCAGCAGGGCGAGAAGGATCGCCTCCGCCCCGCCCTCGCAAGCGATGCGCAAAGCAGGAAACTCGCGCCCCGCGGCCTCCGCCCAGGCCCACGCGCCCACGGCGGTTGCCAGGTCGGCCGCGGCCGACGCAGCGACCAGGGGAGGATCTCCCTCCTGCTCCTGGGGGGTTCGGAGCGGGGCCTGGCCCGTGTCCGCCGGGAACGCGCTCAGGAGGGCGTCGCAAGCACCACCGAGGAGCAGGCGCGCCGCGTCGTGCACTGCGGCTCCGCTCGCCGCCACGGGGACGTCGAGAAGGTGGAGGCCCAAGGCCGACCCGGCCGAAGCAGGGAGGGGCGCAACTCCGACCGGGCGCAGGACCGCAACGGTGCGGGGGCCGAGGTCGATGCGTTCGGCGTCCATGCGGCCTCCCGGGCCACCCGCAAGGGGGGCGGCGCCCCGGTTCTCCCACGACGCCGCCGCCGCGTCAACCGGAGTCCCTCTCCGCTCCCCGACCGGTCGCGGCGTGAGCGGCTGCGGGCGGCGCAACCGGAGAACACCTCTCGCTCGAGCCCCGGGCGCAGCCGCGCTCCCGGGGAGGAAGTCCCCTGGTTTGCTTCCGCGCCCTGGGTACGTCGCGGAGAACGCGCGGGGAAGGGGCCCCGGTCCGTCGGCCGCGAGCGCTCGGGAGCCCGCCCTCGGACGGTGTCAGTAGGGAATTTCGGGCGCCGCGAAGGTGACGTCCTTGATCTTGGCGCGCACCACCTCGTTGAGCGCCGAGATGACGTACTTCGTCGGCACCTGCTTGCGCGCGTCGATGATGACGGGCAGTCCCTTCTCCGAGGTGCCCGAGTAGCCGTCTCGGAACGCCACCAACTTCTCGTAGAGTTTGCGCCACACGGGGTGCTTCTCGGGCAGGTAGCGCCCGCGGTAGGTGAAGTCCTCGAGTTCGCCGGCCGAATTGAAGACCTCGTCGCCGATCTTGAGGACCACGCAGCCGCCCTCGCGGGGGGTCTTTACGTTGGTGGGCCGCCCGCTGCGGTCGTACCAGAGGAGCTTGATGCGGACTTCGTTCAGGTCGATCTGAGGAGTCCCCGATCCCTGCCCGCGGTTCTTCGGCAGGAAGGCCTCGATCATGCCCTCCTGGCTGCGAAACTTCGTCGCGCACATGAAGAAGATCAGCAGGTTGAACACGATGTCGATCATCGGGGTCATGTCCAGTTCCAGCTCTTCGGAGCCGAACCGACTGCCCTTCTTCTTGGCCATGGCTAGGGCCCTCCCGGATCGTCCTTCGACGCGGCGAGGGACGTCTTGTAGATCCCGTTGCGCATGCAGGCGTCGAAGACCTCCTGCACGCGCTGGAAGGCGCCGTCCTTGTCGGCGCGAATGTTCACGCGCATCTTCGACGGGCCGGGTCCGGGGGAACCTGGAATGGGCTCCTCGCGCTCGTAGCCGGTGGCCTCGATGCCGAGGAACTTCGCCAGCGAGTCGTACTTGCCCGCGGCGATGAGCTTGGCGTCGGTGGTGAAGGCGTGGCCACGGACCTTGATGAGCCCGTCCTGCTCCATGACGTTGATCTGGAGGATCTTCTCGGCTCCGGCCGTCTTCGGCGGCTTGGCCGCCTGGTCGGCGTAGGCGAGCTGAAGATCCTCGACCGTCAAGTTCGAGAGTTCCGAAACGATCATGAAGAAGATGATCAGGTTGAACACGATGTCGATCATCGGGGTGAGCTCGGGCTTCGGCTCGGGATCTTGTTCGACCCGACTCTTCTTCGCCATGGCGTCGCTCCGCTCCTTCTTACCCGCTTACTCCTTGAAGCGTTCCATGAGCTCCTCGGCGATGGCGCTCACTTCGAGGATCATGCGCTGGACCTTGTTCCGGTAATAGAAGTAGACCGGCGCGAACATGATCGAGACGAAGATCCCCATGCAGGTGGTCACCAGCGCCTGCTGGATGCCGCCGGCCAATTCGGCGGGGGTCGGCGGCGTCTTGCTGGTGGCGATGGTATTGAACGCGCCGATCATGCCCCACACCGTACCCAGCAGACCCAACATTGGGGAGACGTTGACGATGAAATTGATGTAGGAGATCGACTGCTGCAGCTTGGTCGCTTCGAAGTCGCCGACTTCCTGCATGGCGTCGGAAATGTACTCGTAGCTGGTGCCGATCTTGGGCAGCCCGGCCGCCACGACGTTGGTGAGGAAGCAAGGGTGCATCTCGCACACCGTCATGGCCTCCTCGAAGTCCTCCTCGTCGAAGAGCTGTTCGAGCTGGCCGAGGACGTCGGGCGGGACGATGTTGTCGCGCTTGAGGTTGATGGCGCGCTCGATGGACATGCCCATGCCGATGATCGAAGCCACGATGATGAGGCCGCCGATGGCGCCGCCGTACTTGATGAACTGGAAAGCGGTCATCGTGGGCGGCGGCTCGTTGCCTCCTCCGTCCTGGGCGAGGGCGGGCACGGCCCACAGGCCGACCAGGAGCACGGCGAGGCAAGCGATGGACAGGTACCGTCCGGCGTTCTTCACGGGGCGTCGACTCCTTCCCCGGCCTCGCCGGGGCGGTACTTGATACCTGGGCGTGGCTTAGGCCAGGTCATCCGGGTGTATTTCCTCGACCGCTCACTTGAGCTTGGCCGCCCAGGAGGTGCTTGGGCAGCGCGTCTTGAGCTCGCGCCGCTGGGCCTCGGCGAGCTTGGCCAGCCCGAGGCGCTCGTAGATGCGGCCCGCCTGGTAGAGGGCCTTGGGGTAGGCCTCGGGAACGCCAGCGTAGCGAACCGAGCAGGTCTGGTAGGCGATGAGCGCCTGCTTGAGCAGCGCGGGATCGCCGCGCTTCGCCTCGGCCTTGGCGTAGAGGCAATCGCCCTTGCCCACCCAGGCGTGGGCCGCCACCTCGGGATCGCTGCCCGAGGAGTTGATGATCCCTTCGAAGTATTCGATGGCCCGGTCGTAGGCCTTGCTGAGCACGTAGCTCTTCCCGATGCCCACTTGGGCGGCCTGGCGGATTTCGGGGTAGCGCGAGGCGCGGCCCTCTGCCTTCTGGTAATGGCCCCGGGCCTTGGTCGCGTTCTTTGCTGCCAGCGCAGCATCGCCCGCGCCCAGCGCCGCGCGGGCGCGCCAGTAGTCTCCGTAGCCCTCGTCCAGCTTCGCGAAGGTCGCCTCGGCTTGGCTGGCCTTCCCCTGGGCACTCTGCGCTTGCCCAAGGCCGTAGAGGGCCGCCGGCGCGAGGAAGTGCTCCGCGTGCTTGGAGAGCAGCGCCTGGAACTCCTTCGCGGCGCCCGCCGCGTCGCCGGCCATGAGCTTGCTCTGCCCCAGCCAGTAGGTGGAGAACGGCCACACCCAGCTCTTCTCTGGGGCCGTGGAGCGAGCGAGGGCAAAGGCCTCGGCGGCCTTCTCGAACTGGCCCGCCCGGTACTTGCTGAGCCCCGAAGAGTAGTGGCCGGGCGCACGGAGGAAGCGGATCTCGCGCACCCGTTCGGCCTTGATCTCCTGGGTGCTGCGGCCCCGCTCCTTGTACTTGACCACGTCGTGGCCAGCCTCGCGCACGCTCACCTTGCGCAGGGGCCGACCCTGCCGCAAGTAGATCGTCGCGAGGCTGCTGACGCGCGGCCCCTTGTCCTTCTGCCTTTGGCCGGACTTGCCGCGTCCACGGCGTCGGCGGCCCTGGGCCTGGGCCGGACCGGGGAGGACGAGGCAGAGGAGGAGAGCGGAGACGCTCAGGACGCGAAGGGCGCGCATTACTTTCCTCCCTTTCGCTCGGCTTCCTCGAGCATGCGTTCGAGCTCTTCCCGCACATCCGGCGGGGCCTTGTCGAGTCGCCCGCGGAGCTTGAGGAGGCGCAGGTCGGAGGCGACCCCGCGCCAGTTCTCCCGCGCCATCTTCACCTTGAGGAACATCGTCTCCGCCTCCCACAGACGCCGATCGAAGTCGACGGGTTCGATCTGCGAGCGCGCCGCGATGCGCGGGTAGCTGCCCTCCATGCCGCGGAGGACGTAGACGAGTTCGTTGGCGGCGGAGGTGACCTCGTTGGCGAGGAAGTTCTTGTCGTGCTTCTCCTCCCACAGGCCCCAGGCAGCGCGAGCGCGACCGTCGACCACGAAGTAGTGCCCTCGGTAGGGCAACTCGATGGTGCGCATGTCCGTGTTGATGTCGAAGCTCTTGCTCGGGTCCTTGCCTTCGATCCCGAAGAACTGTTCCTGGCCGCGCGGAGGCCGTGCGTCGAAGAACTTCGTCTCCTTGCCCCCGAGATCGAGCAGGGTGAACCAGACCTTCTCCTGGTAGGTACGCCCGGCGCGCTTGAAGCGGAAGGGTCCCTCGAGCCGTCGCTCACGGAAGCGTCCCCAGCCGACGGCCGTGCGGCGGTCGCCGCGGCCCCGGTAGACGTAGGCCGTATTGCGGGCGTCCTGAAGGCGGGCGAAGCCGTCCTCGAGCTCCCCGAGCATCACCAGGGCGTAGCCGAGGTTCAGCTCGGCCTCGTCGAAGGATTCGCTGCGCGCGAGCTGCTTGCGCTCCTTGAGCTCGGAGGCCTTCGGGCGCTGGAAGGTCTTCAAGGCGACCTCGTAGGCCTTGCGGGCCGCACGGTAGTCGCCTCCCTGAAAGAGGGTGTCCGCGACCCAGAACACCACCGGCTCGCGCTGCTTGGCCAGGTCGATGCTGTCCGCCCAGGCCCGCACGTACTTGGCCGCCTTGCGGCGCAGGGTGCGGGATCCGTCGACATCGGCCTTCTTGTTGAACAGCTTGCCTGCTTGCGAACGGAGCTTGGAGGCCATGGTGTAGGCGAACTGCCCGAAGGCCGGGTCGCTCGTCTTGTCCTTGACCTTGCGGAAGGCGGCCTCGGCGGCGGCCACGTCGCCCTTCTTGAAATACGCCAGGGCCTGCTGGTAACGGGCGCGGACGATGTACTTGGTCGTGCTTGCCAGAGCGCGATCGAAGGGGGCCAGGGCCTTGAGGGCCTCGTCGGGGTCGCCGAGGTTGTTCTCGAGTTGGCCGAGGTAGTAGCAAGCCAGGGCCTCGGACTCGCGGTCCCCCGAGCTCCGAGCAGCCTCGGTCGCCTTGCGCAGCGCCTTGCGTGCGCGCTCGAGGTGATCCTTGTTCTTCGACTCCTTGTAGGCCTGGAAGTAACAGTAGCCGGCGTTGGCAATGGAGTTGGCGTAGAAGCTGACGCGGAGTTTCTTGCCGTCCTTGTTCGTGTACTCGGGCTTGATCCGCTCGTATTCGGCGGCGGCGTTGGCCCAGCGCTGCTTGATCTGCAGATCCTTGGCGTTCTTGAGGATGAGCTTCTGCTCGTAGAGTTCGCCCGCGGCGCTCCCCGCGCCCTGCTCGATGCGCCGGGCGAACTGGACCAGCACGCCGCTCTCGTCGGTGGGGTCCTCCTTGAACTGTTCGATGGCCTTCTTGCTGGCGGCGACCGCGTAGCGCACCGCCTCCTCGGCGCTCTCGTGGTCGGGGAACTCACGCACCACGGTCTCGTAGGCGAGGGCCGCTTCGAGGTAGCGCTCTTGCTGGAAGAGCATGTTGCCGATCTCGCGCACGGCCTTGGGAACCCACTCGCGCCGCTCCTCGGGATCGCGCGCGGCGGTGAGCACGCCCTTGTAGCCGGCGACCGCCAGGTCGGGCTCGCCGCGGAGGAAATAGCCCACGCCCACGTAGTACTGGATCTCGGGGGAGTAGATCTCGCCGCCGGTCAGGTCGGAGAGTTCGGAGAGGGCGCGGCAAGCGCCTGCGCCAATGCGGCTCATCCCGAGGGCAGGGATCTTTTCGGACTCGGGGGCCTCGCGGGCCTTCCGAATGATGCGGAACAGCTCGGCGGCACCGCGCGCACCGCGCCCCGAGCCGGCAAGGGCCTTGGCCCGCTCGAAGGTGAGGAGGATCCCGACCGGATGGTCTTGCCAGCCCTTGACCTTCGGGTTCTCGTCGATGGCCTGAGAAACCTTGTAGGCTTCGGGCGCGCGACCCGCGAGGAGGAGGGCGCGGACCCAACCGTAGTAGGCGCGGATGATGACGTCCTTGACCATCTCCCACACCGCCTTCTGCCCTGCGGGGTCGCGGGGAAGGAAGAGCGGTTCGGCGAGGCTGAGTTCTTCGTACTGCATGACCGCGTCGTCGAACTTGCCGAGTTCGGTCAGCATCTCCCCACGGCCGAGGTAGCTGTAGAAGAGCAGCTTCTGAAAGTTGCCGCGCTCGTCGATGTACTGCTCGTAGAGCTTGAGGGCTTCTTCGAAGTTCTTCTTGCGACCGGGGTCGTCCTTCCCGAAGGTGCGCGCGTAGCTCGCGTAGGCCTCGGCGAGGAGGAACTCGCTTAGGTCGCGCTGGAACTCCTTTTCGTTCTTCTTCTTCTCCTCCTCGGGGGTCAGGTCGCGCCGCTCCCCTTCTTCGAGGAGGGCGTCGACCTCCTTGGTCATGGCGGCAATGGTCTTCTTGAAGGGCTCGAGCACCTTCTGGAAGGTCTCGCGCCCCTCTTCGAGGAGGGCCTTCTTCTTGGCGGGGTCCCCTTCTTCGTTGGCTTGGGCGATGAGCGCGAGGGCGCGGTCCTTGGCGGCCATGAAGGCGTCCACGCTCGCCAGGGCCGCCCGGCTGTGGTTGGGGTACTTCTTGCGCAAGCGCTTGAGGAGTTGCTCGTACTCGGCGAGCAAGTCGGGGTCGTTGGTGGCGCGCGCGACGACCTTCATGGCGTCGGCGCCGAGAAAGGCGAGTTCGGCCTGCTCGCCCTTCGAGGAGGCCTTCTTCTCCAGCTCGGGGGCGAACTTCTGCACGGCCGCGGCCGAAACGAGCTGAAGCGTGCGACGCATGAGCTCGGCGTCGGGGGTCTTCCCTGCGTAGTCGGTGTGGCGGACGGCTCCGCGCATGCCGCGGAAGCGCTGCGCGCCGCCGAGGCGCAGGCTCTCGAGCAGCTTGGCGCCGGCCTCGGCGGCGTTCGCGCGCTCGGGATTGCTCGGGTAGAGGAGGACCGAGCGCAGGTAGGCGAGGAGGGCCGGCTCCTCCTTCCCCGCCTTGGCGAGGCAGTCTCCGAGGCCTTTGTAGGCGTAGCCCCGCGCGGCCGCGCCGGCGGCGCGCCCCGCCAGCTCGCGGAAGGCGCGTTGCGCAGAGTCCGTCTTTCCGGAAAGCAGGTCGCAGTGCGCGAGGCCGCAGGCGGCGAGGTCGCGGAGCTGCTTGTCCCGCGCGCTTCGCAGGCTCGAAAAGACCTTGCGTGCGCCCGCCGCATCGCCTTGGGCCAAGAGGTGGCGCGCCCGGCCGTAGGAGCCCACCTCCTTCCAGCGCTGACCGAACTTGCCCGAGGCGAGGCGCTCGTAGCGGCTCAGGGCCTGGTCCGGTGGCAGGAGGCGGGCGGCGCGCTGCAAGGCGATGGGCGCGTAGAAATGGCCCGGATGCGCCTTCGCCACCTCGTCGTAGGCCGCAACGGCGGCAGAGGTCTTGCCGCTTTGCTCGTAGAGCTCGGCGAGGAAGAAGCGCGCGCACGGCTTGGCGAAGTCCTCCCCGCGCGCGATGGCTCGCTCGAGGATCGGCCCGAGCTTGTCGAGGTTCTTCTCCCCCTTCTTCAACAGGCGGATGGCCCGGTCGAGGTTGCGATCGCCGAAGGGGAGGATGCGCTCCACCTCTTCGGCGAGCCGCGTCGTGGTGGAGCCGCCGAGCTTGAAGGTGACCTTCTCGGGGGTGGCTTCCTTGATGCCCGGCGACTGCAGCACCTCGCCGCTGGTGAGCACGATCTCGTCGGCGAAGGCAGGGGCGCCGAGGGGGAGGAGCAGCAGAAACCAAGGAACCGTCGCTCGTCTCATACCCGGGAATACCCCCTTGTTCGCTCAGGAGTTCCAGCGAGGCGCGCCGTGGGGCGGTGGGAGCGCCGCCGGGCGGACGCGCGCTCCACCGCGCGGTCGTCGTTCGCGGGAGCCGAGGTTACATCAGCGCTTACGGGCTGACCACCGACCCCGGTCGGCCCCCCCGGCACTCCGATGCGAGGCGCCCGACAAAGCGAGGCGCCCGGCAAAGGCGAACCCACCGGACGCCGCCACGGCGCTGGCTCGCTCAGTGGCGGCCGAAGGTGCGCTGCTCTTCTTCGCGGATGATGGTGATGTCCGCCTTGAGAAGGACCACCAAACTCGCGCGCAGCTTCTGGAAGTGCTGCCGGCGGAAGAAGTTGTTGATGATCGGCAGCTTCATGAAGAAGGGAACGCCGCTTTCTCCCTCGAACTCGTCGTAGTTCTTGAGCCCGCCGAGGAGGACGGTTCCCCCGTCGGGGACGGTGACCACCGAGCGGAGCTTCTGGATGGTGATGACGGGGAGCTCGATGGGGATGGTCGTGAAGCCGCCGGCGAGGGTCACGGGCGCCGGGATCCGCGCGGGGAGCTCGGTGGCCAAGGTCGGCTTGACCTCGAGGCTCACGTAGCGGCGGTCGTGGCTCACGGTCGGTCGGACCTCGAGGATCGCGCCGGTGTTGAGGATGCCGATGACCGGGTTGAGGACGGGGATGACGCCGGTCTGGTTGACTTCGACGTCTTGGATGTAAGCCCGCTGGCGAATGTTGAGGATGTGGGAGCGCTGGCCGTTGAACACCGTCAGCCGGGGAGCGTTCACCAGCCGCGCCTTCTGCGTCTTGCGCACCGCCTCCAAGATCGCCTGGAGCTGGAAGTCGTCGAGGAAGTTGTACTGGAGCGCGATGCCGCCGTTGGGCGCGATGTTGAAGGGGAGTCCGGCCGGCGCCACCGAGGAGAGGGCGTTGACGATGGCCGTGCGGGCGTTCATCTGCCCCTGTGCGTCGGTGTAGTTGTAGCCCACCTGGACGTTCTGGGGGCCGCCGCCCGTTCCGCGCGGCAGGTTGATCTGGCCGAAGGTGTCCACCGGCGCCTGGGGCGGCGTGCCGGGTTGGTTGACGATGTCGACGCCGATCTGCTCGAGGAAGTTGTCCTGCACCTGAATGAAGCGGGCCTCGACCGTAACCATGATCCCGACGGTGCGGCGAAGCGCCTCGAGGAGCTTGACGATCTTGCGGTGGGCCGCCGCGGACTTGCGCACGATGAGCATCCCGCCAGAGAACTCCACCGAGCCTTCTTCGTCCTCCTCGCCGAGCTTGTTCTCGATGAGTTCGATGAGCTTGTCGGCATCCACGCCGGTGCCCGTCTCTTCGTCGCCCTCGTCGTCGAAGCTGAGGACGCCGCCCGCGGCCCCCGCGCCGCCGCCACCTCCGCCCGCGGCCAGGTTCAGGCCCAGCTCCGGGGCCGGGTAGTCGGGCGGGGTGCTGACGATCTCGTTGACGTCGTAGAAGTCGAGAATGAGTTCCTCGACCGAGTCCTCCTCGGTCCCGATCTTGATCACACCGTCTTGGATCCGGTAGGAGAGCGACTCGTTGGAGCTCAGGATCAGGTTGAGGGCGTTCTTGAGGGTGACGTTGCTGACCCGAACGTTGACGGTGACCTCCTCGTTCTCGATCAGGTCGCGCGCCTCCGAAGAGATCACGTAGTTCAGCCCCGTGATGTCCCGCAAGAAGTCGATGGCTTCGTCGAAGGGCGTCTCGGCGAAGTTGAGGGAGATCTCCTGCGACTCGAGCTTGCGGTTGATCTCGAGGGTGTCCTCGGACTGCTCCTGGCGGGCCAGCAACTCGCTGATGGGCAGCCGGCGGTTGGAGATCTCCATCCACTCCTCGCGGCTGGGGAAGCGGAAGATCTGCTGGTAGGGGATGGTCGACTCCTCGACCCACTCGATCTGACGACGCCAGGCCTCGACGCGGTCGCGGTAGTCGCGGACCCGCTGGGCGCGCAGCTCCTCGTTCTCCGCCCGCTCGGCCAGCTCGGCTGCCTCCACGTGGCCCGGCTGCTGGCGGAGAACGTCCTTGGCCAGTCGGCGGGCCTTGGCGAACTTGCCCACGCGGAAGGCCTCGCGGGCGTCCTGCAGGAGCGACTTGATGGTCGCTTCGCGGAAGCGGCGAATGTTCGCCTTCTCGTGCTCGGCCGCCTGGCGGGCAGCCTCCTGCAGCATCTGCAAGCGACGGCGCTCCTGCTCCTCGGCGAGGCGCTTGGCCGCGGCGATGCGCGCCTGCGCCTTGGCCATCATCCCCTCGCGGTCGATGTCGTAGGGGAACCAGCGGATGGCCTCGAGGACGCGCTGGAAGCGCTCTTGCGCGGCGTCGTAGCGCTGGCGCTCCATGAGCACCTCGCCCTCGGTGAAGATCCGCTCCATTTCGTAGCGCGCTTGGTTGATGCGGGCCAGGCGGCGCTCGGTCATCGCGCGTACGCTGTCGCGGTACTCGGCCTTGCGATCGCCGAGGATCCAGAGCACGCGGTCGCGCAGCTCGACCGCCTCGACGTTGTCGGGGTCGAGGGCGGCGGCCCGCTGCAGGTTCGCCGCAGCCTCGCGGTAGCGCAGCTCTTGGAACAGGTTCTTGCCCGTCCGGTAGTAATTCTCGGCGAGCGCCTTGCGCTCCTGCTCTTCCAGGGAGCGCTCCCGCGCGTAGTCGCCGAGGGGACCCTCGAGCCGCCCCGGACCGCCCGCGCCGCCAGGGCCGTCGTCGGGCGGTCCCAGGGGCCGCTCGGCCGCAGGCGTCTTCGGCTCTTGCGGGGCGCCGGAGCCATCCGGCCCCTGGACGACCTCGCCCGCAGCGCCGTCGGCGGCCGGCTTCCGCGCGGCCTCGGGCGGGGGCCCAGCTTCGCCGCGATGGTCGGGGGCGGCGCACGCGGCGAGGACGCCGGCACCAAGGAGAGCGGTGGCACGGAGGAGAAGGGGCAGACGCATGGTTCGAGCTCTTCCGAGAAACCGTTTGGCCCAGCGGGCTTGCGCCCGACGATCCTGTGTTCGGCCGCGGGGCCGGGCCGGTCAACGCGCGGGCGGGCATGCTAGCACGTTGTCCCTTGAGCACCAAGCGGTTATGGACAACGCGCCGCGCGCCCCGGTGACCTGGCGATGACCGGGCGGTGACCGCGCAAGCCTTTCCAACGCAAGAGCTTCCGGCAAGGGCGCCGCCGCACGGCCGCGCGGTGCCCCTGGGGAGCCTCCCGTGCGGCCGCGCAGCGCTCCTCGCCGTCGCCCGGCGTCGGTCCTCCTCGGCGTCCGCGAAAGGGCGGGCGGGAAACGACCCGCTCCGGGGGGCTTCCCTGGCCGCAGCGCAAGACCGCAGGAGGACGGCGCGCCTCGACCGGCGACGCCTCCCCCGCCGCAGCGCGCCCTCGGCTCTACCTTCCCTTCAGTTCCTCGGGAATGTCCTTGTCGGTGGATTCCTCGACGCTGCCGTCGGGCCACTGGAACTGGATCCACTGCACCGGCTCGTTGTGGCCGAGCTTGTGCCTCCGCTGGCGAATCTCGACGTCCTTGAGGACGGCGCCGGTGTTGAAGTCCAGCTCGCGGCGACGCTTCTTGATCTTCTTGCCGATGCGCTGCCCGACCTTCACGTTGAAGGCGTGGGAAAGGAACTTGCCCTCCTCGGAGTCCCACTTGTAGACGCGCACGTAGGCGCTCTCGGGCCCCTTGGCGCCGCGGATCCGATCCTCGTCGGTGATCTGCTGCACGGTGATGGGAACGATGTAGACGTCGCGCTGGGTCTCGACGGGGCCGACCACTCGGCTGACCTTGCGCTCGTCTTCTTCGGGGAGCTCGAGCCCTTCGGCGTCCACCACGGCGTTGTCCCGCTCGATCTCGGCGACGGACACGACGCGGTAGTAATACTTCTTGCGGCTCTGAACGGTCGTGTCTTCGTAGCTCTCCTCGAGGCCATCGACGCTGCCCACGACCTCCCACTCGCCGTCCTCGCCCTCGCGGCGCTCGATCTCGTACTTGACGATCATGACGTAGGCGTTGTCCACCGAGGGCTTCCAGCTAAGGACGATCTTGCCCCGCTCTTCGCTGTCGAAGCTGAGCTCTTCGGGCGCCTTGTGTACGGGGGTGTGCTTGGGGCCGCTGTCGGCGACGCTGTAGATCAGCTGCGGGCGGCGGTGCATCGCCCAGTCGGGGAAACGGGCCACCGAAGGGACTTCGGCGGGGTCGAGCTGCCGGCGCAGCCGCGGAAGGAGGTCGGGGAGCTCGACCTCGGGCGGGCGGGCCGAGTTCATGTAGCTGTTGATCTGGCGCATCTGCCGGGTGAGCTGGTCGTTCTTCTGCAACTCGGCCGGCTTCATTACGAAGCCCGCGCCCACCACGGCCAGCCAGCCGACGAAGATGGCCAGGATCCCCTTCTCGAAGTGCGCGAGCGCGAGTTGCTTCGGGTCCACGAGCGGCCTCCCTTCACTCCCCCTCCGAGGAAGATTCTTCCTCGGCGGGCTTCTCGGCGGGCTTCTTGACGTTGAAGTCGAGGGCTTCGACCTCGATGGTCACGCTGATGGGGGGCTCGGGGAGGTACTCGTCGAGGTGGTCCTCGCCCTTGAAATCGTCGTGGGTCTGGAACTCGGCGGTGTAGTAGGCCTCGCCAAAGGTCGCATCGCGCCCGTCGACGCGCAGGTTGATGTCGCTCTTCTCGATCAGGAAGGGAGCCTTGGCCACCTTCAGCGAAAGGACCCGCATCGCCACCGGCTGGGCCAAGAGGCGCTCCACCACCTTGGGGACGTCGCGGAAGAGGCAGGTGAAGGAAAGGCTCGCGCCGATGGGCTCGACCAGGGGCTTCTTCTCCTTCCCCCCGGCGGCGGGGATGCCCACCGGCAGTTCCGAGAAGCGGACCGGCTCTTGGATCTTCGCGCCTTCTCGGCCGGCCTTCTTGCTCTCCGCGGTGGCCTCGCGCAGCGCCTGCAAGAGGAACTTCTGCACCCAGAAGCGCTTCTGGAAGAGGCGCACCTGCCGCTTGTCGGGCACCTGCCGGTAGACGCGGGGCGCGACGTTCTCCTCGGGCACGACGATGTCGCGGTACTCGCGGACCAGATCGTTGATCCGGTCGTTGTAGTCGGTGACGTAGTCGCTGTGCTTGGGAAGCTTCTCCCACTCGAGCCCGCGGGTCGACGAAGCGTCGGGGAACCAGCGGTCGAGCTGGGCGTCGCGCTCGGCGATGAACTCCCGCATGGCGCGAAGCTGCTCGGCGTACTTTTCGTGCAGCTCCTTGAACTTCTGGATGTGCGCCTGGGTGAAGGGCCGATCCTTCTCCTCGGGCGCCTTGATCTTGCCCAGGAGGGTCTTGATCTGCCGTTCGCTGCGGCGCAGGAGGGCGGCCTTGGACTTGAAGCTATTGGCGCCGCGCCCGGTGGCGCCCTTGACTCCTCCGCCGACCAAGACGAACCACAGGACCACGGGGACCAGGGCCAGCACGTAGAGCAGAATGAGCGGGACGTTGCGCCGCGCGAGTTCCTTGGGATCGACGTCGGCCATCACTCGCCTCCCTCTTCGCCCTCGGCGGGCGGCTTCGGCGCCTCGGGCGGCGGGAAGCCGATCTCGAAGGACACCGTGACGAACACGCACTCCAAGGCGCCGGTGTCGCGGTCTTCCCGGTTCGCAGGGTTGAGGCCGTAGGCGATCTGCGGAGTGCTGACGGTCATGTCGCCGTACTCGCTCGCGCTGGGCCCCGTGCGCACGTAGAAGGGAGCGTCCGTCAGCCGGGAGCGGAGGCCGGCCACGAAGCTGGCCTTGATCTCTTCGCGCACCGCGCTCGGCTCCACGTTGCCGCGGTCGTAGGACTTGGCCACGGTGAGGACCACCTTGTAGCCACGGCGCTCGTCCATGCTGACCGTACCCACGTCCAGATCGAGGAGCCACAGGCGGCGGTCGTTCTTCTTGCGGCGCGCCTCCTGCTCGAGCAAGTAGTCGATCTGCTTGTTGACCGGCCCGCGGCGGAGGTCCGCAGGCAACGGCGTCAACGCACCGTTCTCCTTGGGGAGTTCCTGCCCGAGCGCGTCCAGGAAGTCGAGCATCAACAGGCGCCCCTCGCCCAGAGCCGCCAGCTCTCGGGCAGCCTTCTCTTCCTTGGCGAAGTCCTTCAGCCCCTCGGCCTCGGCCTGGATGGCCTGGTAGGCGTTGAGCTTCTTGATGGACTTCAGGGTCCGGCCCAGCGCGTCGCGGTTGCTCGTCCAGTAGGAATAGCTGAGTCCGAGGGCGAGCCAGGAGCACACGACCGTGGCGAGGGCGAGAGGGAGCTTGGCCTTGAGCTGCGCCTGCAACTGCAGCGTCTGCGGGGCGAGGTTGACGGCGCAGCGGGCCTCGCCCGCCCCCTGGACCGCGAGGCCAAGCGGAACGGCCAGACCGAGGAGGTGCTTCTTGAGCACGTCGAGGTCGACGTCGGGATCGATGATGAAGCTCTCCTCTTCGAGGCGCTGCACGCGGGTGACCGGGTAGCCCAGCTCTTCCTTGAAGAACTTGGTGAGGTTCTTCAACTTCGCTCCGTCTCCGAGGAGGATCATTCGCTTGACGTCGAGGTCCTCCGCCTGGCTCTTGAAGAAGCCCACCGAGCGGTGGATCTCGCCGAGCAAGTCCTTGAGGACCGGCTTCATGGCGCTGAAGATCTTGCGCGCTTGCGGGCTCTTGGAGGAGGACCGCTTGAGCTTCTCCGCTTCGGCGAAGGGGATCTTGAAGCGCTCGGCGAGCGCCTTGGTGATGTCGTTGCCCGCAATGCGCAGGTTGCGGATCCAGAATCGCTCGCCGTCGACGATGACCAAGTCCGTGTGCTCGGCCCCGATGTCGAGGATGACCGTGGCCTCGTCGAACTCCCCGCCGTTGTGGCGGACGAAGTTGTAGATGGCCAAGGGAACGATGGTCACGATGTCGGGTTGGAGCCCGTGCTCCTGCATGTCCGCGAGGAAGCCGTCGATCAGCTCGCTGCGGGTGGCGAAGATGCCCACCTCCACCTCGCCGCCGGGCTCCTCCTGCGGCAACTGAACGAAGTCCCAGTTGACTTCCGAGATGGGGAAGGGAATCTGCTGCTGCGCCTCCATGCGGACCATCACCGCGAGCTTGCTCCTGTCCACCGGAGGAAGCTGAATGAAACGGCTCAGGGCGTGCTGCCCGGGAATTCCGACGACGACGGTGTCGGACCCGATGCGGTGCTTGCTCAGGAAGGAGCGCAGGGCGTCGTTGACGTGCTCTTGGCGCTCGTCCTCGTCGTCCTCGATGGGGTAAGGGATGTGCTCGATGGCCTGGATCTCGAGCCCTTCGCGGGTCCGGCGCAGCTTGACCGCCTTGAGCGCGGCCTTGCCGATGTCGATGCCCCAGACCGAAGCCATAAGAACCCCCTAGCGACCGTGCGCCCCACCGGCGCGCGTCTCCCTCAACCCCTTGCGGTGCAAGGAGGTATGAGGCGAGCGCGGATCATAGGAGGTGCCCTGGGCGCTGTCAAGCAGAGCAGGGACGCGCCGAGGCGCCGCCGTGAGGGTCCACGCGGTGGAGGAGATCACGTCCTTCGAACGACCTTTCGAGGGGCCTCCCCCTCACGCGGGCCAGGCAAGTCCCTCCGTGATGCCCTGCGGAGGTCACCGCAGCGTCACCGCGGGCGCGCGCGCCGGGCGCGCCCGGGAGCCGCTCAGGCTCGGGCGGACCCTGCCTCGCGACCCGGGCGCCCGCCGATGTAGGGGAACAGCTGCTGCAGGTCGTGCCAGGCCTTCCGTTTCTCGCTCGGCGAGCGAAGCAGGTAGGCCGGGTGGTAGGTGACCAGGGCAGGGGTACCGTGCCAGTCGTGCAGTCCTCGGTTTCGCCCCAGGCTCTGGTCGGGCGTGATGAGCCCGAGGCCGACGGCCGCCGTCTTGCCCAGAGCACAGATCACGCGCGGTTGCACGATGTCGAGCTGCTCGCGCAGGTACGGCAGGCAGGTCCCCATCTCGTCGGGCTGCGGGTTGCGGTTGCCCGGCGGACGGCACTTGACCACGTTGCAGATGAACACCTCGTCGCGGCTCAGGCCGAGGGCCGCGATCATCTTCGTGAGCAGCTCCCCGGCGCGGCCCACGAAGGCCAGCCCCTGCTGGTCCTCGTGGTAGCCAGGCCCCTCGCCCACGAAGACCAGGTCGGCGTCGGCGGCGCCCTGGCCGAACACCAGGCGGGTGCGCCCTTCGTGAAGGCGACAGCGCGTGCAGCCGGCCATGCGGTCGGCGAGGGTGTGGAGGCGCGCTTCGCGCTCCGCGAGCGAAAGGCCCCGCGCGGGCCGAGGCTCCTTCGGCAGCGCCTTCGGACTTGCTGGCGTGGCGTCCCGCGCTCGGTTCGCCGGCGCCGCGACCGAAGGGGAACGGGGCGGAGCGAAGGCCGCGCGCAACGGCGGAAGCGGTGGCACCGGCGTGTCGCGAACGCCGAGGAGCCGGTCGAGGTCCGCCAGACCCTGCGCCTGGCGGGCGAGCGCGGCGAGTTCCGCGCGCAGCTCGTCGGGGTTCATCGCCGCCCCCGGCAGGGCGCAGCCCCGTGCGCCCCCCGGCGCACCCGCGACGCGCGGCGAAGGGACATCGAGTGCGGGGCGGGCCCGGCGCAACGTCTGCAGCCTCTCCTCGCGCCTCGAGCGAAGGTCGCCACCGGGCCCCGCTACGCCTCGGGGTCCTCTTCGGAGTCGTCGAGGGAGAAGTTCTCGAACTGGTCCTGCAATCCGGAGAGGTCGAGCTCCTTGAGGCCAAAGGGCCCCGAAGGCTTCTTGGGCGACGGAGTCGGCCCTTGGATCGCCTGCGAGACGTCCGGGACCGCGTCGAGGACTTGCTGGGTCGCGTAGACGTCGACCCCGGACTTGAGGGCGAGCACCAAGCAGTCGCTCGGACGGGCGTCGATGTGGACTTCGTTGCGCTTCCCGTTCCACTCCCCGTCTTCGCCGACGCACTGCTGCTCGAGCACCAGCACCGCGCAGAAGGTGTCGTTCACGATGCGCGAGATCACGATGCGCTTGATGCGGATGTCGAAGCCCAAGAGCACGTTCGCCAGCAAGTCGTGGGTCATCGGCCGTGGCGGCGGCTCGTCGTTGAGCTCGCGCAAGATGGCAGCCCCTTCGTAGGGGCCGATGGTCATGACGAAGGTCTTCTCGTCGTTGCCGAGCAGCAGGGCCGTGCCCGCCTGGATGGGGCCCAGGACCTTCTTGATGCGGATCTTCTGCAGCTCTTCAGGCATGTGGGCCCATGGTGACGGCGCGCCTGGGACCTGTCAACAAGCCGATCACATGGCCTCCGCGACGGCGATGGCGTCGATCTCCACGCGAACGTTCTTGGGAAGTCGCGAGACTTCCACCGTGGCCCGCGCGGGACGGTGATCGCCGAAGGCTTCGGCGTAGACGGCGTTCATGGCCGGGAACTCATCCATGGAGGCCAGGTAGACGGTGGTCTTCACCACCCGGTCGAGGTCCGCGCCCGCAGCCCGCAAGACCGCCTGCAGGTTGGCCAGGACTTGCCGCGTCTGCGCCTCCACCCCTGCGGGGATGTCGCCGCCGCCGGGCGAAAGCGCGATCTGCCCCGAGCAGTAGATCATGCCGCCTGCGCGGACGGCCTGCGCGTAGGGTCCGATGGCCGCCGGCGCGGCGTCGGTCGCAATGGTCTCCACGGGTCCTCCTCCGCAAACGAGCGGAGGATTCTGGCACCTCGGGCGACCGTCCGCGACCCCGACCGCGGCGCGAAGGTCCTCAGGAACCCGAGAGCCCCAAGGGGTCGTCGCTCGGCGCGAGCAAGGGGACGAAGTTGAGCGAGACGCTCGTGTCGTCCTGGTCGGGATCGTGTTGCACGTCACACACCAAGGCGAAACGGTGGAAGGTTCGCACCACGCGAACCGCGTGGCGGAGGAAATCGCCGCGCTCGAGGTCCACTTGCTGGGACACTGCGACGCCCCAGGAAGGGTTCAGACGCCAGGCCACGTCCCAGGCAAGCGTCCTGCGTGCGCTGAGGGCGCCGAGTTGAAGGAAGGACGCGGAGGCGCGCAGCCAAGCGACCGGGCGCAGGGACACCCGCACGTTGGCTTCGAGCGGCTTCCCGCCGTGGGTGGGTTGGTCCCAGCGCGCCCGCAGAGCGACCCAGGGAGAAAGGTCGAGCCGCAGGTCCAGGGCGACCGAACTCCACGTCCCCGCCACCGCGCGGCCGCGATCGCTGAGGAAGTGGCGGACTTCGGCCGCCAGATCGATGAGCTTGCGCGGGCGACGGTCCACGTAGGTCGAAAGGCGCGTGCGCACCCGCAGGAGCAGGTGATCGGTCTCGCGCAGGCCCTCCACCTCCTCGTCGAAGAAGAGCAGCTCGTGCGGTTCGCGGTTCATGGCGAAGCGGTGCCGGGTCCCGACCTCGAAGAGCACGTCGTGGCGGAGCATGCCCCAGGAGCCGTCCAGCGCCGACCAGAGGGGCAGACCCAGGGTCCAACCGGCCTCCGCGGCGTGGCGCTCGATGTCGCGCGGCGAGCCGGAGCGCGCATCCCAAAAGGTCTCGCGACCGCCGGCCCAGGCTCGGAGCAGGAAGGGACCGAGGGCGTTCTTGTAGGTGAGGCGAGCGCGGCCGTCGGCGCGAGCGGCGCGGTAGGAGCGCGCTCCGCCGCGGGGCGGGCTGCGGCGCAAGGCTCCCGCCCGCAGGGCGGCGTCGAACCCGAGGGCGCCGAGCCAGGAGTGAGCGGCGAGGGGCGTCTCGATCCAATCGAGGCGCGCCTCGGGAAAGCGCTCCACTTGGTCCTGGAAGTCGTTGACCTTCGCCCGCCCGAGGACGCGCAGTGCGAGGTCGTCCCAGCTCGCGCGCAGATGCGCGTAGGTCTCCTGCTCCTTCTCCGTCTTGGAAACGCTGCGGTGGTATTCGAGCAGGTAGCCCGGATCCGAGAAGCGGGACAGCTCGGCGTCCAGGACCACGCGGAGCGGCCTCTCCGCCTCCACGCCCCCCGCAGGCGCAAGGCGCTCGCGAAGCAGCCCGCGGAGCCAGAAGCGATCCCGGTCGGGGAAAGGGGTCCCCACGCGGTCCTCGTCGGCGCGGTCGCGCAGCCCGTCGAAGCGGAGGAAGCCCTGGCCGCGGTCGTCGCCGGCGGCGTCCCGGCGCCGCCACTCGACGCCGCCGCTGCCGCCGACTCCGCGTCGCTCGTAGGCATCGACCGTCGCTCGCGCCGCGAGGTCCACCCCCCCCAGACTTCCCAGGTCGAGTCGGCCTAGGTCGAAGCGCGCGCCGAGGCGGCCGAAGACACCGAACTTGTTCGAGCTGCCCGCCTCGACGATGGGGCGCGGCCAGTCGGTTCCCCAGGCGACCAGCGGGCTGAGGGGTATCCGAGCGCCGAGGACGAACAGGGCGGCGCCCTCCACCCGGACCAGGCGAGGCGTCTCCCCCATGCGCGCCAGGGCGTCGGAGCCGGGCGCCGGCGTGCGCACCCGACCTCGGCGAGGGAGCAAGCCGGAGAACAGGGGGGGCGGCCGGCTCGCGAGCGCCGCGGCGGCGCCACCGACGCCGCCGAGGGCCGCGGCAACGGGCGGCGGAGGCGGAGGCGGCGCTGCGGTGGAGCGAACGGTGACGCGCCGACCGCCCACGGCGACGTGCGGCCGACCGTGGTCGCAAGGGCTCAGGCTCGCCTCGCGGGCCTCGAGGTCGTCGGCGCCACGGGCGAGGAGCGACGTGGCGCGCAGGACGAGCGAGGTGCCCAGCCCGCCGCGACCGGCCAAGGTGCGCGGCAAGCGCAGTTCGACGTCCCGCAGGCGCGCGCGCTCGCCCACGAAGTCGAGGCCGACTTCCGCGGCCTCGAGCACCAGGGGCGGCTCGTCTCCCTCGGCGAGTTCGAGGCGCACGAAACCGCGCGCGTAGAGCGCCCGCACGGGGAGCCGCTCCGGAGCGGGCTCGATGCCCGCGAGCGCCTCCGGCCGCTCGAAGAAGAGCACGACCGCCTCCGCCCGGAGGTCGAGCCGCTGCGTGCGCTCCCGGCCCGGCCCCTGCAGGCGGCGGGTGCCGTGCACGTGCACGTCGCTGCGCCCGTCGCCCTGGTAGACCACGACCAAGGCCTCGCCGCGCAGCGACGCGTCCACGCGACCGGCCTCGACCTCCACGCGCAGGCGCTCGTCCTGGCCGCGTGCGAGCGCGCCCGCTAGGATCGCCAGCGCCGCGATGCTCCCCCTGCGGGTCCTTCCGGCCACCCCGCCAGCCTAGCGCGCGCCACCCCCTCCGCTCGTCAGCGAGCGGTTCGAACCTGTCAAGGACTGTCAAGGTGCTCGTCGACAGCCACGCCCACGTCTCCGGAGACCGCTTCGCAGCCGACCGCGCCGAGGTCCTCGCGCGCGCGCGTGCCGCCGGCTTGGTGGGCATCGTGGACGTAGGCTGCGACGTCCCCTCCAGCGAGGCCGCCGCGGCGCTCGCGGAGGCCGACGACCTGGTCTGGGCTGCGGTGGGTCTGCATCCGCACGAGGCGCGCCGCTGGACCCCCGAGACGGGGGAGCGGCTGGCCGAGCTGACCCGGCGCCCGCGCGTGGTGGCCGTGGGGGAGTGCGGCCTCGACTTCTACTACGACCATTCTCCGCGCGAGGTGCAGCGGGAGGTGTTCGCGGCCCAACTGCGCCTAGGGATCGAGCTGGACATGCCCGTGGTCCTGCACATCCGCGACGCCTACGAGGAGGCCTTCGGCATCCTCGACGCGCACCGCGACCCGCGGCTGCGCGGCGTCGCGCACTGCTTCACGGGCGACGCCCACGCCGCCGAGGGCTTCGTGCGGCGGGGCTTCTGCGTCTCCTTCACGGGGGTGGTGACCTTCAAGAACGCCGCGCAAGTGCGCGAGGCCGCGCGCGCCGTCCCCCGCGAACTCCTCCTCTGCGAGACGGACTGCCCCTACATGGCCCCCGTCCCGCTGCGGGGGAAGCGCTGCGAGCCGGCCTACGTCGTCCACACCGCGCGCGCCCTCGCCGAAGCGCGCGGCGAGGACCCCGCGGCGCTCGGCGCGCAGATGGCGCGGAACGCCGCGCAGGTCTTCGGCCTCGACCTCTCCTCGGCCTGAGGGAGGCCGCCCACGCCTCGGTGCGGGTCCGCGGCCCGCAACGGCCCTTCGGCCCGGCGCGGGCGGAGCGCCCGTCCGGCCGTCCTCTCTCAGAAGGCGAGGAATCGCTCCCGATAGGCCTCGAGGTCGCTGGAGGCGGCGCCGGCCGCGCGAAGGCGTTCGTAGGTGCCGGTGGGGTCGCGCTCGATGGCCTCGGCCAGCGCGGTCGCCGAGCGGACCAGGGCCGCGAGCTTGGCGGCGAGCACGCGCTCGAGGAGGCGCTCGAAGGGGCGCGTGACCAGGTGCAAGAGGCCGCTCTCCACGCGAAAGGCCACCTCGGCGCGGGCACGCAAGCGGCGAGGATCGTCGGGGAGGGCAGCGTAGCGGACGGTGATGACGCCCGCGCCGCGGATGGTGGGCAGGGCGCGCACGTCCAGGGTCCCGCGGGCCACGACCACGAGGAGGCCGCGCTCGTCGAGGGCACGCCGGCAGCGGGCGCGTGCCCCGGCCCGGTCGTCGACGCGGAATCCGCCCGCGGGGAGGTCCTCGATGGCGTAGTCGCCGAGGTCCAACGCCCGCAGCCAGCGGGCGGCGAGGGGGAGTTCGGCGAGGAGGCGGCGGTAGGTCGCCGGCCGACAGCGCACGCGCTGCGCGGGAACACGCGCGCGCACGGTGGGGTCCGAGGCGATCCGGACGACCTCGGCCCGATCGCCCGCTGCGAGGCGGTCGAGGGGGAGGTCCTGCGCCGGGGCGGCGGAGGCGACGCAGAGGAGTCCGAGGGCGATGGCGGAGCGCACCCCGCCAGCCTACTCCGATGTCGGCGTGCGTTGGCCGCGCGCTCCGCGCGAGGCGGCCCCCCCGGCCCCCGCCGGCGCCGCTCCCACACCGCGGACTACGCGCTGGCGCTGCGCGCGGACGGGGTGCGAACCACCGCCGCCGCAGGGCGACCGACGACGGCGGACGTGGGAGGGGGCCTCGGCGGCAGGTGGCCCGTGCGCGCCGGGCGTTCGGATCGAGGACGCGCTTCGGCGAGGGGGCGGAGTGCCCGGGCCAAAGGAAGACGGGCGCCCGGGGCCCAAGGCTCCGGACGCCCGGTGGGTACGGAAGGACGGCTCGGTTGCCGTGTCGGGGCCAACCGCGACCCCGAAGACCCACGGCCGCGCGCATGTGGTTCGCCGGGCCGTCCTTCGCTCGTCTACACGCGCGTCGAGGCGCCCTGGTTCCGCGCGGCGGGGAAGCCGGGCGACCCGGCCTCGTTCGGCGCTCTGCGGTCCCGGTCCGCGACGGCGCGCGGCGACCGCGTCAGTCCTCGAACTCGACCCCGTGCTTGCCCAGCCCGATCTTCGGGGCCTTGAAGTTGGGAGGGCGACGGGTGATGTCGCTGACGTCGTAGATCTCGAGGACGAGCTTGCGCTGCGCCTTCCACTCGTCGGCGGTGCCGATCCACAAGACGCCGTGTTTGAAGCCGTAGCGCAGGTCGGGGCTGACCTGGTCGAGGACGAGGTTCAGGCAGGAGCGCAGGCGGACCTTCTTCAGCCGCAGGTTCACTTCGGCGTCTGCGAAGGCTTTGCGGGCTCGCGGCGAGACGACGATGTTCACGCCGCTCACGTCGCGCACGAAGTCCACGGCCTCGAGGAAGGTGGTCCCGCGGAAGTTCACGCTCACCACCCGCGTGTCGAGGGCTCGCCGCAGGGCGCGCAAGGCTCCCCGCGCGCGCGCCCGGCCACGCGGCGGCGCTTCCTTGCGGCGGGCGCCGCGGCGCGGCCCCTCGGTGGCCCGCTCGATGATCTCCTTGAGCTTCTCGCCATCGACGCCCTGGGCCTGCGCCCGCGGCGGCGCGGCGAGGAAACCCAGCGCGAGGACGAAGGTGGGGACGACGTGTCGCTTCATGGAAGGCTCCTGGGGCCAGATCGCCGACGGCGCCGCGACGGGCTGCGGGCCATCGTAGCGGACACGCGCGCGACCGGCGCACGGTTCCGTCGCCGACCGGGGAAGGGGAAGAGGCGCGAGGGGATCAGACTTTACACACCTTTGGGCCTCCTCAGTCGGTGGCCTCGGCTTCGGGGTATGCTGGGCGCGTGGGTACGAGTGCATCCGGCCGCCGGCGCGTCCGCCGCGCGGCTCCTTTCGTTGCCTGCGGTGCCCTGACCGCAGGCGCTCTGGTCTCCTGCGGCGGAGTGGCGGTCGTCGACCGCGCCCGCGACGGGACCCCGATCCTGCTCCGCAGCTCCCAACCCGACGCCGAAGACCTCGTCGCCTGGCACCGGCAATACGGCGTGCGCACGGTGGTGAACCTGCGCGGACCGAACGAGAAGAAAGACTGGTTCGCCGAAGAGCGCGAGGGAGTCCGAAGCATCGGCGCTCGCTGGATCCAACTCCGCGTCAGCGGCAGCAAAGCGCCCGGCCCGGAAGTGATCGAGGCCTTCTTCGAGATCGTCGAGGACCCCGCGAACTGGCCGGTGCTCATCCACTGCCACGGAGGGATCCACCGCACCGGCCTCATGGCCGCCCTCTACCGCATCCAGTACATGGGTTGGGACGCCGAACGCGCGGTGGCCGAACTCGAGAGCTACGGCTTCGACTGGACCACCCGCGATCGCTCGGCCCTCAAGCGCTTCCTCCGCTCCTACGTGCCCGACCCCTCGCGGACCATCGACCGCGCCGCCCGCGGGGTCGGCGAGGCTCCGTGCCCGCCCGCTCCCCCCCCGGCGGCAAGCCTCGGCGCCGTGCTGGCGCCGCGCGTCGGCGACCGCTGACCGCGCGGGGCCCGCGCGGCCCGAGCGGCCCGCCCTCCCCGCAAACCGCGGGCGGCGTGGGGCTAAGCCGGTGGCGCCCCACCGTTTGGAGGGCCTGCGCCCCGCCGCGAAGGCCGGGACGTTCCCGTGACCAACACCGCCCGCGCTCTTGGCGTAAAACGTGGCGTCGGAAGGTAGGCCCATGCTCCGTTCGCGCCCGTTCCCGGTCCTCCTCGCCTCGCTCGTCGCCGCCGCCCTGGCGTGCCCCGCCGCATCGGCCCGCGGCGACGACGCCCTCGCCGCGCTCGCGCGACGCGTCGGCCGAGCGGTGGTCGCCCTCGACCGCAAGCCCCGGGGCGCCTTCCGCAGCGGAACCCTCATGGACGGCCAGGCCCCCGCCAGCGGCTTCCTCGTCGCGGACGGCCACGTGGTCACCCTGGCGGCGCTGGCGCGTGGCCGCCGAACCCTGGGCCTCCGCCTGGCGGGCGGCGTGCGGGCGAGCGCCCGGGTGGTGGGCCTCGACCCACTGGCCAACATCGCCCTCTTGCGCCTCGAGGAGCCCGACCAGGTCGCCGCGCGCATGGGCGGCGAACTGCCCGCCTTGCCCTTCGCCCCCGCAGGCGCGCTGCGCGTCGGGCAGAACGTGTTCAGCGTGGGCAACGCCTTCGACAGCTTGCGCCTCGACGGGCAGCCGGCGTTCTCCCAGGGGGTCGTGACCACCGTCGCCCGCGCACGGCAAGGCGTCTACCGGGGGCCGGTCATCGAAACCGACGCCGCCGTCAACCCCGGCGCCTTCGGAGGGCCGCTCGTGGACGGCCGGGGGCGCGTGGTGGGCGTGCTCGTCCCCAGCTTCTCTCCCCGCCGCTGGCTGGGTGAGGCCATTCCCGCCGGCGTCGTCTCCGCCGCCGTGAACGCCCTGAAGGCGGGCGAACCTCCGGCCCACGGCCGCCTGGGTGTGCGCTTGCGCAGCAGCGGCGGCGAGGCCCAGCCAGACGGAGTCGAGGTCGCCGAAGTCGCCGCCGACGGCCCGGCCGCGCGGGCGGGACTCCGGGCCGGCGCCCGGATCGTCGCCATCGACGGAGCCCGGGTCTACGACACCGCCGACGTGGCGCGCGAACTCGCTCCGCTGCCGCCGGGGGCGCCGGTGCGGCTCGACCTCGGGGGGCGTCGGGTGGTCTGTGTGCTCGACCGGGGGCGCCCGGTGGACCTCGCGAGCGCCTTCCGGCCGCGGCCCGAGGAGGGCACGGGCGACGCGGCGCCGTCCCCGCGCAAGCCCCCTCGGCTCGGTCTGCGCCTGCGGGAGCGGCCGGAGCGCCGCTTCGGCCTCGAGGTGGTCGAGGTCGACCCCCAGGGCCTCGGCGCGCGCCTGGGAATTCGCACGGGCGACGTGTTGATGCTCGCGCAGCGCACCCGCCTGCGCACCCTCGACGACCTGCGCTCGGCCCTCGGGAACCTCGCCGGGGCCAACACCCTCACCTTGGTCCTCCTTCGCGAGCGACGGCTGCACACCTTGCGGCTGCCCCTCGACCGCCCCCTCGCCGAAGGCCCCCGC
>RFHU01000152.1 GCA_003695705.1 Planctomycetota bacterium
CCCCCAGCCTCCGCCGGCACCGCGAACGGATCGCCCCCCGCCCCCGCAGGCGCCGCGAACGGATCGCCGGACGCAAGCGCCGTCGGGAAAGGGTCGTCGACCCCCGAGGCGACGAAGGGACCCGCCCCGCCGTTGTCGGGCCCCGCCGCTTGCGTCGCCGTCTCGGATTCTTCGCCCCGCGCGCGGCGGCCGACGCGCCGGGCCTCCAGGGTGTAGTCCGTCCCGAGAAGGTCCGTGTCGCTCCCAACGTTGGGCACCACGATCTCTCCGGTGATGCTCCCCGTGACCTCGGCGGCGGAGGACCCGTCGATCTGGGCGTCCAATTCCGCGAGCAAGTCGTCCACGGTCTCGCTGCCCACGGGACGCGCGGACGGCGCTCCGCCTCCATTCGCCTCCGCCGGCGGAGCACCGGCGGGCTCCAGAGAGGAAGTCGTTGCGGGAGGCCCGCCCCCTGCCGCAACCGGAACGGGGGGTAGGGCCGCGGGCGGCGGCGGCAACGGCGCCACTGCAGCAGGAGGTGGCGGAGGCGGAGCCACGGCACCGGGAGGAGGAGGCGCGGCGACCTTCGGTCCGTCGCCCTCGGGTGGTGCCTCATCGGCCAAGGGGTCGAACTCGTCGGGCGCCACGGGCGCAAGGCGCTCCGACGCTCCTCGTGCGGCCTCGAGCGCGCGCGCGAACGCTCCTGCGTCGGCGTATTCCCCTTCCTTCGCCTTGCGCGCGATCTCCCGCAAGGCTTCCGGTGCGTCCTCGCCCAAGGCGCGCTCGAGAATGACTCCCAGCGCGTAGACGTCGGTCGCGAAGCTCGGCGCCGTCTTTCCGTCGCGCTCGTCCGGAGGAAGATGGTCGAGCGCGTCCCCAGCCCGAGCCAGGAACAACTCGAAGCTCTCCTCCCCCAACCGGCGTGCGACCTCGGCGGTCCCGAAGTCCGTCACGATGACCTGACCCCGCTGCCCGATGAGGATGTCCCCGGGCCTCAGCCACCCGTGCACGCGGTCCCGCTCGTGCGCCTTGGCAACGACGCGCGCAGCGTCGAGGAGGATCTGGCGGGCCGGCCCCGGACGCAGCGGTCCGGCGGCCAACATCTCGGCCAAGCTCTTCGGCTGGAGCGGCCCAGCGACCAGGAACCCCTTGCCCCGCTCGACGATGACCTTCTCGAAGCCGCGCACCTCGGAGATCGCGTCGAGGTTGACCCGCAGGTCACCGTAGCGGCTCTTGAGCAGGTAGGCGTAGTCGTCCCGGTCGAGGACCTTCACCACGACGCGCTTCTTCTTGGTCCCGCGTCGGGCCTTGAAGCTGCGCCCGAGGACCCCTCTCCCCAACTCCTCCTCGAGCACGTATTCGTCGCCGATGCGGGCTCCCACGTCGATCGCCATGCCGCTCCTGCCTCCCAGCGTTTCCGGGAGTATAGACACGCCCCACGAAGCACGCACACGCAGGCACGTCGCAGGAAGCCCCCGCTGCGCAGGCTACGCCGCGAGCGCGACGCCCGTCGTCGGCGCTCGCCCCCGGGGTGCAGGACCCCTCGCTTCGTGGCTTGGTTCGTTCAGCGCCCTGCTCCCCACGAGCCAGGTCGCGCAGGGCGGACGCGGCTCAGGTAGAGACCTCCTCCCAGAAGCCGCGCAGCTTGTCGCGGCGCTGAGGGAGTTGGAGTTTCTGCAGCGCGCCGACTTCGATCTGACGGATGCGCTCTCGGGAGACCTTGAAGATGGCCCCCACCTCCTCGAGGGTGTAGGTGTAGCCGTCGCCGAGACCGTAGCGCAGCTTGAGGACCTCGCGCTCCCGGTAGGAAAGGGTCTTCAGCAGCGTCTGGATGCTCTCCTTGAGCATGGCGTGCTGGCTGGCATCGACCGGGGTCTCGCTCTTGTTGTCCTCGATGAGTTCGCCGAAGTAGCCGTCCTCGCCGTTGCCGTAGGGTTGGTCGAGGGAGAGCGAGCTCCGGTGGAGTTCGAGGAGGCGCGTCACCTCTTTGACGGGGATGTCGGAGATGCGCGCCATCTCCTCGAGGGTCGGCTCGCGCCCGTTGCGCTTGAGGAAGTCCTCTCGATCTTCGATGAGCCGGTTGAGGTTGTTGATGGCGTGGATCGGAATACGCACCGTCCGCGATTGGTAGGCGATGGAGCGGGTGATCGTCTGCTTGATCCACCAGGTGGCGTAGGTCGAGAACTTGTTCCCTCGGCTCGCCTGGTAGCGATCGAGGGCCTTCATGAGACCCGTGTTCCCTTCTTGGATCAGATCGAGAAAAGGAAGTCCCTTGTTCCGGAACTTCTTCGCAATGCTGACCACCAGCCGCAGGTTCTTCTTCGAGAGCGCCTTCTTGGCCAACTCGTAGCGGTGCTTCCCTTGCTCCACGCGGTCGAGGTAGAAGCTCAGCCCGCGGGGAGTGCACCTGGCAATGAGGGACAACTCGTGATGCTCGCGCTCGAGGAGCGCGAACTCGCTGCGGGCCTCCTCGGCGCGGCGCCCACGCAGACGCTCCATCTGCTCCTCGAGAGCACGCAGCCGCGAACTCAGCTTGGTCAGCCGGTCGACCACCGGTAGGAGCCGGGAGATCTGGATCCGGTAGGGGAGCAGGATCCCTGCCGCGTCCTCGATCTTCCGCCTCATGGCACGCCGCAGGTGCGCCCGGGCTTCCTCGCTCAGCTCCGGGTCGAGCGATTCGCGGAACACGCGCAAGTGCTCGGCCACGTCGTGGCGCACCACCCGCAGCTGATCGGTCAGGTCCCGCCGAATCCGATTCTTCTTGGCGGTGTCGTTGGCTTCGATCAAGAGGACGCGGTCGACGGGGAGTTTCCCATCGACGATCTTCTCCAGCAGCTTGCCCGCCTCTTCGAGCGCGTGTCCGTTCTCCAGGATCCGCTCGCGGTACCAGGCGCGCGATTCCTCGAGCTCGCGAGCGAGCACCCGCTCTTCCTCGACCGAGATGGGCGGAATGACGCTCATTTGGTTGAGGTAGACCTTGACCAGGTCTTGCTCGCGGTCCGCGGTCGTCCCCTTCTTGATCGCCATGAGCCTGCCTGCGCTCGCTTGCGCCCGAGTATACGGCCCCGCGGGCGGTCGGGGGTGCTGGGCCCCTCGGCGCGTCCGTGCGCCGCTCCCCTCGAAGCCTCCCTGCTCGCTCGCTCCCCCCGCTGGCTTTTGTCGTAGATTGATTGGACCACAGGCCGCCGACCGAGGCGAGCGAAGCGAGGGCAAGCCCGTGGGCCTCTACGAGATCGGAACTCGGCACCCCTCCGTACCGCCGGAGGTGTACCTGGCCCCGGGGAGCCAGGTCGTCGGCGAGGTGACCATCGGTCCCGAGTCGAGCGTGTGGTTCAACGCGGTCGTCCGCGGCGACGTTCTTCCGGTGCGCATCGGATCCCGCACGAACGTCCAAGACCTTGCCATGGTCCACGTGACCACCAACCGCTTCCCCTGCACCATCGGAGACGAGGTCACCGTAGGGCACGGCGCCGTCCTCCACGGCTGCCGGGTGGCCGACCGCGTGCTGATCGGAATGGGAGCGATCCTCCTCGACGGAGCCGAGATCGGCGAAGGCTCCATCGTCGCGGCCCAGTCCCTGGTCCGGGTGGGCTTCAAGGTCCCGCCCGGGACGCTCGTGGCCGGCGTCCCAGCGCAGGTCAAGCGCGCCCTCTCCAGCGCGGAGCGCGAACAGATCGTTGCCTCCGCCCAGCGCTACGTCAAAATGGCGCAGCACTACCGGACGCACCTGCGGGCGGCGCAATTCCGACCCGCTCCTCCCCCGACCTGACGGAGCGGCGGCGCCAGGGGCGGGGCGACCGGCCCGCCCCTGGCTCCGCCGCTTCAGGATTCAGCGGTCGCCCTGCTCGTAGGCCGGCGGTGCCACCGGCTGGTCCAAGCCCGCCGACGGCGGCGCGGGGGGATCCGACGGCGCCGGCGGATTCGTGGGCTCCTCGCGGGGCCCGTCGGTCGGCAGCGGCGGCGAGGACGACGCGCGCTCGAGGGCGCGCTGCTCCTCCGCCAGCCGCGGCACCCACAGCCCATGACGCCGCGGCACCACCCGAGAAAGCGAGAGGAGCCCCTCGCCCTCGCTGGAGGCCTCGGCCTGCTCGCCCGCAACGAGCGTGCGCCGGTCTCCGCTGCGGGCGGTCGCGAGGACCCGGCCCTCCACCACGGTCACGGAACTCGTCCGCGTCCGCTGCTCGACCAAGAAGCGCGTGCCGAGGACGAGGACTTCAAGGTCCCGCGCGGCGACGCGGAACGGCGCGCGGCGCTTGGCCACTTCGCAGAAGACCTTCCCCTCCGCGCCCGCGAGGACCAAAGTCGTCCCGCTGCCCTCCCGACGCAAGAAGGCTTCGGTGTCGGCGTGCAGGTCGACGCGGGTTCCATCGGGCAAGCGCAGGTGGGCGGGTGGAGTGGAAACCGCCACCACGTGCTCGCCGGCGCGGACGGGGCTCCCGGGGGCCAAGGGCACCCCCGAGCCGTCGGGGGTCAGCCCGAGCAGGCCGGGTCCGGCGAAGGCAAGCACGGGGGAGCCCGCCTCGGAGTCGCGGGCGCCGCCCGACTCGGACGAGCGCAGAGAAAGCCCAAGGCCCAGTGCGCCCAACAGGACCGCCGCGATGGCGACGGCCCATCCCCACCCGACGGCGGGCCGGGGAGCGACCCGCGACCTCCCTCCGCCCGGCGGACCCGGCAGGCGGACGAGGAGTTCCTCGACGAAGGCGTCACCGAAGGGATGGTCCGCGAAGGCCTCTCGAAGTTGCCCGTCGAGTCGTTCGAGGGCCGCGCGCTCGGCGCCGCAGTCCGCGCACTCGCCGAGGTGCGCGCGCAGCTCGACGAGCTGATCCTCGGGGAGCCGTGCGTCGAGGTAGGCGGAGAGCCGCTCTCGAACCGATCCGCAAGGCGCGGTCGCATCAGTCATGGGTCAGCCTCCGTCGCGGCCCGCCCCCCGGATCGGCGACCGGGCCGAAGCGCCCCGCCAGCCGCTGGCGCAGCGACGCGCGGGCACGGAACAAGCGGCTCTCCACGGTGCCCACCGTCACCCCCAGGGTGCGGGCGATGTCCTCGTAGGAGAGCCCCTCTAGATACTTGAGCAACACGACCTCACGCTGGGAGGCCGGCAGGCGGGCGATCTCGGCACGGATCTGAGCCCGCAACTCGTCGCGAGAGAGCAGGTCCTCGGGGCCCGGCGCCTCCGAGGGAAGCGGGGCACTGTCGCTCTCCTGCCCGGGCAGGGGCGCCCCCGACCGCCCCGCGACCTTCCTGCGCCGCAGCCAGTCGAGAGCGGTGGTGCGGACCACGTTGCGCAGCCAACCGCGAAAGCGGCGCGGGTCCTCGAGGCGGTCCAATCCGTCGAGGACCTTCACGAAGGACTCCTGGACCACGTCGAGGGCCGAGTGGTAGTCCCCCACCACGCCGAGGGCCACGGCGCCCGCGAAACGCGTGTGGCGCGCCACGAGCAGACCCCACGCGCTGCGGTCGCCGGCGCGGCAGCGCTCCACCAGCGCTGCGTCGTCGCCCAAGGGCGAACGGCTCACGGGAGGCTCCAACAGCGACGACTTCGTAACGCACCTCGACCCGGGCCTGCCGCGCCCGGCAAACGCGCTGAGCCCTGCTTCAAGGACGCAGCCCGAGGCCCTCGCCTTGCGGTGGGAGATGCCGTCACGAGCCGTTGCTCTCAAAGGACTTAGCCGGTCCCCGCCGAACTCCGAGCAAGGCCCAAGGAGGCCCCGCCGGATCCCGGTCGGACCCGCCGAGGGGCTCGGTAAGGGCGCACCGAGTCGACCCGCGCGGGCCGTTCGGAGAGCGCTCCGCTGCGGCCCGAGCGGCGCTCGGAACCCAGCGCCCGCCGTTTGCGCGCGTCCCGATCCGCTCCCCTCCGCCGGAACCGGTCGAAGGGGACGGCGCGGGGCCACACGCCGGCGGAGAACCGGCGGGCACCGACGAGCAGCCGACGGCGGACGCGGCCCAGGCTCCCCTCAACGCTCGGCTACGCCTCGTCCGACCGGGCCCGCCGCAGCGCGAGCACGCAACCCTGCAAGCCCGCGCGCTGCTGCTGCACGTGTTGGGCGAAATTCTCGTTGAACTTGTCCACGAAGTAGGCCACCTCGTGGGTCCCGTAGCGCTGCGCAAGCCGGTGCATCCGATAGATCCCGAACTCCTCGCGCGCCCCTCCGCGGGCCTCGACGACCCCGCGGGTGAACACCACCAGCAGGTCGCCTGGTTCGAGGTGCAGGCCGCGCACCTCCAGCGAGCCGTCGAAGATTGGCCCGCGGTCGATGCCCATGACCATGCCCTCGCTGTCGAGGACCAGGGGCTCCGGCCCCCGGTCCGGGTTGACCAGGAGGGGCGCGTTGAGCCCTGCGCGCGCGAGGCGGGCGCGGTGCGAGTCCAAGTCGAAGAGGGCGTAGAGGACCTGCACGAGGCTGCGCCCGTCCAGCTCGGCAAAGAGCTGCGCGTTCGTCCTGCAGAGGACCTTGCTCGGACAAGCCTTCGGCGAAGCGTTCCCGCGGATCAAGCTGCGCGTCATGGCGGCAACGAGAGGCGCCTCGGCGTCCTCGCTTACCACGCTTCCGGCGACAACGGCCATGCGGCCCTGCCCGAGGTCGAGCACGTCGAGAAAGTCCGCGCCGGGAGGGCGACCGCACAACTCGATGCGACGCAGCTCGAGTCCCCGGCGGGCGAGGTCGAGCTGCGCCGCCAACTCCGCGTCGGGGGTGTCCTCGTCGCCCGAGCGGCTGGCGTTCAGCTCGTGCTCGCCCGAGCGGTCGAGGACCCCCGAACGGACCGAGGCGAGCTGCTGCTCGATCTCCCGCCGCCAGTCCTCGACGCGCCGGGCCCGCTCCTCGCTGCTCGGGCGAGCATCGCGCTCCTCCCCGCCCGCAGTACGCAGGGACCCCAGCTCGGAGTCCGCAATGAGCGTGAATTCGCCCGACTCCTCCAATTGCCGCAGGGTGGTCCCGGCGCCGCCGCTCCCGCGCAGACCGGCCGCCGCCCCGTCCTTTCCCCACAAGGTGCTCCGGTAGCGCCCCGAAGGCGTGCTGCGCGGATCCTTGACCTGGCCCCAGCGGGCGCTCCCCAGGGGATCGTCCGAGGGGCGCAGCTCCTCATCGCGCAACACGCCGCTCTCCTCGCCGCGCGCCCGCGACTCGGGAAGGGCTCCCTGCGCGGGGTCGGAACGCGGCGGCTGCAGCGGTGCTGGAGCGGCTCCGGAGCGGAACTGCGGGCAAGCCCCCGAAAGGTGCTTGGCGATGAGGCCCGGCGCGTTCTCGAACATGAGCAGCGTGGAGCTGAGGTCGATGTGCGCCTGGGGCTCCTGGCAGTAGGGACAGATCCAGCACCCCTGGTCGTCCTTGCGCCGCCAGGCGGGGTCTCCCTCGAGCTTGCGCCGCACGTTCTCGGCCAACTTCTTCGCCTGGTTCTGGTAGCGCACGACGGCCTTGAGGTGCGAAAAGGGCTTCTCCTTTCCCCGTCCGCGGTCGTACGCGTAGCAACCCTGAACGTGCCCTACGATGGCCTGCAGGCTCTCCTCGGTCATCTTCCGGTCCCGCGGGACCGTGACCGAGGTCGGATCCCCGCAGTAGGGGCAATACCAGCGCTGGGAGAAGTCGATCAACTGCCAGGAAGGGTTGCTCACCAGTTGGGCCTTGACCCGCCGCCGGACCTCACGGGCCTCCTGAAAACGCTTCAGTTCCTGCAGCGGACGCTCCTCCCCTTCCCCGCCAGCGAACGGGGGGCACTCCTCGAGGTGGTCGAGCACTTCCTCGATCCGAGGGACGCCGTCGCGCGCCTTCGCGGCAAGGCTCACACAGAAGGGGCAGATCCACTTCCCCTGAACGACCAGCCTCCATCCAGGACGGCCCGAAAGGTCCCGCTCCACCCGCTTGCGCAAGCGCCCACGGGCCCGCGCGCCGAAGATGGTCACTGCCCGCCTCTCCGAGTTCGCTCGCGATGCCCTGCAGCCCGGCAAAGAGCGCCCGGGCCAGACCGACCGCCGGCCACGCCCCCAAACCCGTCGAACCGACCCTCGCGTCGCCCGGACATCATCGCCCGCCCGCCAGCTCGAGCTGGTAGAGACCGCACTGCCCGCCGGCCTCCTCGACTTCGACGGTCAGGGTTTCGAGCGGCGTGCCCGCAGCCGCCGCAAGCACCGGCGCCCGCAAGCGCGCGCCGAGGTACTCCGCCAGGCGCTCGGTGCTCGTGTTCGCGATGGGCAGCACCCGCACGTCCTTCCGGGGTACGACGAAGCGCTCTGCCTGTCCCCCCGGAGGAAGGTAGCGCGCCTCGCACACCTCCTCGCCCTCGACGACCTCGAGGCGCGGGTTGCGCCCCGGCAAGAGGAGGCGGTGGTCCAGTTCGTCGCACGCTTGCTTGACGATCGGCTTCAAGCGGCACAGGTCGAGGACCATGTCCCCGGCTCCGATCCCGCCGCGAAGCTCGACGCGCACCTGGTAGTTGTGGCCGTGCAACGGCTCGCGGGTCCCGTCGGAGAAGATCAAGAAATGAGAGCAGGCGAAGTTGAGGTATTCCTTGTAGACCCGTACCCCGAAGCTCGGCATCAGAGCACCTTGATGCCGATCATGGTGAAGTCGTCGCTGCGGGGGCACTTGCCGCGGAAGCGCTGCACGGCCTTCTCGATCTTCCAGAGCACGTACTCCACCTCGTGGTGGCCGTGCTCCTCCACGACCGCATACAGCCGCTCCGCTCCGAATTGCTCCGCGTCGGCGTTCATGGACTCGGTCACTCCGTCGGTGTACTGCAAGAGCAGGTCGCCGGGACGAAGCGCCACCTCGAGCTCCTCCAGCATCTGTTCGAAGAGCGGTCCCTCGTCCATTCCCAGGGCCATGCCCTTCGAGTCGAGCACCTGCAGCCGAGGACTCCGCTCGGGATTGAAGAGGATCAGGGGGTCGTGCCCGGCACGCGCAAAGCGAAAGCGGCGCGTCTCGATGTCCAGCAACCCGTAGAAGGCCGTGACGAAGGTTCGCTCGTCGAGGTCGGAGTAGATGTCCCGGTTCGCCAGGCTGAGGGTCTGCGCCGGCGAAGTCCCCCCGCGCCCGTGCACCTCGAGGAGCTTCTTCGCGAGGCCCATCAGCAAGGCCGCTTCGATCCCGTGCCCAGCGATGTCTCCGATCGCCACCGCGAGGGATCCCTCCGAGGCCCGGAACAGGTGGTAGAAGTCGCCACCGACCGCTTCGCAGGGCTTGTAGATGCGACCGAATTCGTAGCCCTCCAGCTCGGGCAGCTCGGGGAGCAGGCGGAGTTGCTTGCTGCGCGCCTCGCGCAGGTGGCTCTCGTGCTGGCGGACCCTTTCGACGCGGCTGCGGACGGCCTCGAGGTCCTCGCGAATCCGCTGCCACTTCTCCTCGTCGAGGGAGTCGGTGGCCGAGACGACACGGCGCTCGCGCACTCCGGACGCCCTCAAGGCGTCCTGGCGAACCTGCTGCTCGAGTTCCGCTCGGGTGGCTCGCGGCGGGCGATCGGCCGAGAACTCCTCGCACTCCTCGAACAGGTGCGCGACGACCTGCTCGACGGTCTTCTCGAACACGGCGCTCTCGGGGTCGGCCGAGAGCGCGATCTGCTTCTGGACCTTTCGGCAGTGCGGGCAGAGCCAACTGGCGAAGGAGTCGGTCACTCCGTAGATGGGATCGCGAGTGAGGAGCCTCCGCACACGGCGACGGCGATCGATCTGCACGTTCGCCGCCTGAATGACCTTGGCCATGGCCGCGCGCGAAGCTACGCGCGCCTTGGGGCGCCGGTAGTCGTCGCAAGCGCCGAGGTGCTCGAGCACGGCCGCGTAGAACTGCTCCTCTCGCTCGGGGTCCTTGCTCCCGTCGTCCCGGCGCTCGGGGTACCGCACCAGCGTCGCTTCGCAGCAGTAGGGACAGTACCAGCGCCCGTCCAGGTCGCGCACGCGCCAGAGGGAGTGCCGCGTCACCTTGTGGCGAATCTTGCTCAGTTGGCGCGCGCGCGCGCTGGCAAGCACCTTTGCCTTCAACTCCTCGACGGGCCGCGGGCGCCCCGCCAAGACGCGGTAGGCCTTGCAAAGCGCGAGATGGGCGTCAAGGCGCTGGTAGAAGGCGTCGTCGGGGCCGCGACGGGGCAGACGCACGTCCTGTGCCTTCCCACAAAACGGGCACAGCCAGCGGCGCTCCTGGTCGACGAGCTGGAAGGAACGCTCCTGCTGGAAACGCTCCTTCAGGCGCCGGAGGCGATTCGAACGCAAGCCCCTCGCTCGCCGCTCCTCGAGCGCAGGCAAATCGTGCAGGCCCTCCTCATCGCGGGCGAAGGGCTCGCAACCGAGCAGGTGCCGGGCGACGTCCTGCGCGAAGGGTTGCTCCTCGGGAGCCGCGCCCCAAGCCGCTGGGTCGTCCAGCGCGAAGCTCGCGGCGCGCACTCGCTCGGTCTCCAGGCAATAGGGACAGATCCAGCCCCCTTCGTCGTCGAGAAAGCGAAAGCGCCGGTCCTCCTGGATCCGCCGCACGGTCCGCCCGACGAACACCAGGTAACGGGCCATTTGCCGCAGCTTGTCCATCGGCTGCGGCTCCACTTCGAAGTAATTCCAGGCGGGGCAGTCGCGAGCGAAGTGAAGGGCGATCTTCTCTTCGATCGGCTCGTCCATGCGCAGGCCGCGGGCGCCAATGCGCATGCAGTAGGGGCACAGCCACTTGTTGCGCCCCAGAATGACCTTCCAGCGCTCGTCGGATGCAAGCCCTTCGGCGACCTTCTTCTCGATGGAACGTTGACTGAGCATCAGCGCCGCCTCGCCGCCTGACGCTCGGCCGCGCGGGCCTCGCTGTCCTCGAGCAACCGCAGGTAGCTCTCGAAGCGTTCGGAGTCGACTTCGCCCGCTTCGACCGCGGCGCGCACGGCGCAGTCCGGCTCCGCGCGGTGCCGGCAGTCGGCGAAGCGGCACGCACCCCGCAGGGCAGCGATCTCGCGGAACCCCGCGGCGACCTCCTCCGGGCCTAGATCCCAGAGCCCGAAGCCGCGCAACCCCGGAGTGTCGACCACGTAGCCGCCCCCGTCGAGGCGCACGAGTTCGGCTGCCGTCGTGGTGTGCCGCCCGCGCCCGTCCTGTGCGCTCACCTCCCCCGTGCGCAAGCGGAGCCCCGGCTGCACCGCGTTCAGCAGCGTCGACTTGCCCACCCCCGAGGGCCCGACCACCGCGGAGACCTTGCCGTGAAAGACCTCGCGCAGCTCCTCCAGGCCGGTCCCCTCCCGGGCGCTCACGAGGAGGACTCGGTAGCCGAGCCCCGCATAGACTCCGGCGTCCTCCTCGATCACCTCCAGATACTCCTCGTCTGCGAGGTCGCGCTTGTTGAACACGACGACCGCAGCCAGGCCGTCCCGCTCCACGCCCACCAAGACGCGGTCCATGAAGCTCCGCTTGTAGGGTGGGTCGAGGACCGCGACCACGAGCACCACCTGGTCCAGGTTGGCGCAGAGGACCTGATCGCGCTTGAAGTCCCGCGTGCGGCGCAGGACGGTCCGACGCGGGCAGAGCTCCTCGATCACGCCCCGCCCCGGAGTCCCGTCCTCCCCAGGAGCCACCCGCTCCTCCAGGAGCACCTCGTCGCCGACGGCGAGACGGACCTTGGAGCGCCGGAAGAGCCTCGCGCGCAGGTCGCAGCGGTAGGCCCCCCGCGGGGTCTGGACCTCGCTCGAGGTGCCCACGATCTTGGTGACCGTCCCGCGGAGTCGGCTCACGCGCCAAAGTATACGAGACGCGCACCAGCCCAGCGTTGTCAAGGACCCGCGCACCCCGAAGGGAAGGGCACCCGCGAGGGTGGCTATACTCGCGCCGGAGCCAGGAGTGACCGTCGAGTCCCTCAGCTACGAGGACATCATCGCTGGCCGACTGCTCCTCCAGCAGGGCGCGGTCACCCTACGCGGGCTGTGGGCCGCCTTGCGCGCCGTGGCGTGCAAAGGCGAGGGCCTGGGCCTCACCGAGGCCCTCGCCCGCGGCCCGCTCGCGACCCTCGCCGGGGCCCAGGAACTCGAGCGCGTCCGCCAACAAGTCCCCATGGTCAAGTACGTGGAGTCCGAGCGGACCCTCGCTCGGTTGATCTTCCTCGAGCGCCTGCTCCCCGAGGCGCAGATCCGCTCCCTCTACGACCAACTCGACCGCTCGGGCTTCTCCGAGCCGCTTGCGGTGCGGCTGAGCGGGTTGGGCCTGCTCACTCCGTTTCAGCTCGAAACCCTCCGCCAGCGCGCCGACCAAACCCTCGCCCACGCTCGAACCGAGAAGCTGGCGGCGCTGCGCCACCTCGCCACTCGGCTCGGCGAACGCTTCGACCCCGCCGAGGGAGAACGGGTCCGCCGAGTCTTCGAACTGGCCGGCGCCAAGCCGAACCCTGCGCCGAGCGGCACGCTGCGACGCGGGCCGGCGCTCGCCCCCCCGGCGGCTCCGACCCGCTCCAACGACGGGCACCCCGGCGACCGGCCCGCCACGGCGCGCGCGCCCCGGCCTCGCCCGTCGGCCGAGGCGCTCGCCGCCGCCGCGGACCCCGATCCCGTCGACCCCGAAGCCTGCCCGATCTACGGATACGAGGTCGTCGAGGAGCTGGGGAAAGGAAGCATGGGCGTCGTCTACAAGGCGCGCCACGTGTTCAGCGGCCGACTGACGGCGCTCAAGATCCTCCCCCTGCGGCTCGCCTCGCGCAGGCAAAACCTGGAGCGCTTCAAGCGCGAGGCAATGGCCCTGATGCGCATCGAGCACGAAAACGTGGTCCGCGCCTACGACTTCGGCGGCAGCGAGGAGTATTACTACCTTGCCCTCGAGTTCATCGACGGGGAATCCCTCGAGGACGTCCTTGCCCGCCGCGAGCGCCTGCCCGAGGTCGAGGCACTGCGCATCGTTCGCCAGGTCGCCCTCGGCCTCGACGCCGCTGCGCGCGCCGGCGTCGTCCACCGGGACATCAAGCCGGAGAACGTAATGCTCACCCGCGAGGGGACCGCCAAGATCTGCGACTTCGGGATCGTGAAGATGCGCGACCTAGACGAAGGCGGACTGACCATCGCGGGGACGACGGTGGGCACTCCCTTCTACATCTCCCCCGAGCAAGCCCGGGGGGAGGACGACCTCGACCTGCGCAGCGACATCTACTCGCTGGGAATTACCCTCTTCCACCTCACCACCGGACGCGTGCCCTTCACGGGCAAGTCCCAGGGCGCGATCTTGGTGCGGCACATCCTCGAGGAAGTCCCCGACCCGCGCAGTTTCGCGCCAAACCTCAGCGAGGCCCTCGCGCGCCTCGTCCTGCGCATGACCCGCAAGCGTCCCGAGGAGCGCTACGACGACGCCGAGGCCCTCGTCGCCGACATCGACCGTGCCCTCGCGGAACTCGGCGCCTCGTCGCGCGCCTGATCCCGCGCAACGGACTCGTTCAGAGCCGTTCGGGGTCGACCAGCCACACCTCCGCGCCGCCGGCCATGCTGCCGATGGCGAGGTAGACCCCGTCACTGGAAAGCGAGAGCGAAGAAGGGAGTTCGGGACGATCCAGGTGCCCCCAGAGCTCTTGGCGGCGCTCGAGGTCCCAGCAGCGAAACTCGTGCCCCACGCCCCGGGTCCCCTTGCCGACGCTGTAGAGCCGCCGACCGTCGGGGGAGAAGGCGAGGCCGCGCACGTGCCCCGTGTGGGCGAAACGGCGGAACACGTCTCCCTCCTGCGCGTGCGCACGGAGCTCCCCCCGCGGCGTGCCCGCGGCGTCGTAGAGGAGCAGGTGCCCGGCCCCGGTTCCCACGGCAAATCCCCCGTCCGCAGCGAAGGCACCCCGCTCGGGTCGAGCCGGCAGGGTCCCGCGAGCGAGGCGGCGCGGCACAGGAACCGCGAGGTCGAAGAGGGTCCACTCGCCACGTCCCGCGTCGAATTGATCGGCGGGAGGGGTCCCGCTGAGGAGGAGCGCGCGTCGACCGTCCCCCGAGAACGCGATCCGCTGGTCGGGATAGGACCCGGGCGGCAGTTCGTGGACGCGCGCGCCGGCGACGTCCACCACCAGGACCCGCTCGCGGCGCCTCGAGTCCCGGAGCACCACGCCCGCCCACTCCGAGTCGGGCTGGCCCGCGAGCCACGTGGGGACTTCGTCGCTCCGGCTGCGGAGCAAGACCCCGCGCCTCCGCGAGCGCAGGGAGCGGTCCGCCGCCAGGTAGACGGGACCCTCCGCGCTGAGGACCAGCCGGACGACCTCCTCGGGCCAAGGCTCGGGAGGCTCCGCAGGCGGTGGAAGCGGCCAGCGCCGCGCCTTCCCGGCCTGGAACGCGAGGAGGGCGCCCGCGCGGAACACCACGAAGGTAGGGGACCGAGCCCGCGGCCCGGACAGCGACGGGATGCGCCAAAGAGGCCTCTTCGCACCCAGACGGCGGGCTACGCCGAGCACGCGTTCGCGCGCGGCGGGAGGACAGCCCCCGGCGAGCAGGCGCCAAGCCGCGCGCAGCCGGTCGTTGGGCGACGCATTGCGAGAGAGCAGGGCGAGGAGCCGTGCGGTCTCGGGTGCGCTCGCGGCAGGGCTTGCCGGGCGAGGCCCCGACCGTTCCTCCTTGGAAGTCGGTGCCGATGCGGCCGCCCCTTCACCGGCCGGACCCGGTCGCGTCTCGGGCGCCGCGCGCTCCGGGCCGGAGGCTCGCAGAACGGCGACGGCGGCGCACGTGGCCGCGACGAAGGAGACCACGCCAAGCCCGGCGCGCAGGAAGGAGCGGCGCGGAGCGGCCTCTTCGAGCGCTTTGGGCCGCTCCCCCGAGAGGCAGGCCTCGAGCTCGGCGGCCATGGCGCCCGCGTCGGGGTACCGCTCCTCGGGGAGCGACCGGAGCGCCTTGAGGCACACCGCCTCCAGGCCCGCGGAGATGCTGGGGTCGATCTCCCGCGGTCGACGCGGAGTGGCCAGCAGGACCTGCCGCTCGAGCTCCACCAGGGACGGGGCCTCGAACGGAAGAACGTCGGTGAGGGCAAAGTAGAGGAGAACGCCGAGCGCCCACACGTCGGCCCGCGGAGTCACGCCCTCGCTCCCGACGCGGAATTGCTCGGGGGCCATGTAGCCGGGCGTCCCCAGCATCCCGCCGGTGAGGGTCAGCCGCTCGAGATCGCCCGCGGCCGCGAGTCCGAAGTCGGTCACCTTCGCGCGTCCCGCGGGGTCGACGAGCACGTTCTCCGGCTTGAGATCGCGATGCACCACTCCGTGCGCGTGGGCGTAGGCCACCGCGGCGGCCACCTCGCGGAGCACCTCGAGGCGGCGGCGGCGATCGAGGTCGGGGAAGACGTCGGCCAGGGTGCGCGCGCCCGGGATCAGTTCGTAGGCCAGGTAGGGGACGGCGCCGGCCTGCCCCGCGGTGTGCAGGGCGACGATGCCCGAGTGCCTCAGCCGCGCGGTCAGCTCTCCCTCGCGGCGGAAGCGTTCGAGCGCCCGCTCGCTGCGCGGCGAGTGGAGGAGTTTGAGCGCCACCTGGCGGCCGAGCTCGCGATCCTGCGCGGCCAGCACCACGCCCATGCCGCCGCGCCCCAGGACGCCGCGCACCTCGAAACGGCGCTGCACCTCCGGCGGGATGCGCATGCAGGAACCGTAGAACTTCCCGGCCCTCTCCGCCAGGACCCCTCGGGACTTCCCGGCCCGCGGCTGCGAAGGGGGCGCCCCCCTCCGCTTCCGTCTGTGTTCCCATGGCGGGGTGGAGCACGAGGGCGGGGAGGAAGCGGTCCGCACGCTTGCGCGGCGGGCGCGCGCCGGCGACGCGATGGCCTTCGAGGCCATCGTGCGTCGCTACCAGCACCGCGTTCACGCGCTGGCCTACCGCCTCCTCTACGACGCGGAACTGGCCCGAGACGTGGCGCAGGAAGTCTTCCTCCGCCTCCACCAAAACCTGCACCGCTACGATCCCGAGCGTCCCTTCGAGCCCTGGTTCCTCCGCCTGGCCACCAACTACGCGCTCAATGCGCGGCAAAAGGCGCTCCTGCGGCGCACCGCCAGCCTCGACGCAGGTCGGGAAGACGACGGCCCGCGGCGCGACCCGCCCGACCCAGGGACCGTCCAGGCCACCGAAGCGGCCGCGGCTCGCGAAGAACGCGAGGCGGTACGCGAGGCCGTGCGGGCCCTACCCGACAAGTACGCCGGCGTCGTGGCCCTCCACTACCTCGAAGGGCTCGGGGTCAAAGACATCGCGGCGCGCCTCGACCTCCCTGCCGGCACGGTCAAGATCCGCCTGCACCGGGCGCGCGCCCTCCTGCGCGAACGCCTGGCGCGCTTGCGGCGGCAAGGCGACACGCGCTGAGCGCGCGCCCCGCCCCGAAAGGAGCGCGCTGCGTCCTCAGCGCCGGGCGTGCTCGCCCACCACTCCGAGGACCTCGGCTTCTCCGACGGGCTGAATGACCCCGTGCTCGGTGATGATGGCCGTGACCAGCTCGGCCGGAGTCACGTCGAAGGCCGGGTTCCACACCCCGACGCCCTCCTGGGGGGCGGTGACCGCCTCGCGGCAGCGGAGGACCTCGCCGGGGTCGCGCTCCTCGATGGGAATGTCCGCCCCGCTGGCGAGGGAGAGGTCGAAGGTGCTCGCGGGAGCGGCCACGTAGAAGGGAATCCCGTGCCGTCGGGCGAGCACGGCGTGGGTGTAGGTGCCGATCTTGTTGGCGACATCGCCGTTGCGGGCGATCCGGTCGGCCCCGACCACGACCGCGTCCACCTTGCCTCGCTGCATGGCAAAGCCGCTCATGCCGTCGGTGATGAGCGTCACGGGCACCCCGGCCTCGCGGAGTTCGTAGGCGGTGAGGCGCGCGCCCTGGAGCAGGGGCCGCGTCTCGCAGGCGAGCACTTCGACCCCGCGCCCCGACTCGTGGGCCGCGTAGATGCATCCCAGCGCGGTGCCGTAGTCGGCGGTGGCCAGCCCGCCGGCGTTGCAGTGGGTGAGCACCCGGGCCCCTGCCGGGAACAGCGCGGCGCCGTGGCGACCGATGGCGCGGCAGGTCTCGCGGTCTTCCTCGAAGATGGCCGTGGCCTCGGCGAGCAAGGCCTCGCAGAAGGCGGAGGGATCCGCCGCGCCGCGCTCCGAGTCGACGCGCGCGCGCATGCGGTCGAGCGCCCAGAACAAGTTGACCGCCGTCGGCCGCGAGGTCGCCAAGTGCTCGGCCGCCGCCAGGGCGGCCGCCGCGGCCGCGTCCACCGAGTCCCGGGCGCCCTGCGCGCCCAGCACCACCCCGTAGGCAGCCGCGACGCCGATGGCCGGGGCGCCCCGGACGGCCAAGGTCTTGATCGCCTCCCACGTCTCGTCGACAGTCTGCAAGGTGAGGAGCATCCGCTCCTGCGGCAGCCGCCGCTGGTCGATGAGTTCGAGGCTGCCGGGAACTCCGCCTCGCCAGCGGATGGTTTCGATGGGCATGGGCGCGTGGCTCCGATCGAGCTGGGGTCGCGCGCGGGCAGCGCGACCAGGGCCGGAGATCCTACCCCTCGACAGACCCCCGCGGGGCTCCGGGCGCAGCCCCGAGCCTCGACGATCGCCCGGCGTCGGGCAGAGCGAACGCCGCCGACGACGGACGCCGGCGGGGCGTGCCGAACGAGCCGCTAGAGGAGGGGAGGCGAGAGGGTCGCCAGCTTGCGGCCCTCGAGGTAGACGCGGCCGGCCTGATGGACCAGAGCGAAGAGCTTGGCCGCGTAGATGAGCTCGCTGCGCTCGATGGCCTCGGCGTCGAGCACGATCTCGAGGACGCCGTCCTGGTCGCGCCGCGCCTCGGGCCGGTAGGTGCGCAAGTCGAAGTTGGGCGCGAGTTCGCGGGCGCGCTCGAGGAAGCCCTCCTCCACGGTTCCCGGCTCGCTGTCTTCGCTGACCAGGCTGCGGGTCGCGACCGAGAAGGCCACCACCCACTCGTAGTCCTGCACCCGCGTCCCGGGGCGGTAGGGACGGTTGAGGGCAACCACGTCGGCCCAGCGGACGCCGGCGGGATGCTCCCCTGCCTCGCGGAGCTCCTCGGGGGGCTCGTCCTCCCAACCGGCCCGGGCCAGCGGACTCTCGAAGTTGAGGTCGTCGAGGCCGAGGCTCTCGCTGAAGGACGGGGCCTGGGGCAGGTAGCCCGGCCGAGGAGGACCCTCCTCGATGTCCTCGGCGGTGGCTACGTCTTCGAGGCGTCGGGGCAGCAGGTGGAATTCGGGTTGGTTGTAGAACAAGCGTCCGTAGTAGTTCGCGATGGGGCCTGCGCGCCGCCGGCCCAGGTTGCGCACGATCTCCTGCAGGACGTGCAGGACCGAGGCCGTGTTCTTGAAAATGCGGGTGTCGGTGGCGACGGCCACCAGGGCCAAGGCCTCGCCAAGGCGCCGGCGCTCCACCACGCTCACCCCGAGCTCGTGGCGATCGAGGACGGCGGCGAGTTCCTCGGCCCACCCCCGCAACTCGGCGAAGGGGACACCGCCCGTGATCGCCTGCGCGAGGCGACGGCGGATCACGGACCGCTCGATGCGGATGCCGGGCAACCGCTCGGGGAGCTCGTTCTCGCACAGGTCCGCGAAGCTGCGGTAGCCGGCGGCCGTGGCCAGCGAGACCGCCTCGTCGGCGCGGAGTTCGCCCGCGATGAGGCGTTCGAGGGCGCTGCGGATGTCGATCTTGCTCACGTGCGCTACTTCCCTACCGGCGCCCGGTCGTCTGCCTCGGCCTCTTCGTCGGCGCTCGCCTCGTCGGCTTCGTCGGCCGCGCGCGACGCACGCCAAGCACGCATGCTCTCCCCTGGCGGCACGGGACCCACGGCCTCTCGATACCAGCGCTCCCAGGCGAGCAGTTGCTCGAAGTCCTCGTCGCCCTCGAGGGCAGGGTCGAAGGGCAGCGCAGCCTCGTCCTTGCCGGACAGCTTGCGCAAGGAGCGCAGGCAGGACCTCCGCAGGAGGAGTCGGAACTGCCCTTCGGCGTCGCGGAGGACGCGGATCAGCGGCCAGGCCACCGAGAGGTCGCCGAATTCGCCCAAGCCGTTGGCGGCCACGCTGCGGGCGATCTGCTCGGGTTCTTCGGCGAGGGCGCGGCGGAGGACGGCAAAGGCTTGCTGACGGAGTTCGGAGGGTGCGGTGGGACCGAGCTGCCCGATGGCGAGGTAGGCGTTGGCGCGGACTCGGTAGTCGTAATCCGTCGCGCCCCGCTCGCAGATGAACGCCAAGGCGTCCTCGCTCGCGATGCGCTTGGCGATCTCGATCATGACCGCCCGATAGCGCTGGTCGGTCTGCAAGGGATTGTCGAGCTCTTCGCGCAGCGCCGCGATGATCTCCCCGTCCCCCGCCATGTCCACGAGCGCCTGGATCGAGTCCACGTCCAGCCGAGGAGGCGGAGCCGCCATTCCTGGCGGAGGGAGGGGGCCAAGGGTCGTCTTGATGTTCCCGAGATACCAGTCGACCTTCAGGCTGCCCCAGCGGGTGACCACCACGCCCACGGCGACGATCCACAGCACGACGCACAGGCCGACCAGCATGGGATCGATCCCGCCGCCGGCCTCGCCCTCGCTCGCGTTCTCCGCGGCGGCCGCGGCCTGCTCCTCGGATCCGCCCGCCGCGTCCCCGGAGGAGGACTGCTCCGGACTGCCTTCCAGGGCGGCTCCCGAGGACTCGCTGCCCTCACGGGTGGACGGTTCTTCTGCCACGGAATCCTCTTGGTTGGACTATATAGCCGCAGGAGGGAGCCCCCGTCAACGACCAGACCCGGCGCGGCGACGGCCCGCTCCACGGCCCCTCCTCCTATACTGTGCCCGTGAGCGCGCCCCGCACCGTGGAGTCGATTCCGCTCGAGGCCGCCCACCGGGCATCACCCCGCGAGGTGGGCTCCAAGGCACGCAACCTGGGCCTTCTGCGGGCGGAGGGCCTGCCCGTACCGCCCGGGCGGGTGGTGCCGGCCGCCGCGTGGCGGGCCTTCGTCGCCGCCGCGGGCGTCGGGCCGGACCCCGCCCCCGAGGCCCTCGCCCGGGCCGCGCTGCCGGAGGAGCTCGACGCCTGCCTGCGCCAAGCGGCGGAGGACCTGGGCTACCCCCTCGCCGTCCGCTCGGCCGCGCTCGAAGAGGACCGCGCCGAGGCGAGCGCCGCCGGGGTCTTCCGCACGGTCCTCGGCGTCGAGGACCGAGCCGAGCTCTCCGTGGCGGTCCGCGCCTGCTGGGCATCCAGCTTCGAGCCGGCGGCGCGCGCCTACCGGACCGCCCACGGCGGCCCGGCGGCCGACGGCGCCGTCTCGGTCCTCTTGCAGCGGCTGCTGCGCCCGCGCGCTGCCGGGGTGGCGTTCACCCGCATGGAGGGCTGCGGCGAGCTGCTCGTGGAGGCGGTCCCCGGAAGCGGAGCCCTCCTCGTGGACGGCGGCGTGAACCCCGTCCGGTTGCGGCTCCCCCGCGAGGGGCCCCTGGACGGGGAACTCCTCGCCGGCGCCCCCTTGCCCCCCGAGGCCCTCGCCGAGCTCCGCGCCCTCGCTCTCCGCGCCGAGGCCCTCTTGGGCGCGGGAGCACGCGGAGTGGACGTGGAGTGGGCCTGGGACGACGCGGGCCTGCACCTGCTGCAAGCGCGCCCGATCACCCGCCCGGTCCGCCCCGAAGCCGTGCGAACCCGCTGGGTCGCCGCCAACACCCAAGAAGCCCTCCTCGAACCGGTGACGCCGCTGACATGGAGCCTCCTCGAGCCGCTGGTCGAAGCCGGCCGGCGCGACCTGTTCGCCGCCGCCGGTCTGGAGGAGATCGAGGGCCCCGGCTACATGCGCCTCTTCCATGGGCTGCCCTACTTCAACCCCGACTACTTCCGCCGCTTCCTCCGCCAGATCCCCGGTCTGCCCGAAGACGTCTTCGACGCATTGATCTTCGGGGAAGCCGGCGGCCGAGGTGCGGCCCTCGAACTCCCCGAGCCGAGCGCGCGCGCGCTGCGGCTGGGACTCCTCGCGCTCGGGGCCCGCCTCGGGGCCCGCGAACGCTTCGAGGCCTTCCAGCGGCTCTTCGACCTGCGCCTCGAGCTCCTCCGCCGCCGCCGCCTCGATCGCCTGGACGACGGCGCCCTCCTCGCCCTGCGCCGCCGCGCCACCGACCTTCTCGAAGGCGCACTCCGCCGACACGTCGTGGGCACCGCCATCTCCGGCGGCGCCTACTTGCTCCTCGAGCGGTTGCTCGCCGCCAGCGGAGCCGAGGCAACCCTCGGCGGCGGCCTCGCGGCCCGCCTCACGGCCGGCGCGAGCGGCAACGCGCTGGCCCACGCCAGCGCGGAGCTCTGGCGCCTGGGCGAGCGCCTTGCCCGCGACCCTGCCGGGGAGGCGGCCTTGGAGCGCCTCGCCCTCGGCGAGGGCCCGCACGCCGCCGCCTTCCGCCGCTTCCTCGCCCGACACGGGCACCGCTGCGAGAAGGAGGCGGAACTCGCCGAGCCTCGCTGGGCGGACGACCCGGAAGTCCTCCTCTCGGTGCTGCGGAGCACCGCGCGCGCCGTTCGCTCCGGCGAGGGCGTCCCGCCGCTGGCGCACCAAGAGGAGCGAGCCCGCGCGGCCGAGGCCCTCGCCCGGCGGGTATCGACGCACCTCGCCCGGCTCGGCGCCGTCGAGCGTTGGCTCCCCTGGCGGCGGGCCGCCTTCCGCGCCCTGCTGCGCGAGGCCCGCCGCTACGCGCCCTACCGCGAAAACCTCAAGGACCGCGCCCTGCGCGCGCTCCACCTGCTGCGGCGCGTCTTCCTCGAAGCCGGGACGCGCCTCGTCCGGAGGGGCCTCCTCGACGCGCCCGCCGACGTCTTCTACCTCGAACTCGAAGAGGTCGAGGAGGCGCTCGCAGGCCCCGCGTCCTCGCCGCGGGCAAGCCGAGACGATCTGCGGGAGCGCGTCCGCGCCCGCCGTGCTCGGCGCGAACTCCAGCGCGCGCGCCCCGCCCCGACCTGCATCATCGAAGTCCCCGGGCGCCCGCCCTACGAGGTCCACGGCCGCACGCCCGGAGAACGAGCCGTCCTCGAGGGAGTGGGTGTGGCCTGCGGTCGCGTGCGCGGCGTGGCGCGCGTCCTGAGGAGCACCGAAGAGGCGGCCCGCCTCGCCCCGGGCGAGGTGCTCGTGGCCCGGGTGGTCAACGCGGGCTGGACCCCGCTCTTCCACCTCGCGGGGGCGGTGGTCGCCGAGGTGGGCGGCGTCCTCTCGCACGGCGCCATCGTCGCCCGCGAGCTGGGCGTCCCCGCCGTGTTCGGCGCCGCAGGGGCCAGCCGCATCCCCGAGGGCGCCACCGTCCTCGTCGACGGCGACCTCGGCCTGGTCAGCGTCGAGGCTCCACCGCCCGGCTCGGGGACCGGAGCCCGCGGCGGCGAAGAAGCGACCGCCTCTCCTCAGGGCACGGGGTAGATCCGCGTCCTCGCGCCCTTCCCGAAGCCGCCTCGGTGTCCGAGACGCGCGGTCGAGGCGGCGGCGGGGGAAGCGCGAGGGACGAACGCACCGCAGAGGCGACTCCTCCGCACGACGCCCGACGCCCGCCCTCAGCGGCGGCGTTCGGCGAGGGCGAGGTCGGCGACCACCCGCACCAGGGTGCCGGCGGGGTCGGCCGAGCTGCGCAGCCCGACGTCGGCCCGGCGGAGGAGGGTGTGGCGACGGCGAAGCTCGGCGAAATCGGCGCGGCGCGCGCGGGCGAGAAAGGCCTCGCGGTCGCGGAAGACCCGGCACTCCTTGGCGACCTCGCGCGGGCTCCGCCCGCGCGAGAGGAGGGCGCGGGCGCGGAGGAGGCGGGTGAGGTCCCAGCGAAGGGTGGGCAAGAGGATCATGGCCACGCCGCTGGGATCGCGCACGCGGTTCCCCCCCTGGGCGACGAGCCCGTCGCGCAGGATCCGTTGCAGGGTCTTCAGGGAGCCCTCGACGTCGCCGCGGCCGAGGAGGTCGATGAGCCCGAAGGCTTGCTCGCTCGACCCCTGCGAGGCCAAGGCCAGGACGTCCTCCACCCCGATGCGCCCGCCTTCGGCCGCGCTGGCCAGCTTGTGCACCTCGGCGTCGAGGGCGGAGAGCGAGACGTCCTCGCCACCGAGGCGCTCGAGGAGGGCGAGGTCGGCGCCGCGCGCGAAGGCGGCGCCGTGGGCCTCCGCCCGCCGGCGCACGAAGCGCAGCAGCCCTGCCTCGTCCCCAGGGGGCGAGCAGTCGACCAGCGTGGCCGCCGCAAGGAGGGCCTTGGTCACCTTCCGCCGCCGGTCGAGCTTGTCGGCGACCAGGACCAGGGTCGAGGTCGCGGGGGGAGAGCCCTTCAGAAAGGCGGCCAGCGCCTCGCCGTGGCGCAGCGCGAAGCCGCCCGCTCCGCCCGCCTCACGGACGACCGCGAGGCGGTGGGCGGTGCCGAGGAAGGGCACGGTGCGCAGCTCGTCGAGCACCTCGGCCAGGCCCGCCTTGCGCCCGTCGAAGACCTGCAGCGAAGGCCCGGGGTTCTCGCCCAGGAGCACCTCTTGCAAGGCGGCGAGGGCCGCGCCCTCCAGAAAGGACTCGCCCCCCAAGAGCACGTAGCAGGGAGCGGGCGCGCCTCCGCGCAAGGCGTCGGCGAGCTCGAGGGCGGCGGTTCCGGTGGAGGAGCGGGCGCGGCGGCGGGCCATCGACGCCGACCCTAGCACGAGCCGCGCAGGGCGCGGGAGGATCCGGGCGGGCCGTGGGCCGAGCCCTTCGCTTTGCGCGCACGCGCTTTGAACACGGCCTGCTAGAGTGGGCGGGTCCGCGCCACGCCGCGCGCGGCCTGCTTCCCATGACCGATCCTGCGCCGCCCTCCTGCCCGCTCCTGCCGCGCCGCCAGCTGCTGGCCTTTGGCGACGAGCTGTGCGTGCGCGACCCCCGCGGCCGCAGCCGGACCCCCTCGCTCACGCCCGGCCCGGACGGCCTCTCGGTGCACGGCCCCTTCGTCCTGCGCCGGCGGCTGCTCCCCACCCGAGCGCGGGGCGTGGCCTTCGTCGACGCCACCGGAGACGCCAACCCGATCCACCGCAAGGGCGAAGTCGTCCCCGGAGCCTTCGTCGCCGCCCAGTTCGCCTCCCTGGTCGAAGTCCTCTTCCCGGCCTTGCGGCTCGAACGCCTCCGCGCGACCTTCTCGGGCCCCTCGTGGTACGACCGCGCCCTGCGGCTGAGCTTGCGCGCCGAGCCCACCCCCGAAGGCCTACGCTTCGAGGGCGTCGCCCGCCAAGACGAGCGCGAGGTCGCCAGCGCGCGCCTCGACGCCCGCCGCGCGGCACGGACCCGCCTGCCCCTATCCCTGGAGGCCCTCGACGGGGCCTGGTTCCTGCGCGTGGCCACCTTCTACGAGGCCCTCGGCATCGCGCCCGACGCCTACTTCCACACCCCCGACGGCCCCGACCTCAGCTACCCGCTGGCCTTCCTCGCCTCGCTCCCTTCGGGAAGCATGGTCGAGCGCTTCGACGGCGCCGGCGGCCTGCTGAGCCGCCTCACCCTCCGGTTCGGGGCGGCGCCCCTGCCCATCGACGGACCGCCCGAGGTCGGCCTCGAGCTTCCCCGCCGCATCCGCACCTCCTTCAACAAGATCGTCACCGCGGTCAAGCGCGGCGTGCGCACGGCGGTCGAGGGGACGGCCCTGGTCCTGCCGCGGGGCACCGTCCGCGGCGTGCTCGAAGAGCCGCCCGCGGCACGCTGAAGAACACGCTGCGTCCCCTGGGGACCCACTGCGTCCCGCCGGGGAGCAGCGCCCCGCAGCCCGCGCTGCGAATTTCGCGCCCAAGGCGAACGAACCCCGAACTGGCGCATAACCCAATGGGCCGCAGGGCCGCACCGCGTCGGGCCCCGCGGACGACGCCACCTGTCGGACCCGGACGCTAACCTCCGGGGGTCCTGGCGCACGGCCAGGACGCAAGCAATTCGAGAGGTGCCCAGTGGCTAGTTTGAACAAGGTTTTCATGATCGGTCGCCTGACCAAGGACCCCGAACTCCGTTACCTGCCCAACGGAACCCCCAAGGCGGAACTGCGCCTCGCCACCAGCCGCGAGTGGAAGGACCGCAACGGGGAGCGGCAGAAGGACACCTGCTACATCGACGTGGTGGTGTGGAGCCGTCAGGCGGAGATCGCCAAGCAGTACCTCTCCAAGGGGCGGCAAGTCTTCATCGAAGGCCGCCTCGAATACCAGGAGTGGGAGAGCAACGGCCAGCGCCGCTCCAAGCACGTCATCGTGGCCGACCGCGTGCAGTTCCTCGACCGCGGCGGCGACGGCGGCGGCGGCGAAGCCTACGGCGGCGGCTCCCGCTCCTACGGCGGCGGCTCCCGCTCCTACGGTGGCGGAGGCGGCGGCGGCGGCTACGGCGGCGGCGGCTACGGCGGCGGCGGCAAGACCTACGGAGGCAACGCCTACGAGGAAGGGCCGCCCGCCCACGAGCCCGCCCCCATGGCCGAGGCCATGGACGTTCCCGCCGAAGACCTGCCCTTCTGAGGGATCTCGAGCCCACCGATCGCGCCGCGGGCTGCAAGGAAGCGGCCCGCGGCGCCGCGGTTCGGGGAGGCCGGCGTCGAAGCCGCCCGGGACAGCCCCAGCGAGGCCGCGCCGAAGTCGAGGGATCGAACGGACGCTTTCGAGAGCCGACGAGCGGCGCAGCGGAGGCGCGCGGCCGCGGGCGAAAGGGCAGAAAATGACCGAGGCGAAGCAGCGCCCCCCAGGAGAGCCCGTTCTGCGCACCGAGCTGGGCGTGCTGTGGCGTGGGTGCGGCGTGGCCTGGCTCGAAGCTGCGCCCGAGGGCTCGGTGGACCTCGTCGTCGCCGACCCTCCCTACAACCTCGGCAAGGCGGCCTGGGATCGCCTGGGCACGCTCGAGGACTACCTCGAGTGGAGCGCGCGCTGGATCGAGGCGGCGCGGCGAGCCTTGCGCCCGACCGGGAGCCTCTACGTGATGGGCTTCAGCGAGGTCCTGGCCCACGTGCTAGCGCGCGTGGGCGGCCCCTGGCGGCAGACGCGCTGGCTGGTGTGGTACTACCGCAACAAGGCGAACCTGCGCGACGACTGGGGACGCTCCCACGAGAGCATCCTGCTGCTGCGCAAGGGCAAGGAGTTCACCTTCAACACCGACCCGGTGCGGGTTCCCTACAACCGCCACACCACCCGCTACCCCGAGCGGACCCAGGGGGCACGTTCGCAGTACGGCGGCGCCCGCAAGGACCGTTGGCGACCCCACCCGCTCGGCGCGCGACCCCGGGACGTCTTCGAGATTCCCGTGCTGGCCAACGGCACCCGCGAGAAGACCGCACACCCCACGCAGAAACCCGTGCAGCTCGTGCGCCGCCTCGTGCTGGCGAGCAGCAACGCCGGCGACCTCGTGGTCGACCCCTTTGCGGGGAGCGGGACGACCCCCCTGGTGTGCGAGGGCAGCGGGCGGCGCTGGGCGGCTTGCGAACTCGAAGCCGACTACGTGGAGCTGATCCGGGAGCGGCTCCTCGACCCCGGAGCCCACGCCGGCGCGCAGACCCGCGAGAGCGAGGCGGAGGCGGCCCGGCGCCGCGGCCGCCTCCGCTGAGATCCCGTGCCGGCGCCGGCCGTAGCCGGTCGTCTGCGCGCGGGTTGCGCTCCTCCCCGCCCCCCAGGGCAGCCCTCCAGGCGCGCCCCGGCGGAGCCCCGCGCTGCGGGCCCCCCGGTTCCGCCGCCGGCAGGCCGAAGGGAGGTCCCGTTCGGCCTCGCCACGGCCCGCTGCCGACTCGATCCGGCAACCGGGCGGGCTGCCCGGAGTGCTTGGCCGGGGCGCGGGGAGTTCCCGCGGCCGAAGGGTCGCGGGCGAGAACCGGCGCCGTCCAGGCTCACTTCGCTGGCCCGCTCCTTCCCGACCGGCCTTGGGCCGTGGCGCCCCGGGGCCCTGGGATCGGGCGGCGGTAGAGGCCGGGCTCGAGTTCCTCGAGCCCGGCGCGCTCCGCGCTTGCCCGGACCTGCGCACGGGCCGTTCGGGCGCGGTCCTCGCGGAAGCGATCGGCCACCGAGAGGAGGGCGCCCGGCGCGAGGGCGCCCGCAAGATGGGCAAAGGCCCGCTCCGCGTCGGCGCCGCGGAGCAGGCCACCGAGGAGCCCGTGGCAGAGGACCGCGTCGAAGGCACCCGGCAGGGGCCCCGCGCGCAGGTCGTGGACCACGAAGCGCACACAAGCGCCTGCGAGGTCTTCCGCGTGCGCACGACGGAAGGAGGCCAAGGCCGCCGAGGCCGCGGGGTCGTGCGGGCGAACGCCACGTTCGGCCATGAGTCGCTCGAGAGGCCAGGGCGTGCTGCCTACCACCTCGAGGGAACGGTGCGCGCCGAGCGCCGCAGCGAACTCCCAGGTTCCCTCTCCCGTGGCGCAGCCGACGTCCCATGCGCGCAGCCGGCGCCGCCCCGCGAGCGCCTCGACCAGGCGGGCGAGGCGATCGGGGTAGCGACCCAGCGCGGCGCCCCAGCGCGGCGGCGCGTAGAGGGCGAAGAGCAGCTCGTGGGCAGCCTCCGGCTCGTCGAGGGCGGCGAGCGCCTCGCTGGGGAACCGGTGGACGCCCAGCGGGGGGAGCCAGGCGCGGGCATCGACCCAGCTCCGGGCGTGGGCCAGGGCGCCGCGCTCGAGGCGGACCCCGAGCTCCTCGAGGGCCGGTCCGAACCAGGCGCGCAGGGCCTCGTAGACGTCCTCGCGCCAGGTGCCGAAGGGGAGCCAGGCCTCGAGGCGCCGGTGAATGCCCGGCGTCCGGGGCGAGGGGCCCGCGCGGAGGAGGCGCAGAGGGCCGTGACGGCGCAGGGCCTCCTCTCGGGCGCGCCACCAGGCCACGCGCTCGCCAAGCTCAGGCGCCCGATGCGCGGGCAGCCAGAGGGTCACGAAAGGCCGTAGCGGGCGATGGAGTAGAGGATCTTGGCGCCCGCCTGGACGGTCCCCCGGAGGGTGCCGGTGATCTTCGAGGTCCCGATGCGCGCGCGGTAGCGAACGGGGACTTCGCGGCAGCGCAGGCCGCGGCGGGCGGCCTTGACCTGCAGCTCCACCGTCCAGCCGAAGCCGCGATCGACCATGCCGACGCGCTCGAGGGCCTCCCAGCGGACCGCGCGGAAGGGGCCAAGGTCGGTGTAAACCGCTCCCCAGAGGAGGCGGATCAAGCGCACGGCGAGGGCGTTGCCGTAGCGAGCCTGGGGGAGCAGGGCGCGGCGGGCTTCGGGAAGGATCGCGCGCGAGCCCACGACCAAATCCGCTTCGCCCGCCAGGACGGGACCCACCACCGCCGGCAGTTCCTCGGGGTAGTCGGAGAAGTCGGCGTCGAGGAAGCACACGACCTCGGGCGGCCCGCCCGGGAGGCGGCGGCAGGCCTGCAGGGCCCGCAGGCAGGCGGCGCCGTATCCGCGCCGCGGCTCGTAGACGACCCAGGCTCCGCGCCGCGCCGCCTCGCGGGCGGTGGCGTCGCGCGACCCGTTGTCGGCGACCACGATCCAGCGGACGTGCGCGCGCGGCAGCGCGTCGAGGACCTTGCCGATGGCGGCGGCCTCATCCAGGGCCGGGATGACGACGGCCACCGGCGGGGCCTCGGGGGCGACGAGGCCGGGCGCCCTCAGGGCGCTGGAGGCTGGGGGCGCCGCCGCGCTCGGCGCTCCCTCCGCCGGAGGGGCGTCGTCGGCGTTCCGCGGCACAGGAATCGATCGCCGCCGCCCCCCGTCGGCACCGTGGGCTGCGTCGCCCCGCTTGGGTCCGCGGGCGGGTTCGTCCGCCGGCGCGTGGTTCCGCTCCGCCGGCGCCGCGCTCAAGGCACCAGCGCGTGGATGGCAACGAGGGTCTGCAGCAAGGGGCCGAGTTCGTCGAGGGAGAGCATGTTCTCCGCGTCCGACGGGGAGCGAGACGGATCCTCGTGCACTTCGGCGAAGACCCCGTCCACCCCGGCCGCGACGGCGGCGCGCGCGAGGTGCGGGATGAACTCGCGCTGGCCCCCGGTGCGATCGCCGCGGCCGCCGGGAAGCTGCAGCGAGTGGGTGGCGTCGAAGACGACGGGCGCACCGAGGCCACGCAGGATGGGCAGCGCGCGCAGGTCGCTGACCAGGTTGTTGTAGCCAAAGCAGCAGCCGCGCTCGGTGAGGAGCACGTGCTCGGCTCCGGCGGCGCGGGCCTTGCCGAGGGGACCCTTCATGTCCCAGGGCGCAAGGAACTGGCCCTTCTTGATGTTCACGGCCCTGCCCGTCCGCGCGGCGGCCACGATGAGGTCGGTCTGCCGGCAGAGGAAAGCGGGAATCTGGAGGACATCCACGACCTCGGCGACGGGGGCGCACTGCTCGGGCAGGTGTACGTCGGTGAGCACAGGGACGCCGAGGGCGTCCTTGACGGCGGCCAGGATCTCGAGCCCCGCCTGGAGGCCGGGCCCGCGGTAGGCGTCGTGGGACGAGCGGTTCGCCTTGTCGAAGGACGCCTTGAAGACGTAGGGCACTTCGAGCTCGCGGCACACAGCCTGGGCGCGCTCGCCGATGCGCAGGGCGAGGTCGCGCTCCTCGAGCACGCAGGGCCCCGCGATGAGGAACAGCGGGCCCCCGCCCAGGATGGCCCCGTCAAGCTCAATCGGTTTCATGGCTTAGCTCCGCGCCATGGAACCATACCAGCCGCGCGGGGGTTGCCGTGACGCGCGGGTGTAGAATCCGCGATCCCCCCGGAGGAGCTCATGACCGCACGGAGCTTGGTCGTCTGCTGCATCCTTTCCCTCGCGCTGGCTCCTGCCCCGGCGCAGGCCAAGAGCAAAGCCGTCAAACGCCTGCAGGCGCTGGCCCAGCAGCTCGCGGGCGTTCGCGAGTTCCTCCCCCCCGACGAGCCCCGCATGGAGGCGCTGGCGAAGGCCATCGAAGAGGTCGGGGCCCAGGACGACGCCGAGGCCGCCAAGACCCTCCTCGCCTTGCTCCGCTTTCCCTGCAAGAGCGCGAGCGTGGAGGTGGTCCTCAGCGAAGGCGCCGCCGACGCGCTCGCGTCGATGGAGTCGCCCGCCGCCCACGACGTGGTGCGCACCGCCCTGCGCAAAGGGAAGAAGGACCCCGAGACGGCGGCCTCCTTGAGCGAGATCGTGGGGGCTTGGCCCGAGCCCGCCTCCGGGAAGGTCTTGGGCGAACTCGTCCGCTCGAAGAACCCGGCGGTGGTCATCGCCGGCGCGCGCGGTCTGGCCAAGCTTCGCCAAAAGGAGGGCCTCGAAGACTTGGTCGAGGCCTTCGGCCCCTGGCAGGAGCGCGGCGGCGAACCGATCAACGCCATCGGCGAGGCCCTCTACGAGATCACCGGCCTCGCTCTGCGCAGCGGCGAGGACTGGAAGAAGTGGTGGAGGGAGTCGGGCAAGACCTGGGACCCTTCCCAACGCAAGGCATCCGGAGACGGCGCCACCTCGGAGCGCCCCAAGCACTTCCAGAAGAAGACCCCGCCCTCGATGTTCGAAGGGCTCCCGGTCAGCTCCAAGAAGGTGATCATCATCATGGACGTCTCGGGGAGCATGCACATCCGCCAGTACGTCCGGGAAGAAGTCGAAGAGGCCGAACGGGGCGCGCGCGAGGGGACGGGGACCAGCCTGGCCGGCTCGGGGGACCGCCCCCCCAAGCTGAACTTCGACCCCACCAAGGACGGCTACAAGAAGAAGCCCTGCACCTTCTCGCAGTGCCCCGGAGCCCGCGGGACGGGGCCCGAGTGCCCGAGCGACGAGAACCTGCCGCTCTGGTTCTCCCGCATGAAGCGCCTCTCCCGCGCGGCCCAGCGCCTGGTCGACGCCTTCTCGCCCGACACCGAGTTCCAGATGATCGCCTTCTCCACCGAAGCCCGCACCTGGAAGGGGAAGAAGCTGGTGCGCGCCACCGCAAGCAACAAGGAGAAGGCGAAGAAGTGGCTGGCCGGCCTGCAGGCAGGCGGCTTCACGAACACGATGAAGGCCATGGAGCTCGCCTTCACCATTCCCGGCGCCGACACCCTGATCTTCGTGACCGACGGGGCCCCCACCAACCCCGCCGGGCGCCCCTACCCTCCGGAACGCTGGCGCGAACTCCTCGACAAGATCAAGCGCCTCAACAAGCGCAAGAAGTGGCGCATCGACGTGGTGGCCATCGCCGAGGGGCACACGGACTTCGCCACCAGCCTGGCCGAGGAGAACGGCGGCAGCTACACCGTCGTGGACTGACGCGCCTTCGGGGTCGCCACCCCCCGAGCGGAAGCGAATCCGACCGCGGGGTCGCCCGGCGAGCCCGACCGCTGCGGCGCCGGGCGAGGAGGTGCGCGCAGCGCCCGCGAGTGGCGGCGTCTCCGGGGCGGACGCTGCCCGGGGGTCCTGGGCGCCGCCACGGCACGACCGCGCCGCTCTCCTCCTCGCGTGGTTGGAGGGACGTTACGCCTCTCCCTTGCGCCGGGGGGACGCCTCTTCGCCGGCCTCGCCCTCGCAGCACCGGGAGCCGGCGCCGCTCGGTCCGTAGCGGGCCACGAGGGCGAAGAACAGCCCGCCCAGCCCCACGGTCGCCAGGACCAGGAGCCAGTGGGCCGCCGTCTGCGGAACGATGAGCAGGGCGCCGACGAACTGCGCGACAATGGAGCAGAGCAGGAGGCGCACGACGAAATCGCGGGAGCGGCGCGCCACGAGGAGGGCGCCGAGGGGAGCGCCCACGACGACCACGGGGACGCAGCAGTACCAGTAGTCCCAGGCGAGCGCGTCCACGGGGCCGAGGACGCGCTCCGCCAGGCTCACCCGCCAGAGAACGCCGACGAGCGCGTTCCCTCCCATGAGCACGACCGACGTCGGGGTCGCTACCTTCTCGCACACCCCGAAGCCCAGCGTGAGCAGCGAGAAGGTGACGATGTCCAGTCCGCTGCCCGTGAGGCCGCTCACGCAGCCCCCCAGGAAGCCCGCGCCGAGGAGGAGGAGCACCGCGCGCGGGCCGGGATCGTGGATGCGCAGGTGGGGGGCCCGCTCCCGGTGCCGGCGCGACCACCAGAGCACGCCGCCGAAGGCAAGCCAGAGGGAGACGAAGAACAGTTTGACCGCGGGGGGCGAGACGCGCGACGAGAGGAGGACGAGTCCCGCCCCCACGCCCAGCGCCCCGCCGAGGCTCGACCAGAGAAGCGCACGGGTCTCGACGGGAATGCGCGTGCGGACGATGGTCCAGGCCGCGGCGAGCATGCCCACGCTTTGGACGAGCAGGCTGAAGTCGCGGGCGAGGCCCGGGGGGAGCCCGAAGAGCAGGGTCATGACGGGGAAGGCCACCGCGCCGCCGCCCTCGCTCGTGGACCCGGCCACGAGCGAGCCGAAGACCATGGTCAGGCTCAAGGGCCACCCCTCGGCGAAGAGCGACGGGCCGAAGCGATCGCTGGCGCTGAGGGCGGCGAAGCCCGTCCAGGCGACGAGCAGCGCCTGGACCGCGGGGTGCACGATGGCTCGGCGCCAGGAGAGCGCACCTCCACCTCCCGCCCCGCTCGGCTTCCTGCTTCCCCGCATGCTCGCCGCCTCGGCCCCCACTCCGCCCGAGCGGCGCGCAGGCCGCCCCCGTCCGGCCCGTCCGCCTACGGGACGCCTCGACCGGAGGCGCCGCGGCGCGCCCGGCCCACCTGTTAGCAAACTGGGGCGTGGTCGGGGCCTCTCGTCGGGCCCCTGCGGAGGTCCGCTTCCCGCGGGCTGGAAAACCGGCCAGCAGCCCGGCGAGACGAGGCTCGGCCGCGACCGCCGCGAGGGTGGCCTCGCCAAGGGTCGGCGCGCTCGCCGCCGTTCCGAACAGGGGCCGGCTTTCTCATGGCCTCGGCCGCGGGCGCCGCGTAGCGTCTCCGCCACCAAGAGGGGTACGAATGCAACGAACCGGCAAGCGCCGCTGGATCGGCTGCGGACTGGGGCTGGGAGTCGTCTTCCTCGGCGCCCTTGCGGTCCAACGAGGCGCGGAGAACGCGGTGGAGGAGCGCCTCGCGACGCTGAACGCCGAGCTGCGAGACTTTGCCGCGCGCCCGCAGGCTTCGCGCGTCCCCTGGGAGCCCGTCGTCGCCGGCAACGCCGTCCTCGACTACCAGGTCATCGAGTGGGCGCTCGCCCCGCGACCGGGCTGGGACGAGGAACCGCCCGCCCACCTGGCCCAAGGCTCCGTCCCCCGCGGAGGCGGCGAGGACGCGCTCCTCCTCCGCGAGCTCTACCGCCGCTTCCACCTCGGAGAGGAGGTCGCCCCGAGCGCCGAAGAGCTGAGGGCCCTGCGCCGACACCGCGGCCTCCTCGAGCGCGCGCGCCGCGCCCTGCGCCGCGAACGCTGCGACTGGCAGACGGATCCCGCCGACTTCCGCCCCCACGCCCGACCCCACCCCCCGGCCTACTTCGCCTTCGCCGGCCTGGTGGTGGCCGAAGCCCGAGCGCGCCCGGTCGACGCGCTGCCCCTCGGGACCCTGCTCGCCGCCGTGGGTCGGGACCTGGCGCGCTGCGACGAGCTCCTTGGCCTCCTCGCCGGAGCCGGTGTCCAGCGGGCGGGCTACCGGCTCCTGGTCGAAGCGGTCGCCTCGGGGAGCGCCTCCGACGAGGCGCTCGCCGAGGCCCTGGGCAAGCTGGAAGCCCTGCCGCCGCTCGGCCTCGAGCCCGCCGCCCGCGCCGAGCGCCTCGGGCAAGAGGCCATCCTGGCGGTCGGCTCGGGGAGGTGGCAGCGGACCGTCCGCCCCTCCACGGCGGTGTTCGAGGGCGCGCGTCCCCTCCGCTGGCCGGCGCCGCTCCTCGCCTGGGAGTGGAACTGCTACCGAGAGGCCCACCGCGACAGGCTGCAGGCCGCCCTCGCACCGGCCCCGGCTCGCGCGGAGGCGTTGTCCTCTGCGCGCGCGCGCCTCGACGCCCGCTGGTGCTACCTCGCCCGTCGGATCCTCCCCGACTTCGGCCACTGCGCGGACTCCCTCGACGCGCTCGCCACCGACCGCGCGCGCGCGCTCGCTACCCTCCGCGCAGCGCAGCGCCGAGAAGCCACACCGCCAGCCCGCTGACCGCGCCGAAGAGCCGTCGCTCCTCTTGCCGCGTGCGTCGCGGCGCCGGGGGCCGAACCGGGGTCTCTGCGGTCGGCGCCGCCCTCACGGGGTGCCGAGACCGCGCAGGGCGCCGGCAGCCCCGCCCGAGCCGCTGCCGCCCGGCGAAGGGGAGGGAGAGGGGGAGCCCGCGCCGCTTGCGAGGCGGCGCCAGGCGAAGTCGTAGCGGTCGTCGGCGTAGGGAGCGTGGAACAACCTCCCGCCGTGGTAGAAGCGCATGCGCAGGGACCCCGTGCCGTCGCGCTCGTCGAAGACGGCCTCCGTATCGCGCTCGCCGAGGGAGGAGAAGAGAGGGGCCTTCTCGCGCAAGCGCAGCCGCGTCCCCCTTCGCTCCCAGTCCTCTGCGCCGAAGAAGATCGTTTGCCGGTGGACCTCGACGAAGTCACGTCCATCGTCGAGGGTCGCGCGGACTCGCTCCAAGACGACCAGGACGTAGGTCTTGGCGCCCCCGTCGTAGCTGAGGCCCAGGGTTCCGCGCACGAGCTCCCAGGTCTCTCCGCTGTTGGGCGAAGGGATCTGCTTTGGAAGCCCTTGGTACTCTCCGAAGGCCACGGGCCGGTAGCCCGGGTCGTCGTAGAAGGTCTTGACGCGGGATGTCGAACCATCGAGGTGCCGCTCGAGCAAGTAGGCCGGCGCCCTCCGCGGAGGGGCAGCGCCGGACGACGTCGGCTGGGCCTGGGCGGACGCGGCGAGCATGGGCGAAGCGAAGAGCGCAAGGCAAACGGAGAAAAGGATCGGACGCCGGTGCATGGGAAACCTCCTGCGCCCCGACGGGAGCGAGGACCGTGCCGCCCCACCAAGCAAGACTTGGCGCGACGCGACCGACCCCACGCGGACGCCCCGCGCCCACGATGAACCGCATGCGAAACCACGGCGCCGCAGCCTGCCGTACAGGGGGCAGCGCGCCTCGCCCTCGCCCGGGGGCGCACCGGCCCCCCGCGCCGCGACCGGCTAGAAGGTGAACTCCACCTTGAGCTTGACCTCGTAGTCGCGGCCCTCGCGCAGCTCGTAGCCTGCGCTCGCCGAGAGGTCGCCCTTCCGGTAGCCGAGGCCGAGGCGGAGGGTGTCGTCGCCCCAGCGTCCACCCTCGTAGGTCCCCCCGTAACCGCCCTCCAGGGTCCAGTTCCGGTTCAGGCGCCGCGACGCGTCGAGGCCCAGGGTATGCGAGAGGAAGTCGGTCCCCGAGTAGCTGGCGCTCAGGCTCGTTCCGCCTTTGTCGTAGGTGAAGGAGCCGCTGAGCACGTGGTTGCGCCAGGCGCTGCTCTGGTAGTCGATGCTCGCCGAGCCGGCGCCGCGCGCCCACCTGAGCGAGGCGTTGAACTCGTCGTCCTCCCACCCGCGGCCCCGCTGCCGCACCCGCAGGTGCTCGGCCGAGAAGGTCCAGGCCGAGCCGATCTCGGCCTGCAGGCGGGTGGTGACTTCGGTGCGCGTGCGCTCGTCGAAGACCAAGGGATCGATGACCACGATCTCGCTGGAGAGGTCGACCCGCACCGAGCCGCGGGTGAGGCGGATCCCCGCCTCGGCAGAGACTCGGTCGAGGAAGCGGCGCGCCGGGTCGAGGACCAGCTTGGCGTCGAAGCGAGTGCGGGTCGCGACCTGGAGGGCGCGCGGCCGCAGGGCGCCGAGGCGCCGCTCCGCCTGCTCGTCGGCCCGCCGGGCGCGCCGAGCGATCGCCCCCGCCTGGCGGTCGAGGTCCTTGGCGCCTTGGGGGCTGAGCAGCGGCACCGCGTTCCCGTAGCGCTGCACGTCCTCGAGTTGCCCCTGCACCGAGAGCCGCTCGTAGAGGTAGCCGGCCACCTCGAGAAGGCCGGCCTCGACGAAGTAGAGCGCGTCTTGGAACTGCGACTGGGCGAGCAGCCAGCGCTTGAGGGAGCCCTTCATCTCCTCCTTCATTCGCTGGAAGTCGGCCCGCTGCTCGCTCCGCACGTTCCGGTCGGGGAGGATCGCATCGACGAGCGCGTCGACGCCCTGCTCCGCCTCGCGGCGGGCCAGGTCCGACACCGGCCCGCCAACGCCGGCGAGGGCGTTGCCCAGGGCGCGGTTGTAGGCGCTCTGCAGATCGCCCAGGGAACGCCGCGAGCGCTCGTATTCGTGGGCCAGCTTGGCCCGCTCGGCGAGCTCGTCGAAGCGGCCGCGCACCTCCTTCGCGAGGAAGCGGAGGAATTCGGCCGAGGACTCGCCGTAGGCGATGCCGCGGTCGATCTCGCCCAGGGGAACGGCAAGTCGACTGCGATAGCGCTGGATCGTCGCCTGAGGGGGCTCGTGCCGTAGGTAGCCCCGCTCGAGGGCCAAGCCGAACTCGCGCAGGATCTGGTCGCAGGTGCGCTGCAGGCGCTGCAGGTCGGACGCGGTGACGCGCGGCGCGCGCGCAAAGGGAGATGGCTCGCTCATGGGCTCCGTTCCAACGCTCGCTCGGAGCAGGTCCTGCAAGCCGCCTTGCAAGAACGACAAAGGCGCACCCGGCCGCGGCACGCGCTCCTCACGCAGAAAGAGGGTACAACCGAATCCGGGCGACGTCTCGAGCAATTGGTGGACCTCGCCGAGGAGGAAGCGTGCCTGGAGAGGCCGAGCGGGAACGCACGTGGCTCGAGCGCCTGCGCGATCTAGCCCACCGGCTGGCCAACGATCCCGACCCCGAGGAACTCTTCCCGCGCATCCTCGACGCGGCCATCGAACTCACCCGGGCGGAGCGCGGCTTCCTCCTCCTGCTCGACGGGGTCGACGGCCAGAAGCGCCGCGTCGAGGAGGCACGGGGCTTCGACCGCGCCTCCCTGAGCGGGCCCGAGGCGCGCGTCTCGAGGCGGGTGGTCCGCCGGACCCTCGAGGAGGAGCGCGGAGTGTCCACCACGAACCTCGAAGACGCCGACCTCCTCGGCGTCACCAGCCTGCGCGACGAAGGCGTTCGCTCGGTGGCCTGCGTCCCCTTGCGCGCCCGCGGTCGCGTGCTCGGTGCCCTCTACCTCGACGACCGCATCGAGCGCACCCCAGGGTTCAGCCCCCGCGACTTGGAGATCCTCGGCTTGTTCGCCGACCAAGCGGCCATCGCCCTCGAAGCGGCGGGCAAGGTGCCGCCCACGCCGCTCCCCCCTCCGAGCGGCCGGCTGCTGGGCCAGAGCCCGGCCATGCGGCAGCTCCGTCAGGCCATCGCCCGCGCCGCGCGCTCGCGCGCCCCCGTGCTCATCCTCGGCGAGACGGGGAGCGGCAAGGAATTGGTGGCCCGCGAACTCCACGCCCTCGGATCCCCCACCGAACCCTTCCTCGCGGAAAACTGCGCCGCCATCGCAGAAGAGCTCCTCGAGTCCGAACTCTTCGGGCACGGCGCCGGCGCCTTCACCGGAGCCGAAGGCCCACGGGACGGCCTCTTCCTGCGGGCGGGCCGAGGCACCCTCTTCCTCGACGAGATCGGCGACACGAGCCCTCGCCTGCAGGCGAAGCTCCTCCGAGTGCTCCAAGAAGGCGAAGTGCGCCCGGTGGGCGAGGCGGAGACGCGCTCGGTCCACTGCCGCGTGGTCGCCGCGACCCACCGCGATCTCGCTCAGGCCATGGCGTCGGGCGAATTTCGCGCCGACCTCTACTACCGCCTCGACGTCTTGCGCCTCTGCGTGCCTCCCCTGCGCGCCCGCCGCGAGGACCTCTCCCTCCTCCTCGACACCTTCGCCGGGCGCCACGGGCTGGGCGACGTGAGCCCCGACGCCTTCGAGCTCCTCTACGCCTACGACTGGCCGGGCAACGTGCGCCAGCTCGAGAACGAAGTCCGACGGCTCGCCGCCCTTGGCGTCGACCCCGTCCTCCCCCAGCACCTCTCGCCGTCGATCCGCGGCGGCCCCAGCGACCGCGCCTACGGCTACGCGGGCAAGACCCTGGCGCAGATCCAGCGCGAGGCCGTCTTGGACACCTTGCGCGCCTGCGGCGGGAACAAGTCTGCGGCGGCCCGCAAGCTGGGCATCCCGAGGGGCACCTTCTACCGCCTGCTGGAGCGGCACGGCATCGACGAGTGACGGCAAGCGACGATTCCTCGTCTTGGAGCTTCGGCGCCGGTGTTCCCGCGCCCTCGGGCGGCGCTGCGGAGCCGCCCGAAGCCCCCGGACGAAGACCGTGGCTCGCCCCCGGCGAGGTCTTCGCCGGCTGCGAACTCCTCGAGGAACTCGGGCGGGGGGGCATGGGAGTCGTTTTCCGCGCCCGCGAACTCCGCAGCGGGCGCCTGGTTGCGATCAAGGTGCTGCGGGCGAGGCAGACCCGAGCGCGCGAGCGCTTTCGGAGGGAAGGGGAACTGACCGCCGCCCTTGCCCACCCGGGCATCGTCCGCGTCCACGCGGGGGGCGAGGAGCAGGGCCTCCCCTACCTGATCTACGAGCTGATCCCGGGCGGCGAAACCCTCGACCGCGCCTTCCGCGGCCGCAGCGAACGCGAACGGGCCGCTCTGGTCCGCGACGTGGCCCGCGCCGTGGGCCACGCCCACCGGCACGGCGTAGTCCACCGCGACCTCAAGCCCGAAAACGTCCTCGTCGACGCAAACGGAGCGCACGTCGCGGACTTCGGCCTCGCCTGGGCGCGCTCGCTCGACCGCCTCACCCAGTCGGGCGCCTTGGTGGGCACCCCCGCGTACATGGCCCCCGAACAAATCGCACCCGAAGTGGGCGAGCGCGGTCCGTGGACCGACGTGTGGGCCTTGGGCGGAATCCTCTACCTGGCGCTTACCGACCGACGCCCCTTCGAGGCCGACGGCTTCCACGCCCTGCGCTACCGCATCACCGCCGGCGACCTGAGGCCACCTCGCGTCGAAGCTCCGGGCGTCTCTCCCGAGCTCGAAGCGGTATGCCTCAAGGCCCTCTCGGTGCGTCCCGAGGACCGCTACGCCGATGCCAACGAACTCGCCGACGACCTCGATCGCGCCCTGCGCGGCGACACCGTCCTCGCTCCTTCGGCGTCGCGCTTCCGCCTTGGGGCGCCCGCCCGCCGGCGCGTGCCGTGGGCCCTGGCCGGGCTGTCCCTCGTTCTCTCCGTTGGCGGCGCCCTCTGGGCCGGGCGACACCTCGCCGCCCGCGCCCGCCAGGAGCAGACCCTGCGCCGCCTCGTCGCCGCCGGCGGTCCCCTCGACGCCCTGGAGGCGGCCCTCGCCGACGCCGAAGGGGACGCAGCCCTGCTCGCCCGCGGACACCTCCTCCTCGCCGCAGGCGAGGCCCAGGAGCCCACGGGCTGGCGCCGGCGCCTCGAGCACGCCCGCCGAGCCGAAGAGCTCTGGCCCGAGTACGCGCCACGGGCCCGAATCCTCGCCGCCCGCGCCCTGCTCCGCCTCGGGCGCCCTGGGGAGGCCGCGCGCCTCTACGAGACCTCCGATGGGACCCTCGCCGCCCGTCGCGCTGCAGTCCGCGGCTACCTCGAGGCCGGCGAGCCGGAGCAAGCCCTGCGCGTCGCCCGGGCCTGCGCCCGCGAGGACACCGCCTCGCGCGAAGACGCTGTGCTCCTCCTCGACGCCTTCCTGGCCGCAAAGCAGGACGCCGAGGCCTTCGCGTGGGTGCAAGGTCTTCCCCCTGGGCCGACGCGCGCGCTCCTGCGCGCACGCCTCGTGGCCGCCAGTGGCGCAGGAGACCCTGGCGTTCTTCTGCACGAGGCCCTCCTCCGCTGGCCCACCGACGAAGGCCTCCGCCAGGCGCTGGCCCTCCACCGCTGGCTGCGGGAGGACGACCCCTTCTCGGCCCTCGCTGCCCTCGGGCGGCGAACGCCCCGCGAGGACACAACGCGACTCCTCCAACGTGCGCTCCAGGGCCTCCTCGAGGAGCCGCCCGCGGTCGAAGACCTGGCGCGCGCCCCCCTCGCCTGGCGGCGCACGGCCGGGCGCTGGCTCCTCGGCGAAGCCCGCCGGGAGCTCGCCCTGGCCGAGCGGGACCCAGCCCCCGGGGCGTCCTCTTCCAGGGGGCCAGGGACGACGAAGGCGCGGACCGCCTTGGCGGCCCTGGCCCGCCTCGCCCTCCACGACGACCTGGAAGCCGAGGGGGCCCTTCTCGACGCCTGGATCTCCGAAGCCGAGCTGGACCCGGACGAACTGGACGAGCGAATCGCCCGCGCCCGCGACCCGACCCGTGGACGGATCCTCCGCGCCGAGGCGCGCAGGGCCCGCGGCGACGTGTCCGGCGCCTGCGCCGAACTCTGCGCCCTCCCCGCCGCGCGCCTGCGGATGATCCCCCGCGGACTCGCGGCCCTCGGAGAGCTGGCGCTTGCAGCAGGGCGCCCGCGGAAAGCGGTGGAGGCCTTGCGCGCGGCCCAAGGGACCCCCTGGGAGCGCCCCGAGCAGGCCGAATGGCTTGCCCGCCTCCTCGAACGCGAAGGCGACACGAACGGAGCCGCCGCCGCCCGAAAGCGTGGGAACGCCCTCGCCCGACCCCTGCCCCCCGCAGAGCGGTTCCGCCGCCTGCAGGCCTTGCGGTCCAAGGAGGTGGGCAAACGCGCCTCCCTCGCGGACCTACTGGCCGGCTACGACGCGCTGCTCGCGGAGGACCCCGGCTTCGCCGAGGCGAGCTTCTTCCGCGGACGCCTGCGGTTCATGAGCGGCGCTCGCCGCGAGGAAGGCCTGATCGAGTGCCTGTGGGCCGTCGAGCGAGACCCCCGGTTGGCGGTTTCGCTCTGGAAAACGGCCCTGGTCGGACTGCGTCCCGGAGGCCCGCTGGCCCCCCAGGACCTCCTCGCCGCAGGCACGGCGCGGGGCAGGAAGAAGCTGGGGCAACTGTTCGCGATCTGCGCGCAGGTCGAGCACTCCGGAACTCGCGAAGTCCCCGCGGACGCGCTCCCGCAGGCGCGGGAGCTGCTCGCAGAGGATCCCGGCTCGGCCCCCGCGTGGCTGTGGCTCGGCTTCCTCGCCGTGCGCGCGGGACGGCCTGCGCTCGCAGAGCGTGCGCTCGACGTCGCCGGGGCGGCCGCCCCCCGCTGCGGGCTGGTCCCCTTCTACCGCCTGCTCCTCGCCGGGGCACGCGGCGCGCCGCCCTCTGCGGCGGCGGAACTGCTCGAGGAGGCCCATCGCCTCAACTTCTGGCCCGCGCGCACGCCGGGCTGGAAGGGCGAGCGCTACCCCGAGCTGGCCTGCTACCGCGACGCCGGCGGATCCCTCGCCGCGCTGTTCTCCTTCGGGCGCTGAACCGCTCCGCGACCCGCGCTCGCCGCGCCTTCCCGGCAGCGCGGTCAGTCCGTGGGGTCGATGACCCCCGTGGCCCGCCCCAGCCAGTAGGCGAACAGGTAGTCGGCGGAGTTGTACTCCCAGGAGGTGCCGAAGGCGTCGATCTGAGGAAAGGGCGAGTCCTTCCACACGTAGTTCCAAGAGAAGGTCTCGAAGAGGGGCGGGACGACCAGACCGGAGGCTCGGTTGCGGCTGGTGCGCCAGTCGAACTTCCAGGGAAGGACCGGATAGGGCCCCAAGGAGACGTCGGCGCGGAGCAAGTGGTGCTCGGTGAGGCGCGAACGAGGCACGGGCAGCTCGCGCAGGTCCCAGATGGCGTCCTCGGCGCGAACGGGGCCGCCGGCCGGAAGGCCGGCGAGGCCGGCCGCGGCGAGGATGTGGAGGGTGCGGCGCGCGCGCCCCAGGCGCCGCGCAGCCCTCCGCAGACCGAGCTGGTTGGCTCGCCGCACCAGGTTCTGTCCGTGGTGCTCCGCGAGGCGGAGCTGCACGATGAGCGAGACGACGGCCAGGTGGGTCCCGCTCCAGTCGGCGATGCCCTGGTAGAAGAGCCCCCCTTCGACCGCGGCGTTGTAGATCAGCTGAAAGGGGTTCCGCGCCAGTTGTTCGTAACGCTGCCGTTCGGGCCCCGGCCCGAGGAGGAGCGAAACGACCCCGCTCCCCATGAGCTCGTTCACGGCGAGCCCGCGGTGGCGGCGCACCACCGGCGAGGACGCGACCAGGTCGCGCATGGAGCGCCCGTAGTTCGTCCGCAAGGGGTGCCCCGCCGGGAGGCCCTCGGCCACTGCGAGCCCACCGAGCACGATCCCCGAGAACATGTCGTTGTTCCCGCCACGGAGCCACTCCAGCCCAGCGTAGGGACCCTGTCCCGCAGCCCACAGGCTGCCGAGGGGCAGTCCTCGCGCGGTGCGCACCGTGCGCGCAAAGGTGTCCGACCTCCCCGTGATCTCCATGCACACGCGAAGGCTTCCTGCGGCGCGCTCGAGGAGGTCACGGGCGGCAAGGTCGCCGGTCACCTGCCAGCGAAGGCGCTGGGCGTAGGCGTAGGCACCGGTCCACAGCGCGCCGTCTCCGTCCGCCTGCAGTCCCCCGGCGGCGTCCCGCACGGCGAGGGCACCGCTGGGATCGAGGAACCGGGCGGGAACCTCGGCGTCTGCGCGGCGGGCCTTCTCGAGGAGGGTCGGCCCGAAGGCCGCGGCCTTGACCGCGGCCTCTTCGAGGGCGAGGTCGTCGAGGATCCGCCCCTCCACGCGAAGCAGGTCCGGCCGCCGGCGGTGCAGGGCGAAGTCGGTCCGGTCCTCGAGCGCGTAGTGCACCGCCGCGCGGAACTCGGGGCGAGCCACGTAGGGCCGCACCCAGGGCAGATCGTGGAAGGAGCGGAAGAGGAGGAACAGGAGGCGCTTCTCCAGCGGCGTGGGAACGCGGTGGAGCGGGACCAGCCTGCGGTCCGGGCTCCAGATCGGCCGCGGCCCCGGCGCTCCGAGGAGTCGCCAGTCCTCGGCACGGTCCACGAAGGGAGCCCCCGGCCCGCGGTAGCTGACCCGCAAGACCGCACCCTGAGGGCGAAGGTCGCCAACGACGCGCAAGGGGCGCGCGTCCGCCGGTCCCCGCCGCAGAGAGATCCCCGGCGCGGCCGAGGCCCACCCCATGCGGTCGAGTTCGATCTCCAGCAGGGCCCCCGAGCCGCGGTCTCGGGCGACGCCCCTCCACACCGTGGAGACCGGCCGGCCCCGGTAGCGGTAGGAGGCGTACTCGACCTCGCGCACGAAGGCGTAGCCGCTCCCGGTCCAGCGCAGCTCCGCGCGCCCGCGGTAGGCGCCACGCCCCGGTTCGCTGCCGTCGACGCGGTAGACACCGGCCAACCCCTGGCCGAGCGCTGGGGCCGCGCAGAACGCAGCGAGGACGAAAGCCGCCGCCGGGCCGGACCGGATCATCGAACGCCCTCCGGCTCCTCCGCGAGGAGGGCCTCCGCCGCCGGTCCGCCCGCCGCGCGCCAGAAGGCCCGAGCCGCCTGGGGATCGGGCAGGAGCACCAGATCGAGCGCGCGCCGCTCCCCTTCGGCCAGGGCCACGCCCCGCTGCGCGTGCCGCTGCCCGTCGGCCGAGGCGACCAGGAGGGTCAACCGACCCGCCGGCAAGCGCGGCACGCTGAGGCGCCCCTCCGCGTCGGAGGCGAGCGCCAACGCGGGCAGCGGCAGGGGCCGCCCCTCCCCGTCCAAGACCAGGGCGTAGGCGTCCTCCTCGGGCCGGCCGTCCGGATCGCGGAGGACGCACTCCAGGCGAGACTCCGGGACGAGCCGCACCCGGGCGGTCGGACAGGGCAAGGGCACCGACGCCAGGGCGTACCCCGGCACGGAGACGACCGCCCGCGCCGCGCGCGCCGCGAGCGAGGGAGGCAGCGCGCAGCGGCCGTCGCGGTCGAGGGGCACCACGGCCCGTACGGCTCCCCCCAGCCCCCACACGTCGCGCGACGGCGTCTCGGCGAGGAGGAAGACCTCGCCCGCGACCGCGGGAAGCACCTGCAGCGCGCCATCCGCCGGCGACGGGCTCGCCGGGGCGGCGGTCCTCGGCCTGGCCCCGGGCACGGCCGGAGGGGCGCCGCCCCGACCGCAGGCCGCGCACGAGAGGAGCAGGGCCAAGACCCAGCGCAAGGAACCCGGTGACGAAACGGTCGGCGAAACGGCCACGACCGAGCCCACGCAGCCCTCGTGCCCGCCGAAGCCCAGCGCCGACGGACCGCGGGTGTCCGCTGGGGGTCGGCCTTCCCATCTCCGGGCGACGGGGGCCGGGGGAGGCGGTGTGCCCCTCCGGCGCCGGCCGGGGCGCCGCCGCGAGGGCGAGCCCTCGCGCGTCGGCGGGGATCGATCCCCAACGCGGAGGAGCCGCGCGAAGGCGTGCGCGGACACGACCTACGCGCAGGGCCCGGCCCGCGCCGCGTCCGTGCGGCGGGCGAGGTCCTCAGCGCGGTGGCCCGGCGGACCCGGCGTCGATCCAACCGGCCCAGCGGCCCAGCCAGTAGGGGAGGAGGAAGTCGATCCCCGTGGCCTCGCCCCGCCCGTCGGCCACCCCCCCGCCCGCGTCCCAGGGCTCCTTGCTCCAGACCGAGTAGCCGGTCGGCTTGCGCAGGTGCGGAGGCAGCGCGAAGCGCGCGGTTCGACCGCAGAGGGCGTCCCACACCCCCGGCGCGGCGTGCGCCCCGGCCCGCGGGCTGGGCCAGCCGCGCAAGGGCCGGAGGGCGAGGCTGCGCAGGGCGTCGAGCCACTCGCGGCGGGCGGCTTCGTCGCGCGGAGCCGTCAGGGCGCGCGCGGCCGCGAGGAGCGCGTTTTGGTGGCCGCGGGTGTTCGCCCAGATCGGCCAGGCGACGACGTCGGCCGCCTCCTGGCGCCGCGCGGGGTCCTCGGCCAGCAGCCAGACGGTGAGCGCCCGGAGGGCCCGCAGGCTCCAGGCGAAGTATTCGTGCAGGTTGTTCGTCCAGGCGAAGCAGTCGCCCGCCTGGTGCACGACGAAGTGCGCGCGCGCCTCGCGCCGGGCACGGGCGGCGGCCTGCGCAGGCCAGAGGACCGACGTCCGCCGCGCCAGGACGAGGACCTGCGTGCGCAAGAGGCCGTCGACGCGGTCGGCGTCGGTCCGGTTCCGCCCGGCCTCGTCCCGGATCCTCCACTCGTGACGGCGCAGGTGCTCGTAGACGGCCCGCGCGATGTCGGCCACGAGTTCGCGGGCGCGGCGCCCGCGCGAGCGGAGGGACCGCGGCAGGGCCTCGGGCGCGAGCTGCCGCCAGGCCACGGCGAGGCCGAAGACCAAGCCGGTGAGCTGGTCGCGGCTCGCGCGGGTGTAGTAGACGAGGGGCGCAAAGGTGCCCCCTCCGAAGGGATCTCGCAGGGGGCGAGTCCTCCGGTGCACGAAGCCCGCCTCGATCCGGTGCTGCCAGCGCTCGGGGTATCCCCAGCGGCGCGCCTCCGCCGCGGGGAAGGCGCAGCGCGCAAGGACGCCCGGCGTCCCGCTGGCGTGGGTGAGGAGGTAGACCCCGCGCAGGGTACTCAGCACCCGCGCAAAGGCCGCCTCGCTGCCCGTCGCCCCCAGGGCGAAGGAGAAGGCGGCCAGCGCCTGGCCGCAGTAGAGTGCCGCGTCGCCGCCGGCCGCGAAGCCGTCCGGATCGGGCAGCTCGGACCGGCTGCGGAGCGGCGGGAAGGGCATGCCCAGGACCTGCGCCCGCCGCCAGTAGTGCGCGTCGATCCGGGCGGCGCGCCGCGCGAGCTCGGCCGGGCCGAGCGCGTCGGGATCGACCTCGAGCAAGGCGAGGCTCTCCGGCGGCAGCTCGCGCGCCGCGCGCGTCGGCGTCGCGGGGACGGCGCAGGCGGCGAGCGAGAGGGCCCCCGCGCCGGCGAGGATCCGCGCCCGGCGGCCGGCGCCCCGAGGCCGCGCCCGCGCGCCCGCCCTCGCCGCGCCGCGCAGGCGAAGGACCGGGCTCACTCCTGCGCTCCGACGGCGCACCCCGGCCGCGCGCGCCGCCCGGCGAGGAGGAGGGCCCACACCGCCGGCAGCGCGAGCAGGACCCCGAGGTCGCGGGCCGAGAAGGTCCCCGCGGCGAGGGCCTGCGCTCCGTGGCTCCAGAGCTGCTGCGCGCTGAGGAGCGCGAACAGGATCAAGAAACCGCGCCAGCGCCAGAGCAGCCCGCTCGCGACGCCGAGGTTCACGACGACGAAGAGCGCGTGCCGCCACGGCGGCGAGGGGTCGTCGGGGGCGGCGCGCAGCGCCTCGACGAGGTGCAGCCCGGCGGCGGCCAGGAAGGCGCCGGCGGCGAGGACCGAGAGCGCCCGCAGCCAGGGCAGCCTCGGCCGCGAAGGAAGTCGCCCGGCCGGAGCCGGGTCGGCGGCGGTCGCCGAGGCGCCGCCGCGGCCCCACGGCAGGGCGACGCCGCCCGCCGCGAGGAGCAGCCCGAGCGCGGAGGCGAGCAGGCCCACCCACCACGAGCGCGGCGCGTAGCGCAAGACCACCGCGCTCGACCCCGCAGGGACCCGCACGGCGAGGAAGGCGAGGTCCGCGGCGCGGACGGGGACGGGGCGACCGTTCACCGTCGCCTCCCAGCCGGGAAACCACGATTCGCGCACGACCAACCAGCCGGGGCAGGGCGCCTCGACGCGCCCCTCGAAACGGCGCGGGCTGGCGCGCGCCCAGGCCACGCGCGCGGAGTTCCCCTCCCGCGCAGGAGAAGCCTCCGGCTCCGCGGGCGAGGGCGCCTCGATGACGGGAGGGCGCGGGCCCCCGCGCGCGGCGAGGGCCCGCTCGGCAGCCCCAGGATCGCCCGGCGGGACGAGGAGGGCCGTCGCGTGGAATTCCGCCGGGGGAGTGGGGTCGGCGAAGCGGAGCACGGCGACGTCGCCCACGCGGGCGAAGGGCTCCAAGCCCGGCGCGCGCAACGGGCGCCGACTCGCGACCCGCTCGACGCCCGCGAGGCGCAGGCGCTCGAAGACCCGCCCCTCCCCGCCCGCGCGGAGGAAGCGCTCGAAACGCGCCAGGCCGAGGGCTCCGTAGCCGCCCACGTAGCGCAGCCCGTGGGCGGCGCCGAAGTTGGTGTCGAAGCCCTCGTGGGCCTGGACGTAGCGCAGCGCCTCCGCCTCGTCCTCGGGGACCTCCTCGCCAACGAGCGGTCGGGCGCCCAGCACGAGCACGCGGCCCTTGCAGGCCAAGGCGCGCAGGAGGGCGGGGTTCCCCGCCCGGAAGACCGCCTCGGGGCGGGGCACGAGGCGCGCCTGGCCGTAGGCCAACAGTTCCAGGGCGAGGAGCCCCACCAGCGCGGCGCGCACGGGCCCTCCCCACGCTCGCCGAGCGCCGACGCGATCCAGTCCCCAGCCGGCGAAGAGCGCCACGGCGAGCAACGTGACCTCGAGGGCCCGACCCGGCGCGCGAAAACGCGCGAAGCCGGGCAGGAGAGCGCGCCCCCAGCCGAAGAAGGGAAGGGCCTCGCCCGCGGCCACCAGCGCGGCGCCGAGCGCCAGCGCTCCGAGGACCGCCATCCACGGCTCGAGGCGGCGGCGCCGCAGCAGGAGCACCCCGGCCCCCAGGGCCAGGAGCCAGGTCGCGCGCCCGGGGAAGCGCGCCGCCTCGGCGCCGGGCCCGGCGAGGAGCGCCCTGTCGACGGCGCCCAGGAAGAGCGCGCGCAGCGCGCGGGCGCTCGGGACGAAGGCTCCCAGCGAGGCCGCTTCGAGGGAGAGGCCGCCGGCGCGATCGGAGCGAGCGACGAGTTCGGCGGTGGGAACGACCTGCGCCGCGCCGACGAGGGCGCCGAGGAGGAGCGCTCCCGCGCCCCACCCGGCGGCGCGGGCTGCGGCCGACCAGCCCCGGGGCCACGCCAGCGCCGCGGCGAGGGCGGGGGCCAAGGGCGCGAGCAGGTACACCCGCTGGGGGCGGCCCGCCAGCAGGGCCGCCCCCCAGCCGAGCGCGGCCAAGCAGGCGAAGCGCCGCCCGGCGCCCGCGCGCGCTCCCTCGCGGCGGGCCGAGGCCGCCGTCGCCGCCAGGGCGAGGAGCGAGCAGGCCTGCGCCGCGCCGGCGTTCGGCCAGTCGAAGGTCGCGAGCGCGCCGCCGCCCGCCGCGGCGCACAGGCCGACGACGGCGCCTCCCGCGCGGCGAAGGCCGAGCTGGCGCGCGAGGAAGAAGGCGGCGACCCCCGCGAGGAAGAGGTGCAGCCACTGGCCCACGTCGGTCCCCTGGACCACCCCGAAGGCGCGCCAGAGAGGCGCGTTGATGGGGTAGAGGAGGCCGCCTTCGCCGTAGGCGTGGATCGGGTAGCCGCAACGCACCGCCGGCCACCAGAGCGGCAGCTCGCCGCGGGCGAGTTGCCCCGCGAGGAAACCGCGCATGGGGTACTGGTGGTAGCGTCCGTCGATCCCGAAGTGCGTGTTGCCGCCGAGCACGGGGAGGCACAGGACGAGGGTGTAGAGGCAGAACGCCACCGCGGCCGCGGCGAGTTCCCGCCGCGCGGCGCGCGCGCCGCTCACGTCCAGTCTCCCGGGCGGCGGCGCCCTGCGGGCGGGAACGCCGCGAGGCCTTCGGACCTCGGGGCGTCGGGCTCCTCGGGGACGCGCGCAGCGAGCGCCCGTCCGGGAACTCCTCCCCGGCGACCTTCGCGGGCCGCCCCACGAACGCTCCACCAGCCCGCCCCGGCAGAGAAAAGACCTGCGCAAAGCTCCTCGGCGAGCCCGGCCCAGGTACCTCCCGCGCGTCCGGACGCGCGCCCGCCCCCGGCCGTGGCTCTCCCCCGCTCCTGGGTCGGCGAGGGAGTCCCGGCAAGACTCCGGAAGCGCCCGGCGCGAGGCCGGGGGGATCGATGGACGCACCTCACGGGCGAACAGGCTCCTCTGCGCACGGGGCTCCGGCCCCGCAGCGCGCGCCGTCGCCGCGGCGCCGCGCCGTCGGCCTCAGACTACCTCGCCGAGCACACGCCGCGCCCACCCCCCTCGAGAAGCGGCAGGTAGAGTCTCGGCGTGGCGCGAAGCGTGCGGGGTTCCCTCAGCAGGCGAACGAGAAGGCGCGAGCAGGCTCGGGGGAACGGTCCGCCCAGAGCGCACCCCAGGCAAGGCCACGTTTCGGCCCGCACCTGGCCGAAGGCTGCGGGCCTCGTCTCCCTCTTCCTCCTCGCGGGCTGCACGAGCTTCGATCCAAGGGTCCTGCCCAAGGACGAACCCTACCTGGTGGCAGTGAAGTCCTGCCTGCTCCCCGCCGACCTCCCCTGGCCCGTCTGCCTGGCCGAACACTCCTGGTTCGACATCAAGTTGGGCTCCGAAGCGAAGTGGTGGCGCGCCGAGGTCATCGGCCACGGGGCCTTCTCTACGAAGCGCGTGCTCTCGGTCGAACCGCTGGCCGCAAAGGAGGCACGAACCCGCTACCGCTTCGGCGAACGGCCCGTCCGTTTGCTCTCCGTCCTCGCGGGAAAGACCGCCCAGCGAGCGGGAGCGGAGATCTTGCGGCGCGCCCGCGACTACGAAGACGCAGAGCGCTACTGCGCCTGGCCGGGACCCAACAGCAACACCTTCGTGGCCCGACTCGGCGCGGGGATCGAGGGACTCTGCTTCCAACTGCCTCACAACGCCATCGGCAAGGACTACGCCCCCTGGCTACGCGTCGGCCCCACCCCGAGCGGCACCGGAGTGCGCTTCGACACACCCCTCCTTGGGTTCGCTCTGGGCCTCGAAGAAGGACTCGAGGTGCACGTGCTCGGGCTTTCCTTCGGCGTCGACTTCTTCCCGCCTGCGCTCGAGGTCCCCTTTCTGCCGCGGATCGGTTGCCGGGCGACGACCTTCTTTCCTTGAGCGCCGCGCTCCCCGCCGGCGGTGCGCGGGAGCGCACGAAGACGGGCTCCGGAGGCGGCCCCCGGCTCGGCGGGCCCGTAGCCAAACCCGCCAGCCCCGCGCGCCAGGCGCAGCGGACCGGCACGGGGAGGAGGCGCGGTGGCCCTTCGGCGGAGAGGGCCGGCAGCGCGCGCGGCCGCAGGCCCCACCCCGGAGCGAAGGGCCTCGCCCCGGCGAAGGCACGGGGAACTCGCCGGGGCGCGGTCGCGGCCGCGGGCCCGAGGCGGAGCAGAGCGGGCAGGAAGAAGAGGTCCGCGGCCAGGGCGAGGACCAGGGTCAGGGCAAGGAGGGCGGCGAAGACGCGGTTGGCGGGAAAGCTCGACGCGCCGAGAACGCCGAAGCCCAGGACCAGGGCCAGGGTGCTGTAGACGAGCGCCTGGCCGCTCTCGCGCAGAGCCGCCGAGAGCGCGCGCCGAGGGCCGCGGGCGCAGCGCTGCCGGTAGCCGGAGAGCAGGTGCACCGTGTCGTCGATGCTGATGCCGAAGGCGAGGGCGAAGACGATGCTCGTGCTCAGGGTCAAGGGCGTCCCCGTGAGCGCCATGACGCCGAGGACGAGCACCAGCGGCAGAGCGCTGCCGAGGACGCCCAGCGCCGCCAAGCGGAAGGAGCCGAAGAAGGCCCACACCAGCCCACCCACGAGGGCCACCGCGCAGAGGGCGCTCTCGAGCATCTCCCTGACGAGGGATTCGCTCACCAGGCGCGCCATGTAGGTGGTCCCCGTGAGGCGCACGTCCACGTCGCCCGGCAAGCAGCGGCGCGCCGCGGCCTCGACTCGCTTTGCGAGGGCGAAGAACTCGCTCGTGGTGCCGTCCCGCAGGCGCAGGCGGACACGCAGGCGGCGAGGGTCGCTCGCGTCGTCCACCAGCCCCGCGGTGGGGTCGCGGTCGGAGAACCAGAAGAGGAAGTGGAGCTGGGCGAGGGCTTCCGCCGTGTCGGGGAGCGCCGGGGCGCGCCCGCCGTCGCCCCCGCCCTCCTCCGCGGCGTTCCACGTCCGGTAGGCGTCGCTGAGGAAGTCGGGCAGGGAAATGGCACTGAGCACGCCCTGGGCGCGGAATTCCTCTCCGCGAAGGGTCTCGGTGAGGGCCAGCACGCCGCGCTCGACCTCGGGGCGCAAGGCCGCGCCGGGCGCCCCAGCGTCCACCACCAAGTCCAAGGAGGCCGCGCCTCCGAAGCGCTCCTCGAGGAGGCGGCGCGTCCGCACCAAGGACGAATCGGGGTCGAGGTCGTCGAGGAGACGCGCCTCGCGGCTGAGGCTCGGCAGGCAGAGGGCGCTGCCGAGGACCAGGCCCAGGGTGGCCAGGACCAGGGCCCAGGGACGGCGTGCGCTGGCGCGGTCGGCGAACGCACCGACCCGCGCCAGGGGGCCGGCGCCGCGGCCGGGCCGAGGGGCGGGCAGCCACAGGAGGAGCGCGGGCAGGCCACCCAGGGTGACCAGGAAGGCGGCGAGGACGCCGCAGGCGACAGGGAGGCCGAATTCGCGCAAGACGGCCACCTGGCTGAGGCCGAGGGAGGCGAAGCCCGCCGCGGTGGTGAGGCTGGTGAGCAGGCAGGGCCCCGTCACGTGGAGGACCGCCGACTCGACGGCGGTCGGCTGGGCGCGGCCTCGCCGGAGTTCCAGGCGGTAGCGAGAAAGGAGGTGCACCACATCGCCCACCGAAGACACCAGTACCATGACCGGGATGCACGCAGAGAGGGTCCCGAAGGGGACGCCGAAGAGGGACATTCCGCCCACGGTCCAGGTCACGCTCGCGCCCACGACCAAGAGGGCGAGGAGCGGCGCGGTCAGCTCGCGGTAGAGGAGGGCGAGGGCCCCGAGCAAGGCGAGGAACGCGAGGGGCAAGAGGCGCCAGGTGTCGCCAAGGATCGACGCCTCGAGCTCCTCGCGGGCCACGGCGGTTCCCTCGAGGAAGGCCCTCTCTCCGGGACGCAGCGCCCCCCCGGGCGAGAAGAAACGGCGCAGGGACGCGACGAAGGCCTCGCGGTCCTCCTCGCCGCGAGCGCCGGGCGCCATGGGAACCCAGAACCCGGCCAGCCGCCGGTCGCGGGAAACGAGGCGTTGGTCGAAGGCCGGGTGGGCGGCCAGCCGCCGGTCCAGGGCCGCGGGGTCCCAACCGGCGCGGCGCGACGGCTCGTAGAGAGGGCCCACGTCGATCCCTCCCTCTTCGTCGACGCGCACGAAGCCGGCGCTGCTGAGGGAGACGAGCCGCTCCTCGTCCACCCAGGGGGCCGCGCGCAGAGCCTCGGTGAGCTGGTGGACGCGCTCCATCCCTTCGAGCTCGAGCACCGAGCCCGGAAACTCCACCACGCACAAGGCGACGTCCTCGTCGGCGCCGAAGACCTCGCGGGCGGCGCGGTATTCGGCGAGGCGCGGGTCGCGCTCGGGGAAGGTCTTCTCGAGGTCCGGATCCACCCGCAGGCCGGGGAGGAAGCAAGCGAAGAAGGCCGTGGCCAGGATCACCAGCGCGAGGGCGCTCCGCCGCCAACGCAGGGCCGCCCGCGCGACGACCTCGGCCGCGCGACCGAAGGCCGAGCCTTCGAGGGCGGAGGGCGAGGTGGAGCGGCGGACCAAGGCCCAAGGGGGCGTCGGCCCGCCGCCGCGCAGGAAGCGGAGGAGGAGGAACATGGTGCTGGGGTCTCGGGCGAGCGTCCGCCCGAGCGACGGGGCCGCCTCGCCCGCCTCCCTCGCAAGGACGGTGCCGCTGCTTGCGTCTCGGGCCGAGGCCGCGGCGCGCCCCGGCCTCGGCCCGCCGGAGCGGCTTCCCGGAACCGCTCCCGCCGCCTTTGTCCCCGCGGAGGCCGCACTGGTCCCGCGGAGGAGGGGCTCGGACCGCCCGCCCGGCCCCGCACCTCCGTGTCGTTGCGTCTCACCACCCGCCCCGCGGAACGTCTCGCCTTCGTCCCGCCCCCTCCCGCCGCGCGTGCCGCCGCGACCCTCCCCCGGTATGCTCCCGAGGGCATGTCCTTGAGCCGACAGGACGTCATCCTCGGGCGCGCGCTGCTGGCCTGGCAGCTCGTCGACCGCCAGCGCCTCTTGGGGTGCGCCGAGGAGCTGCGCGCGCGCCGCGCGCGGGGCCAAGCGTTGACCCTCGGCCAGCTCCTCGTGCAGCGCGGCCTCCTCAGCCTCGAGCGCTACCACGCCATCGTGGCCCACCTCCGCCAGCGCAGCCTCGAAGCCTCCTCAACCTCGCTCCAGGCGCAGCAGGCCGCGCAGGCCCTGC
>RFHU01000153.1 GCA_003695705.1 Planctomycetota bacterium
CGGCCCCACCGCGCCGCCCCTCCTGCAGACCTACCGCTACGTGCGCGCGCCCTGCGAACTCCTCGAGTCTTGCCGGGAGCGCTACGGGAAGACCTTCACACTCCGCTTCGTCCGCGAACGCAACCTGGTCCTCACCAGCGACCCCGCCGTGGTCCGCGAAGTCTACGCCGGCTCGCCCGCCCGCTACCTCTCCGGCGCAGCGAACGCCAATTTCCGCCCCTTCTTCGGCCCGCGCTCGGTGGTCGTCGTCGACGGCGACGAGCACCGGCGCGCCCGCCGCCTGCTCATGCCACCCTTCCGCGGCGAGCGCATGGCCGCCTTCGCAGAACTCATTGGCGAGCTGACCGTGCACGAGACCCGCCGCTGGCCCCTCGGCACCCCCTTTCCCCTCCTCGACTCCCTGCAGCGGCTCACCCTCGACGTGATCGTGGCCGCCGTCTTCGGCGCGCGAGAAGCCGAGCGCCGCGAACGCATCGCGCGCCTGGTCCTGCAGGTCATGAGGCGGACTTCGGGTGCGTTGGCCTTCCTCCCCTTCCTGCAGGTCGACCTCGGACCCCTCAGCCCGTGGGGCCGTTACCGGCGGCTCCATCGCCGCCTGAGCAACGTCTTCCGCGAGGAAATTGCGCGCGCGCGCCGCGAGGCGCGCGCGCGCGACGACCTCCTTGCTCGGCTCATCGTGGACGCCGAGGAGCGCGGTCTCCTCCTCGACGACGACTTCCTGCACGACCAGCTCCTGACCCTCATTGCTGCGGGCCACGACACCACCGCCACCGCCCTCGGCTGGACCTTCCTCTACCTCCTCGGCGACCCCGAGGTCCTCGCCCGCGCACGCGCGGAGGTCTCCGACGTCCTTGGCGAGGAACCGGCGCGGGCCGAGCACGTCCCCCGCCTCCGCTACCTGGATGCCGTCGCGCAGGAGGCGCTCCGCCTCCACCCGCCCATTCCGGTGGTCGTCCGCCTGCTGGCCGAGGACACCGAACTCGCCGGGCACTCCCTGCCGCGAGGCACCCTGGTGTGCCCCTGCGCCTACCTCCTCCACCGCGAACCGGAGCTCTACGCCGACCCGCTGCGCTTTCGCCCCGAGCGCTTCCTCGACGACCGCCCTCGCCCCTACGAGTTCAGCGCCTTCGGCGGCGGCGCCCGCACCTGCCTCGGCATGGGCTTCGCGTACTTCGAAATGAAGGTCGTCCTCGCGACCCTCCTCAGCCGCGCCCGCCTGCAGCTCGCCGAGCCGCCCTCGCGCGCCTACGCCCGCCGCGGCGTCGTCCTCGTCCCGCGGCGCGGGACCCGTGTGCTCTACGAGGGCGGCGCGTGAAAGGTCGCACGCAGCGCATCGGCCGCTACCTGCAGTCCATGTTCCCACCCGCCCTGACCCTCCCGGCGGCGGCCCTCTCCTTCTTGGCCGGAGACGCGGCGTTGCAAGCCCTTGGCTCCGTCGGCGGGGCTCCCCGCCCCCTCCGCGCAGGGGCCGCCGAGCTCCTCGGCGCCCTCGTCGTATGGGGCCTGCAACTCCTCCTGCGAGTCTACGACGAACTCAAGGACGCCGAGACGGACCTGCGCCTCGGCGCGGCGGGAGACCCTCACTACCGAGACCGCCCCCTGGTCACCGGCGAAGTGACCGTCGAGGACATAGCGGCCCTGCGCACCTGGACGACCACCGCCCTGCTCGCCCTGCAGGTCCCCATCGGCTGGCTCTACGGGGCGGTCCCCGTGCTCGCCTTCGTCGGCGTCTTCGCCCTCTGCTGGCTCTCGAGCCGCTGGTTTTTCTGGCCGGCCATGCGCGACCACCTCCTCGTGGCCTTCGCCACCCACAACCCCATCGGCCTCTTCGTAGGCGGCTACGTGCTCGCCCTGGTTCACGCGGCGCACGCGGGCCTCGCCTTCGCCCCCGCCCCGGTGCTCGCGCTCCTGTGCGGCCTCTGGCTGCCCGTCGCCGCCTGGGAGCTCGGGCGCAAGGTGCGCCTGCCGGCGGAGGAGACCGACTACCAGACCTACTCGAAGCTCCTCGGCTGGCGCCTCGCCGGCACCTTGCCCGCCCTCTGCGTGCTGGGCGCAGCCCTCTGCCTGGGCCTGGCCCTTCGCCCGGCCCGTCCCGGCGCCTGGCTGTGGGCCTGCCTGGGGATCGCCGCGCTGGTTCCCCTGGGCGCCACCCTCCGTCTCCACCTCGTCCCGTCGCCGCGCGCCACCGCGCTGCGTCCCTTCGTCGAGGCCGCCGGCGCGGTCTTGCACGTCGGCCTCGCCGTCGGCCTCGCCTGGGAACGCGGCATCGTCCTGGGGAGCTGAAGCATGCCTCCACCCGCAACCCCCTTCGTCTGGGGCCTTCGCCTCGCCGCCCTCGGCCTTCTCGCCGCGGCCCTGGCCGCACCCGGCCACCTCCCGCCCTGGATCGCCGCCGTCGTGGCCGCGGTGAGCGTCCTCGCTCTCCTGCGCGTCCCTCGTCGCCTCCGCGCATGCGAAGTCGCCCTCGGCTACCTGGTGCTCGCGACCCACGCCCCGCTCCTGCTCCTCACGCTCCCGGCCCTGGCGAGCGCGCTCCTCTGCCTCCTGGCCCCCGAAGCAGACCTCGCGCCGCTGAACGGACTCGACCGCTTCATGATCGTGCAGGAGTACCCCGGCATGGCGGTCAACAGCCACCACATCCTCGACACCGACCGCCCCCTCGACCGCCGCGCCCTGACGGCCGCCGTCGACAGCCTGCTGCGCGACGTCCCCCTCCTGCGCTCCTTCGTCCGCGAAGGCCCCCTCGGCGCCGAGCGCTTCGCCGCCAAGCGCCCCTGGGTCGACGCACACGCCCTCATCGCCTGGAACGAAGACCCCCGCGCCGACGACGGTTTCCAGGAGCCCTTCGCCCTCGAGGCGCTCCCTCCCTGGCGCCTGCGGGTGCGCCCGCTCCCGCAGGGTGGCTGGAGGACGGTCCTCAGCGTGCACCACTCGCTTTGCGACGGTGCCGGGCAGGTCGCCCTCTTCGAAGGGCTCATGGGCCGCTACGCCGACTTCCTCGCCGGCGAACGGCCCCGTCCGGTGCCCGCGCTCCTACGCGCCGCTCCCCGCCTGCGCGCCCTCCTCTGGCCGCGCGGCCCGCGCTGGCTGTGGCGCATGATCCGCCGGCACGTGCGCCCCTCCGCCAAGGTGGGCGTGGTCCACGCCTCGCTCCTCGATGACGAGGGCGCGGAGCCCGGCCCGGTCGCCTACCGCATCCGCAGCTACGAGCCTGCAGAGGTCGAGGGCTTCTGGCGAGCAGCGAAGCGCTACCGCGCGACCCGGAACCACCTCTACGTGGCCGCCTCCCTGCGCGCCGCGCTCGCCTGGCGCCGCGCACGCGGCCTCCCCGAGCGCGCCTTCCGCCTCCTCGTCCCCGCCCACTTGCGCGGCTTGTTCGATCTCGACGTGGGGCTCGGCAACTGCTCGGGGGTGATCAACCTCGACGCCGCGCCGGAGACCATCGACGGCGATTCGAGCGAACTCCTCGCCTCCATCGCGCGCCAACTGCGCAAGGCCCGCGACCTCGAGGAGGCGATCGAGGCGCCCCTCAACCTGGGGGTGACCTCGGCGCTCCTGCCCCTCCCCCTGTTCCGTCGCGCGCTGCGGGATTTCGACGCCGACCCCAACTCCTTCTTCTTCTCCTACGGCTACACCGCCGTCGACTTCCCGCCCGGACTGGCCTACCCCCGCGACGTCGAGGTCCGGCGCATGTGGATGCTCGGCTCTCCGGCCCGGCATCCCGGGGTGGGCCTGGGCCCCGTCCGCGACCGAGGCCGGACCCACATGGTGCTCGGGTTCCGGCGCGGAGGCCTCAGCGAGGAGGGGGCCGACGACTTCCTCCGCCGCTTCGACGCAGCCCTCGCCGAACTCGTCGCCCAGGCCCCCAAGCGTCCGCGCCGAGGCTCACGCCCCGCCGACGACGGCTCCGCCTGACCCCGCTTGCCCCACCCCGGGGGCGGACCTACAGTCGCAGCGTGGACCGCCCCGACCCGCTGGATTTCCTCTGCGAGCAAGTCGCCAAGCTCACCTGGACCGAGCGCGCGCGCATCCGCCCCGACGCCCGGTTCATCGACTTCGGCATCGACTCGGTGCGCGCCATGGACCTCGTCATCGAACTCGAACAGACCTTCGGCATCGAAATCGATGACCGCGACCTCGCCGAGCTCGAAACCCTCCGCGACGTCGCGGCCTACGTCGAGCGCAAGCTCGAGGCAACGTGAGCTTTCCCCAGAGCATCCTCGAGGCCCTCGAGGCTTCGCGCCACGGCGGCGTGCGCCTCGCGGGCGGCGCGGGGGAAGGGCGCCGGTCCTACGGGGAGCTGGCGGCGCGCGCCCGCCGCCTCGCCGGCGGCCTGGCGGCGGCGGGAGTAGGGCGCGGCGACCGCGCCCTACTCGTCCTCCCCACCGGACAGGCCTTCGTCGACGCCTTCTTCGGCTGCTCCCTCGCAGGCACCATTCCTTGCCAGCTCAGCCCCCCGGAAGGCTTCGGCTCGGCGCGCGCATTCCGCGCGCGCCTGGCCGGGCTCGCTCGCCAGGTGGGTGCGGCCTGCGCCATCGCCGAAGCGCAGCTCCACGCGGCCATCGCCGAGGCCGCGCCGGAGCTGCGGCTCCTGGACCCCACCGAACTCGTGACGGCCCCCGAGGTCCCCCCGGTGCGCCCCGCGCCTGCAGACCCCGCCTTCGTGCAATTCACCTCGGGGACCACCCGCACCCCCCGCGGCGTCGTCGTCTCGCAGAAAGCGCTGGCGGCCAACACGGAGCAGATCGGCCGGGCAACCGGAATGCGCTCCGAGGAGACCGTCGTGGTCAGCTGGCTGCCCATGTTCCACGACATGGGACTCGTCGGCTGGCTGGTGAGCCTGTTCAACGACACCGAAGTCGTCCTCAGCCCGCCGCGCAGTTTCCTCCGCCGGCCGGTCTCCTGGCTGAGGACCATCTCGGAGTGGCGGGGCACCCACTCGCCCGCGCCGACCTTCGCCTACGGCTACGCCGCCAGCCGCGTCCGCGACCGCGAGCTGGAAGGGCTCGACCTCTCCTCCTGGAGGACGGCCTTCGTCGGGGCCGAGCCCATCCCCGCCGACGTCCTGCGCACCTTCGCAGCCCGCTTTGCGCCGTACGGGCTCGCGCCCGAGACCCTCCTCCCCTGCTACGGCATGGCCGAGGCGACCCTGGCCCTCACCTTCTGCCCCGACGACTGGCCCTGGAACTCGGTCCTCGTCTCGCGCCGTGCCCTGCAAGCAGGACACGCCCGCCCCCCCGACGGCGAAGACGACGCCCTCGAGGTCGTCTCCTGCGGCGTGCCCCTCGACCCGACCGAGGTGTGGGTGGAAGACGCCGCCGGTCACCGCCTGGGCGACGACGAGGTGGGCGAGGTGTGGGTGCGCGGCCCCTCGCTCTTCTCCGGCTACTGGGGCGAGGCCCCGCGCGACCCCACGGCCCCCTTCGCCACCGGCGACCTGGGCTTCGTCCGCAAGGGCGAACTCTACGTTGCGGGGCGCAAGAAGGACCTGCTCATCCTGCGGGGCGAGAACCATCACCCCGAAGAGGTGGAGTGGGCCGCGGCCCGGGTCCCGGGCGTGCGCATGGGCCGCTGCGCCGCCTTTACCGTTCCGGACCCCGCGACCGGCGACGAGCGCCTCTGCCTCCTCGTCGAGGCCGAGCGGCGCGCGCTCCTCGCTCCCGCCGAACTTGAGGTCGCCATACGCCGCCGGGTCCACGAGGAGTGCGGCCTGGCCGTGGAGGACCTGAGACTGGTCGGCCCCGGGGGCGTCCCGGTCACCACCAGCGGCAAGGTGCGGCGCGCCGCGGCCCGCGCCCGCTTCCTCGGCGAGGAGCCCGAATGAGCTCGTCGGCCGACTACGCGCGCTACGCGCGCCCCCAACTCGAACGCCTCCTGCGCGCAGTCCGCCTCGACGTGGCCTACGAACGAGCCGAAGGCGACACCCTCTGGACGCGGGACGGACGCGGCGAGCGGATCGAAGTCCTCGACATGGTCGGCGGCTTCGGAGTGGGCCTCCTCGGCCACAACCATCCCGCGCTGGTGGAAGAACTCCGCAGCGCTCTCGCGGACCGGGCCCCCTTCCACGCGCAGGGCTCCATGCGGACAGCCGCGGGCGCCCTCTGCCGGCGACTGTCCGAGGTCGTGGGCGAGGCCACCGGGCGACGCTACGTGGTCACCCTAGCGAACTCCGGCGCCGAAGCCGTCGAGGCCGCCCTCAAGCACGCCGAAATGGAGCGCGACGAGCGGTTGCGAGCCCTGAACGACGGCTACCGCGAACACTACCGGTCCATCCAGGAGAAGCTGCGCAACCGCGAGTGCGACGTGGTGCCGCGCATCCTCGAGCGCCTCGGCGAGCGCCTCGGGCTGCCCACCGCCGATCCCGACCTCGAGGAAGTCCACCACCACATCGTCGCCCACAACGCGCGCCTTGCCGACTTGCCCCCGCTGTTCCTCGCCTTCAACGGCTCCTTCCACGGGAAGACCACCGGCGCCCTGCAACTCACCCACAATCCCGAACTGCGCCGGCCCTTCCGCCGCCTCGGGCAACAAGTCCGCTTCCTCGATCCCCACGACCCTGCGGCGCTCGAAGACGCCATCCGCGAGGCCACCTTCAAGCACCTCGACCTGTCGGTCGGCGCCGACGGGGCGGTGCGCGTCGAGGAGCGCGAATTCGTCAACGTGGGCGCCCTCTTCGCCGAACCCATCCAGGGAGAGGGAGGAATCCGCGAGCTCCCCACCGCAACGCTGCGCATCGCCCGCCGCCTCGCCGAAGCCGCCGGCTTCCCCATTGTGTTCGACGAGATCCAGTCGGGCTGCGGCCGCACCGGAGACTTCCTCGCCTCGACCGCAAGCGGGGTCATCGGCGACTACTACGTCCTCTCCAAGGCCCTCGGCGGCGGCCTGTGCAAGGTCGCTGCCTGCCTGGTGGACTCGGCGCGCTACCGGGAGCGCTTCGGCTTCCTCCACACCTCCACCTTCGCGGAGGACGATCCTTCCTGCCGGGTGGCCCGGAAGGCCCTCGACCTCATCGCCGACCCCGCGGCGGGCACCCTCGCCCGCGTCCGGGAACGGGGCGCGCTGCTCGCGGCGGGCCTCGCGGCCCTCCGCGAGCGCTACCCCTCGGTCGTGCGCGAAGTCCGTGGCCGCGGCCTCATGCTCGGGGTCGAGCTCGTCGACCAAGACGAATCGCCCAGCCCCACCCTCCGGCTCCTCTCCAATCAGGGCTTCCTCGGCTTTGCCATCGCCGGCTACCTCCTCCACGAGCACCGCGTCCGCGTGCTCCCTACCCTCTCCAACCGCAGTGTCCTGCGCCTTCAGCCGTCCGCCTTCATCGCCGACGAAGCCATCGCCCGCTTCCTCGCGGCCTTCGACGAAGCCTGCGGGCTCGTCGCCGCGCACCGCGCCGACGCGCTTCTGCGCTTCCTGACCACTCCCGACGAGGCGAGCTTCCGACCCACACAGGCCGCGCGCGCCCCGGCCCCGGCGCGCAGCCGCCCCCTCGTCCTCACCAAGGTCCCTCCCTACGCAGGGCGGGTCAGCTTCCTCGGCCACTTCATCCGCCCCGGCCACCTGCGGCACTGGGACCCTGGGCTCCAAGGGCTCGACGACGAGAGCCTCGCGCGCTTCCTCGAGCGCACGCACCGCCAACTCGAACCCTACGTCTCCGAAGCCGCGATCATCGAATCGGCCATCGGCGAGCGCGTCCACATCAGCTTCATCGGCCTTCCCCTAACCCCACACCAAATCCAGCGCGCCTTCCGCGAGGGGAACATTCGCTGGGTGGAGGAGAAGATCCTCGAAGGCGTCCGCCTCGCACGCCGCCAGGGGAGTTCCATCGTCGGCATGGGCGGCTACACCTCCATCCTCACCGGACAGGGGACGCGCATTTCCGAAGACCGCGTGGGCATCACCAGCGGCAACGCCATGACGGTCGCCATGGGCGTCGAAGCCCTCCTGGCGACCGCACGCGAGGAGGGGATCGATCTGGAGGCGGCGTGCCTGGGCGCCCTGGGCGCCACGGGCAACATTTGCGCCCTCTACGCGCAGGTCATGGCCGAGCACGTCCCGCGCCTGCTCCTGGTGGGGCGCCCGCACATGGAACGCCGCCTCCGCCGAGTGGCTGCGGAGGTCTACTTCGAGACCCACAAGCTCCTCCAGCGCGACCCCGGCGCCCGCGAGCGCGGTCTCGGCCGCCTCCTCGCGACGAGCGAGACCTACCGGCGGGTGCAAGCCGACGCGAGCGGGCTCGAACGCATCGGCCCGAGCATCGAAGAGGGACTGCGCGCAGAGCTGGGAGCGGAGGCTCCCGTCCGCGTGGCGACGAGCCCCGAGGCGCTGGTGGAGTGCGACCTCATCGTCGCCGCGAGCAGCACGCCCGAGCCCGTCATCACCCCCGCGCACCTAGGACCGGGTCCGCGGGTCATCTGCGACCTCGCCCTGCCGGAGGACACCGCGCCCGAGGTCTTCCGCGAGCGCCCCGACGTCCGGGTCATCCGCGGGGGGATCGTCCGCCTGCCGCGCAACCCGGACCTGGTGATCGCCGGCATGCCGCTCGAACCGGGCCGCGTCTTCGCTTGCACGGCCGAGACCCTCCTCCTCGGTCTCTCGCGCATCAACGAGCACTTCAGTTGGGGCCGGGTAACCAAGCTCCACGTGGAAGCCATCCGCGACCTCGCCCGCTACCACGGCTTCGCGCTCGACCGCCCCTCCATGACTTCGGTGCTCTGAGCGCCGGCAGGTGCGCGCGCTCAGGACGGCGTCCTTCCCTCGCCGTCGGGCAAACGCGCGAGGGCCTCTTCGTCGATGGCGCGGGTGATCGCGGCGAAGTCGCCCTCGGCCTCGAGTTGCGCGAGCACCGAGGTGAAGCCGTAGGTGATCCGGGTGAGGAAGACCAGGCCCGGGGTGCGCGCCTCGCGCACGCCCTTGCGCAGCGCCTTGCGGGCGCCGAGAAAGGCTCCCCTGAGGGACAAATCGGCGAGGCGCTCGGTGTAGGCCCGGTCGAAGCGGAACGGCGCGCTGAGGACGGGGGCGTAGACGGCGCGCAGGTAATCGGCGAGGTAGCCCCACTCCTCCTCGTCGAGCTCCGGAAGGCCCCACACCTCACGCGCCAGCTCGCGGAACGCGGGGCTCTCGCAGTCTCCGGCCACCACGTGCTGGCGCACCCGCAGGAAACGGCGCACGGCCGCGGGGGAGAAGCGCTGCACGCACCCGAAATCGAGGAAGGCCACCCGTCCGTCCGCCGGGAAGAGGTAGTTCCCCGGATGCGGGTCGGCGTTGAACATGCCGTGGAGGTAGAGGGAGCGGAACACGAAGCGGTAGAGGATTTGGCCGTAGCGGTTGCGGTCCTCGGCGCTCGCCTCGGCGGCGACTCGTTGGAGGGTGCGCCCCGTCACGAGCTCGCTGACGAGGACCCGTTCGCTGCACAGCTCGGGGACGAGCTCGGGGACGAGAACCTCGGGATCGCCGCGCCAGGCGGCGAGGAACTCCTCCTGGTTGCAGCGCTCGCAGCCGTAGTCGCATTCCTCGAGCACCCGGTCGCGAATGTCCGCGAGCGTCCGCTCCACTTCGAAGCTCGGGAGCACGAGCGCGAGGGCGTTGCGCAGCAGTTGCACGTTCTCGAGGTCGCTGCGAACGGCCTCCGCGATCCCCGGGTACTGCACCTTCACGGCCACCGGCCGGCCGTCGGGGAGCCGCGCCCGGTAGACCTGCCCTATGGAGGCGGCCGCCAAGGGCTCGGGGTCGATCTCAGCGAAGAGTTCCTCCACCGAAGCGCCGAGGTCCTCTTCGATGACCGCCCGCAGCGCGGACCAGCGCACGGGGGCGGCCCGCGTCTGCAACGCCTCCAGGCCCTCGCGGTAGGCGGCCCGGACTTCTGCAGGCAGGTAGTCGTCGAGGTAGGAGAGCATCTGCCCCGCCTTCATCGGCAGGCCCTTCATGCGTCCGAGGGTCTCGAACAACGCGCGCGCCGCGTCCCGGTGAAAGCGGTCGGCCACTTCACGGCGCTCGTTTCCCAGGGCCACCCGCCCCGCCGCGCCCACGAGGTCCCTCCCCAGGCGAGCCCCCAGGCGAGCGACCTGCGTCAGGCGCGCGACGCGTCCGCGGGGGATCTTCCGCTGCTCCTCGCCCACGGCCGAATGATAGCGGCTCCAGACGGAGGTAGGGCCGCAGCCGCGCCAGACGCCGTGCGCCGAGGATCGGGCGCAGGTCGTCGAGGGCTCGGTAGGGCCTCCCCACCACGATCCGCGCGGCGGTCCCCGGCCCCACGCCCGGAAGCGCGGTCAGGAGCGAAGGCCCCGCCGCATTCACGTCGAGGCGCAGACGGCGCGGCGAAGGCGGAGGGGATGGACGCGTCGCCACCATCCAGAGCGACGCGAGCGCGAGCAACAGCGCGAGGACCCGCGCCTCCCTTGGTGCGATGGAACCCACGCGCTCCCCACTCGCAAGCCCCGCGCCGCGCCAAGCGCTGCCGCGGGCAGGCCGCACGTCCCGCCGCGCGCCCGAGACGGGCAAGATCTTCCCGCGGCGAAACGCTCCCGGGATCGCGGCGGCCGCGCGGCTGCACGCACAGGACCGCCCCTCCGCCCCTGCGCGCGGTGGCCCGCGCCGGCTGTGGTACGCTGGCAGGCCTCCGTGAACGCTCCGACCGCGCGGTCCCTGGCCCGCGCCTCCACGGCCGCCGTCCCCCCTTCCGATCCGACCCGCAGCGTCCCCTGGACCGCGGGGGCGCTGCTCCTCTTCCTCGTCGGCTTGCCCTCGCCCCTCCCCGCGCAGAGCCCGGAGCCCGACCTCTCCGCCCTGCGCGCGCAAGCCCGCCAGGACCCCGAAAGCGCCCTCCGCGCCGTCCGTCGCCTCCTCGAATCCGCCGTCGCTCCCGCCCGACGCCTGCAGCTCCTGCGCGTCGAAGCCGAAGCCCTCGCCCTCGCAGGGCGGCGGGCCGAGGCCGAAGACCGCTACCAGAAGCTCTCCTCTGCGGGCGAAGACGTCCTGGAAGCCCTCTGCGCGCTGCGGGGGCTGCGCCTCTCGGTGGCTCGCTTCGCGCAGCGCCCGCCGGGCGAGGTGCGCGTACACCTCGACGGAGTCCGCACCGGCCTCCTCTCGCTGGTCCTCTACCGCGTGGACGCGTCCGCGCTGGCGGCGCGCGTGCAGGCGGCGACGCACCGCAGCGTATGGTCCCACCTACGAGCTCCCCCGCCCGCCACGCTGCGACGCCTCGTTGCCTGGACGGAGAAGGCCCTCGACGGCGCGCGGGAATTCCGCCTGCCTCGACCCCTCGACGAAGGGCTCTACCTGCTCACCGCCTCCGCCCGCGGAGTGACCGCGCGCCTCCCCGTCCTGGTCTCGCGGGCGCGCGCGCTGGCGCTGGCGGACGCACCGGGAGGGCTCCTGTGGGTGGCCGACGCAGACACGGGCGACCCCCTCGAGGGCGCTCTCGCCCTCGCCCACGACGAGGAGGGTCGACTCCTGGGCCCTTGCGGCCCCAGCGACGCCCAGGGCCTCCTTCGCGCCCCCGCCGCGTCGCGCTGGGTCTCGGTGTGGCAGGAACAAGGCCCCCTCCTCGTCGCGGTCCCGACCCCCCCCGCTCTTCCTCCTCCCGCGACCGGACCGCGGCTTCGGCCCGACCGCCGGCGCGCTCGGGCCGGGGAGGCGCTCTTGGTCCGAGCAAGCGGAATCACCGACCGCGATCCAGCGTCGTCCCTGGGGCTGCTCGCTCCCGGAGGAGAAGGCGCCCTGCGAAGCGTCCCCGCGACCCCCGACCGCTACGGCGAAGCCTGGATCTCCCTGACCTTGCCCTTCCGCCTGCCGCGCGGCCGCTGGTCGCTCGGACTCGGCGCGGGGCGCTGCCGCGTCGAAGCACGACCCCCGGCGCCGCCGATCCGACTCTCCGTCGAGGCGCCGCCGGCCCTCGCGGGCGCCACGGCGCTGCCCGCGGTCCTCCGCGCGCGCCTGGCGGGCAGCGGACGTTCGGTCTCGGAGACGCTGCGCTGGACCCTGTGGACTGCGCCCGCGGCGTCCGATCCCCATGCCCCCGCCGACCCTTCTCCTTTGCCGCGCTTCGCCTTTGGCCCGACGGGACCCTTGCGCCGAGACGCGTCCGGCGAGGTTTGCCTCGACGAACGAGGCGAAGCGCGCCTCTCGATCCCGCTCCCCGAACTCGAGGCGCCCCGTGCCTATTGCTTGCTCGTCGAAGGACGCGGCGGCCTGCTCGCGGAGGGCGCCGAGGGGATCCTCGGTCCAAGCCCCCTGGTCCTGCTGGCGACTCCGGCGCGCCGGCTGGCGGCTCCCGGAGACGTCGTCCCGCTCGCCGTGCGCTCCCTCCGCCTCGACGGGCGCCCCGCCGCACACCAAGACTTCGTCCTCGAGGTAACCCACGGGGGCCGAACCGAGCGCAGCCAACTGCGAACGGACGGCGCGGGCGCAGCGCGCACGAACCTCGTCCGCAGCGAAGAAGGCGAAGTCTCCATCGCGCTGCGCGCCCACGACCGCGCGGGACGCGCCCGCAGCTCCACGACCAGCCTGTGGCTGGTCCGCGCCCACCCCACCCTGCCGCCCAGCGCCGACGGGATCCGCCTCGTCCTGGAGCCACGGACCGGTGAGCTCTTGGCTCGCTTCCCCTTTGCCTCGGGGCGCGCGCTGCTCGTTCGCCGCCGCGGCGGACGAGCGGAGGCCTCCCTGCGCGGCGTCCGCGGCGCCGCGCTGCGGGCCGTGGTGCGCGGGGGCACGACCCTGGAGGTCCACGCCTTCTGGCGGGGACACCACCTGAAGGCACGCGCGGTCCGCCCGCCCGCGCGGCCGGCACCCCTCCCCGTCCGTCTCCGCTGCGCCGAGGGGCCCTTCGCGCCGGGACAGGACCTCGGCGTGTCCGTGGAAACCGGCCCGGCGGGGAGGGGACGCGCGGCCCGCGGCTGGCTGAGCCTCCACGCCGAGGCCGACGCCCGCGTCCGGCGCCGCTGGCCCGAAGGGCAGGGCCCCTGGCGCGTTCCACCGCTGGACGGGGCCTCCCTGGCCACCAACGGCGCAGGGCGCGGGCGGGCGGTCCTGCGCGCCCCGACGGCGCCGGGGCGCTACTGGTTGCGAGCGGAGGCGCGCGACGCCGCGGGCCGCCGCGGCGTCGGCTGGCGTGCCTTGGAGGTGCGCGCGCCGGTGGAGGTCGCGCTGCACGCCCCGTCCACGCTCGTCGCGGGAGACCGAAGCGAGCTCACCTGCCGAATTCGTTGCCGTGGCCCGGCGACCCTGCTCCCCGACGGGCGGTTGCGGGTTTCCTGGACCGCCCGTGGCCTGACGGTGGGCCGTCCTCGTCTCGAAGGAACCCACGCCCTCCTGGACGGCACGGGCGGAGCCGGCGGAATCGAGCTGGCGGCGGCACCCGAACTCCGGGTGCGACTCCCCCTGACCGCGACCCGGCCGGGCGAGGGGAGGCTTCTCGTGTCCGCGCAGCTCGTCGGGGAACCCCTCGGAGCGAGCGCGACCCACGAGATCGCGATCCGCCCGCGGGGACTCACTGAGTTCGTTCGCCTGACGGGCGAGGTCTCGCCGGGCAAAAGCCAAGAGGTCCGCATTGCCCTGCCGGACGGTGCCCGCCCCGGGTCGGGCGTCCTGGAACTCTGCGTCGACCCCGGTCCCGCTACCGCCGCCTTGGCTGCCGCCCGCTCCCTGGCTCGACGGCCCGGACTGCGCTCCGCCCTCGCGGCCCACCTGGCCGCCGCGTCGCTGCGCGACCTCGCCAAGGAGTTGCGGCTCGCCTGTCCCCTCCCAAAGCCTCCCCCCTTGGACGAGGTGTGGGCCCGCCTCCTCGGCGCGCGACGCGCAGGACGGCTGCCTGCGGGCCTCGCCCCGGCCCTCGGCGCGCTCGCGCGCCGCGGAACCGCCGTCCCCGCCGGCCTGCCCCGAGCAGACGCCCACGTCCCCGTGGACCCCCGCACGCTCGAGGGACGGGCCGAGCTCCTCGCCACCCTCTCCCGCCGCGACCAGTCCCCCCGGCGTCGCCGCGAGCTCCTGCACGCACTGCTCGCCGCCCGCAGCGGCTCGGGCTGGTCGGACCCCGACACGAGCCGCGCTGCGGTGGAGGGCCTCGTCGCCCTGGCCTCTCGGCGCGGCGCGCCGGCGCGCGCGCGTGCGCGCGCGTACCTCGAAGACGAACTCCTCCTCGACGCCTTCTCGGGGAGCGGCCTGGCCGAGTGGCGAGGGACGGTGCGACGAGCGGGCGTGAGCCACCGCAGCCGGCTGCGCGTCACCGTGCTCGAAGCCCCCGGCCCCGTCCACTGGTCGGTCCGCGTCGCGGCGACGGTCCCCAGCCGCGGAGCCGCACCGCGCGAGCGCGGCCTCTCCTTCGCGCTGCGCCTCCAGGCGGAGGGAGGGTCGCCCGCACCCCCTCGCTGGCGCGTCGGCCAGACCCTGCATCTCGAACTCGTTCCCAGCGGACCGGCGTGGCTCGAGCTGCCGCTCCCCGGAGGGCTCACGCCGCTGGAGTTGCCCCCCGAACTCGAGGCCCGCGGTGGCTCCCTGGTGGGCGAGATCTCCTCGGCGCCGCTCCGCCTGCAGCTCCTCTGCAGCACGCCCGGCGAGTACGTCTGGCTCCCGGCCCGTCTGCGTTCCCTCGCAAAACCCGACCGAGAGGCGGTCGGGGCCGAACGAAACCTGTTCGTCGACCCCTGAACCGCCGCTCCCTTCAGGCCGCGCGCGTCTTCTTCAGGCCGCGCGCGTCTTCTTCGCGGCGGCGGTTTCGGCCCCGTTGCCGCCCTCTTCCGGCCCGGTGTAGTGGACCAAGGGAATGCCCCGCTTGTTCTGAGTGACACGGACCAAGCGGTGGCGCCGCAGCGCGTTCACGTACGGCGTGAGCAGTTCGAGGTCCATGCTGAGGTCCTTCGCCAGCCGACGGACCGTGCTGGAGCCCTGGATCTTGAGGTACATGAGGATCTCTTGCGCGGTCGTCCCCTGCGGATCCACGGCGCGCGCGCCGCGACGCAGCACCGCGCTCCATTCGTCCTCCCGCCGCTGCAGTTCCTCCTGCAAGCGCTGAACTTGCGGCATCAAGGCGACGTGTTCGGTGCAGTAGGGCTTGCGCCCGGTGGTGGCCCGCTTGCACCCGGCCTGCTGGCAGTGCCGGGTGTCTCGACGACCGGTGGGGTCGTACCGCGTGGCAACTCGAAGTAGGTTCATCATGGTTTTTGCTTCCTCCGCTTCCTCGTCCCCGCCGGACCTTCCCCGTGCGCTAAGCCAATGCGAGGCCAATCGAAGCCCTTGACTCGCCACGTTTTTGAACAGCCGTTCTGGCAGCGCCTGCCACGGCCGTGGCCGGGCCATCCCCCTGAGACGCCCCCAGCTCGGCGCCCTTCACGCCGGACCTGCAACCCGCTTCCGCGCGCTCCCATTCCGAAGCGCTGCCGACTCGGATAGCGTGGACCCCATGGAGCACGACGACACACTCGAAGGGCTCCTGGCGCGAATTGACGCGCTGGGCCTCCCGCACGGAGCCTGGGTCGCCACGGACGCGGACGGGACCCTGTGGGCCGCCGACGTCGCCGACGACGCCTGGCACCGTCTCCTGGCGAACCGAGGCATGCGCGCCGGCGCGGCCGCGGCCATGGCCGAGGTGCTGTCCTCCGCTGGCTGGATCCCCACGGGGGAGGTCCACACCGATGCGCGGATGATCTACGACCTCTTCCGCCGCGGCGAACTCCCCGACGGACCGCTCGTCGAGGCCATGACCTTCTGCTTCGCTGGTTGGAGCGAACCCGAGGTGCGGGCCTTCGCGGCCAAGCTCTACCACGACCTCCTGGCTCCGCGCGTCTACGCCACCACCCGCAGACTCCTCGAAGCGCTCTGCGATCGCGGCTTCCGGGTGGCCGTGGTGAGCGGCTCGCCCCGCCTCCTCGTCGAGGAGGCCCTGCGGGGAATCGGGATCGATCCCCTCCCCCTGGTCTTGGGAACCGAGGTCCGAATTCGCGAAGGGGTCCTGGGAACCGAGCTGGTCCGGCCCCTGACCTGGCGTGAGGGCAAGGTGCGCGCACTGCAGGCGCACCTGGGCAGGGGCTCCCTCGCCGTGGCCTTCGGCGACACCTCCGGCGACTGGGAACTCCTGCAAGCGGCAAGCGCCCTGCGCGTCCTCGTTCACCCTCGCCCCGGCCTGCGGCGCCGGGTCGACCGCGACGGCGGCGGCGCCGCCCCCTGGAGCGTCTTCGGCCCCGCCTGCCTTGCCTCGGGAGAGACCGTGGACCCGCCCTCCGAGGACGGACTCTTCGGCTGAAGGGGAAGCCGGAGAAGACCTCGCCGACGCGGAGCTCAGGTCGAGCGCAGGGCCTCGATGGGGTCGAGCCGCGCGGCCTTCCAGGCCGGGTAGAGCCCCGAGATCAGCCCCACACTGCCCGCGAAGCCCAACGCAAGCACCACCGCCCACAAGGGGACGTAGAGGGGCGGAAAGGGAACCCACACCGAGATGGCCTCGCGCGCAAAGAGGCCGGTCAAATAGCCGCAGACGATGCCGACCACACCGCCGAGCGCGCCGAGGGCCACGGCCTCGACGAGAAACTGAGCGAGGATGTCCCGGTTCTTGGCTCCCAAGGCCTTGCGGATGCCGATCTCGCGGGTGCGCTCGGAGACGGACACCAGCATGATGTTCATGATCCCGATCCCGCCCACCAGGAGGGCCACCGAGACGATCCCTATGAGCAGTCCGGTCACCATGACGCTGACCTGCTGAAAATTCTCCAAGAACTGGTCCTGCGTGAAGATGTTGAAGTCGTCGGGCTCTCCGCGCCGGCGGCCGTGGCGAAGGCGCAACAGCCAGCGCATCTGATCGACGGCGTCCTCGGTCGCCCCCGCAGAGACCGCCTGCGCCGAGATCACGACCCGCTCGCGCAGGTGGCGCCCGAAGACGCGGAACCCCGTGGTGATGGGGATCACGATGCGGTCGTCTCGTGAGCTTCCCAGGAGCGCGCCCCGCTCCTCGAGAAAACCGATCACGCGCAGCGGCTGCCCTGCCACCTGCAGGGTCCGGCCCTGCAGGCGTTCCCGCGAAACCCCCAGGTGCTCGAGCACCTTGCCCCCGACCACGCACACCATGGCTCGAGCGTCGACCTCCGAGGCCTGGAAGAAGCGCCCGGCTTCGGGATACCAATTGTTCGTGATCTGGTACTCGGGCGTCGTGGCCACGACCTCGGTGGTCGTCTCTTCCCCGGCGAAACCAACCACCGCGCCCCGCGAGACGAAGGGCGCCACGGCGCGGACCGCCGGGCAGCGCTCGCGAATCGCTCGGGCGTCGTCGTAGGTGAGGCGGATCCTGCCCAACTTCCGCCCCTCGACCCCGGGCGGCCGTTGCCGCCACACCCAGATGGCGTTGGCCCCCAGGCTCTCGAACTGACCAAGCATGAAACGCGAGGCACCCTGGACGATGGAGACCACCGCGATGACCGCGCTCACCGCGATCACGATCCCCAAGGTCGTGAGCGCGCTGCGGAAGGGATTGGCCCGCAATTCGGAGAGCGCGATGCGCAGGTTCTCGAGCAGCAAACTCACTTCTCGCCCGCGGCCGCCGGTCTCTTGCGGGCGGTCAGGAAGGCGTCCCGGGCGGGCCGCGCCTCCACGCGGAGGCCGTGGCGAAGTTCCCGAAGTGCGCGAAAGGGCCCGACGATGACCTCTGCGTCCTCTTCGAGTCCCGCCAGGATCTGCATCGCCTGCTCGTCCTGGATGCCCCGCTCGATGACGCGGACGGTGGCCCGACCGTCTTCGACCACGTAGAGCACGTCGAGCAAGCCGGTCGGCTCGCCTTCGCGGACGGAGGCAGGCAGGGCGTTCCAGGTGTCCTCCGGGAGCGCCTCGGCCAGTTCGCGCCGCTCGCGCTGCACGACGGCCTGCAGCGGGACGACCAGGGCGTCTTCCACGTGCTCGACGCGAACTCGCGCCGTCGCGGTCATGCCGGGGCGCAGACGCGCGAGCCGCTCCTGTCCGGGGGCGAGGAGGACCCGCACCCGGAAGGTCGAGACCTCTCCGCCCTCGCGCACCCGCGCCCGGTATCCGACGTCGTAGACCTTTCCCTCCAGCGGCGCTCCGTCGCCCAGGGCGTTGACGGTGACCTCCGCCGGCTGGCCCCTGCGCACCGAGACGACGTCTCCTTCGTCCACGTCGCTGTAGACGAGGACGTGCGAGAGGTCGCTGACAATGTAGTGGGCGACGTCCCCGGTGGCGCGGGAGACCTCCTCACCCTGGTTGACTTGCCGCGCCGTGACCCGGCCCGAAATGGGAGAGCGGACCTCGCACTGGGCGAGTTCGCGCTTGGCACGCTCGAGCGCGACCTTTGCGCCCTCCAAGTCGACCTGAGCGCGCTGGTGCGCGGAGCGCGCCAGCGCGAGGGCCTTCTCGGCCTCGGCCCGCTCGGTCTCCCAGGTCTGCTCGCGAAAGGCGACCCGATCCCGAGCGAGCGCAAGCTGCTCCTCGGCCACGCGCCCGGCGATCTGCGCAACCTTGAATTCGCTGCTGGCCGCCTCGACCTCCGACTCGCGCCCGACGCCTTCGTTCAGCAGGCGCCGCGCTCGCTCCAGGCGACTCCGCGCCGCCTCGAGCTGCGCTGCGGTGCGCTCGACCTCGAGCCGGTTCTGACGGAGCTGCAGACGCGCCTCGGTGAGGGCCTCGGGCTCCTCTTGAACCCGAGCGCGGCGCCGCTCGGCCTCGCGCAGCTCGAGCTCGGCCTCGAAGGCCGCGGCCCGCTTCCGCCGCAGGTCCAGCTCGGCCTCCGTGAGCGCCTCCTGCTTCTCGCGAGGGTCGAGGCGGAACAGGACCTCCCCCTCGCGCACCTCGTCGCCTTCGTCCTTGAGGAGCTCGGCCACGCGACCCGCGAAGGGAGCACCCACCGCCACCTCGGAGCCGGCCTGCACCGTCCCCGAAGCAGTAATCCACGCCGAAAGCGCCCGTCGCTCGGGCGCGAAGGTCTCCACGGGTCGTCCGCCGCTCGAGAAGGAGAGCGAGAAGCCCCGCGCCGCGGCAGAAGCGGAGCGGGCCTTCGGCGGCGCAGGGGCCGCCCCCTCCCTCCGCACACTCGCGAAGACCGCGGCCAGCAAGAAGGCTGCGGCAACCGTCACGGCGCGTCCGATCGATACCCCGGAGCCGGTCACGGTGTCCCCCGGGACGCCAACGACTGCGCCAAGACCCCCAGGCCTGCCAGCCCCGTCCGCAGAACGGTCCCCGCTCCGTAGATCCCCCAAGCGAAGGCCAGCGCCCTCCCGCGAGAGAAGCGCAAACCGTGGGCCACGGCCGACGCCAAAAGCCCGTAATAGAGGAGGAGCAACGGATCGAGGCCCGCGAGGGCGCTGTGCAGAACGGGATGCGCCAGGGGGTCGACCAACGCCGCAGGAGAAGTCTGGGGAAAGGGATTCCCGAGCATCGCGCCGCAGGCGCAGGCCAGGTAGCGGAGCGCCTCCACGAGCGAGAGCCAGGCGGCCAGGGAAATGCAGCGCATGAGGTCTCGAGGCCCGGAGGGAGGGCCCAACCAACGGGAGGCCAGATACAGCAGCGCGCCCACGGCAAGGACCTCGAAGAGGCCGCCGACGAGGGGGCCTGCAAGGAGCCAGGTCTTGAGGAAGAAGGCCTGCATTCGCACGCTCTTCTCGAATACCTCTCGCGCCGGACCGGATTCGAGCGCCTGCCGCTGGGCTTCCGGAAGGCGTTCGAGGCCAGCCTCCGCTTGGGCCCGCAGCGCCGCGCCCAGGTCGTGGGCCGAGAGGATCCAGATCCCCAAAAGCAAGCCGCAGGCCGCCGCCAGCGCCCACGGAGCCACCCAGCCCCAGCTCGCGTCGTGATGCGCGAAGGCGCGCTGCGGGGCGAAGAGCACGGCGAGCGCGCGCTCTCCGAAGCGGAAGGACGGCGAAGCTCCCCCGCCCTCCTCCCGCTCCTCCCCTGCGAGCGACTCGGACCGCTCGAGCGGTCCCGCGGCGACCTCGTCCGTCGGCGCGGCGCGCTCGGTGAAAGCGGTCGCGGACGACGCCTCCGCGCTCGCGGGCGGAAGGTCCCCAGCGGCAGCCGACGACCCGGCGCTCGGGAGGGGATCCGGCTCGGCGGAGGAAGGCGCAGCGCTCACGCGCCGATCCTACCCGGCGGGCGCGCTCGTCCGGAGACCGCGAAGGTCCTGCCGCGCGAGTCCCGGGCGGGGCCTCGCCTCGAGACCCACCGCACCGTCGGGCGGCGACCCCTCAGCTACCGGCCCAACTCGCGCAGGTAGTCCGTCGCCATGCGTCCGTAGACGGTCCCCCGGTAGCGCTCTGCAACGGAGCGGTAGAGGGCACGCGCCTGCTCGGGGTCGGTCCGTTCGAGGGAACGAGCGCGGCTGAGGGTGTCCTGCGCCTCCCGCTGGGCGGCTTCGTCCAAGGTGGGCCCGGTCGTCCCCCCTGTCCCTTCGCGGAAATCGGGGCGGTGGTAGGCCATGTAGACCACCGAGGAGATGACCGCAATGATCATGAGCGGGATGATCACCAGCCACATGGACTCGTAGCCCTTGCCGCTGCGGATCATGTGCCCGCGGCGGGCGCGGGAGCGTTCGTGGGCCCGCCGCGGACGCCCACCCCCTGCCCCTCGAGCGGCGGGTGCCTCGCCCGACTGGCGACGGGAGCCACGCCGGGAGGCGCCTCCTCGGCGAGGCCCGCGCCGACTCCCCGCAGAGCCCCCCGCGGGACGCTTCCCCGCGAGCACCCGCTCGATGTCTTCGAGGAGTTCCTCGGGCGTCTGATGACGGTCTTCCTTGTCCTTGGCCATCATGGCCAGAACCAAATCGGAGGCGGCCTTCGAGACGCTCGGGTTCCTCCGCCGCGGCGGCACCGGGTCTTCCGTGAGGTGCTTGGTCATGAGGACCATCGGGCTCTGCCCCTCGAAGGGAGTGTGCCCGGTGAGCATGTGGTAGAGGGTGGCGCCGAGCGAGTAGATGTCGCTGCGGATGTCCACGTCGGCTTCGCCCCGCGCCTGCTCGGGGGAGAGGTAGTGGGGGGTACCTACGGGAACGCCGGTCGGGTCCGCACCCTTTTCGCTCTGGAGCTTCGCCAGGCCCAGGTCGCAGAGCTTGGCGAGGTTGCTGCGCGTGACGAGGATGTTCTGCGGCTTCACGTCGCGGTGGACGAGGCCGTGCTTGTGGGCGTGCTGCAGAGCACGGGCCATCTGGGCCGCGACCTGGAGCGCGAAACGCTCCTCGAGCGGGCCCTGGGCCTCGATCAGATCCGCCACGGAGTCGCCCTCCACGTGCTCCATGGCGAAGTAGTAGGTCCCGCCGGCCTCGCCAACGTCGATGCCCGCGATGATGTTTTCGTGGTTGAGGCGCGCCACCGTCCGGGCCTCGGAGATAAAGCGCTTGATGAAAGACGCCTCGCGCGCCGCGCTCGGCGGGAGCACCTTGAGTGCCACGATGCGATCGAGGCTCTTCTGGCGCGCCTTGTAGACCATGCCCATCCCGCCCTCGCCGAGCAGCTCGAGGACTTCGTAGCCGGGGATGTCCTTCACGCGGGGAGCCTTTGCGGCCCGCGCCCGCTGCGCCTTGAGTCTCTTGCTCTTGAGCTCGGTGATGCCGCTGCGGCTCTCGAGGCGAGATCCGCCCATCTTCTGGACATCGAGGATTCCCTTGACGTCCTCGTCCCGCAGGTAGCCCTTCTCGACCATGATCTCGCCGAGGCGCTTGGGCTCGACCCCGTACGACTTGAGCTTGTTCTGGATCTCCAGGCACTCGCGGACCGCTTCGCGCGATGCAAAGCCCTCGCGCACGGCGATCTCTCCGAAGCGGTTCCCGGGTGCAGGCACGGCGTTACCCCGCGCTCACCTTATCCCTGGCGGTGCAGGGCCTTTGCCACACTTGGGTCACGGCGCCGGCTGCGCGTCCGAAGCCTCCTCACCCTCCGAGGACGTCCCCTGGGGCCTCGCGGCGATCTCCTTCCGCAGCCGCTTCGCCTCCTCCCCGGTGACCGCCACCGTCTCGGGACCGCTCAGAGCACCGCTGCCGTGCAGCATGTCCCAAAAGCCCTCGGCGTCGAAGAACTGGGCCGTGACGTCCGGGCCGAAGCGCAGCACCGAACCGCTCCTCACGGGCTGCTTGCCGTGGCTGGGAGGCAACTCCTTGCCGTCCACGAAGGTGGCGTTCGAGCTGTGGGCGTCCGCCAGGTACCAGCAGCCGTCGCGAGCGACGTAGGTGAAGTAGGCGTGGAACTTCGAGACACTGCCTACGTTCAGCCGCAGTGCGTTGTTGGCGGCGCGACCGACGGTGATCATCGAGGCAAACTTGTTCTTCTCGCGACGAAGTAGGAACACGTAGCTGCCGGCGGCGCTGAGCTTGCGGAGGATTTCCTCGGCCTTTCCGCCGCCGCTCTTGGCTCGCCCCGCGTCGATGGTCTGGAAGCTGGCGTTCTCGACTCCGTCGCCGGGGTTGTCGAGGATCAAGAAGGCGTCGGGATGCTTCTCCAGCCAGGTCTCCTTGTCCTGAGACATGACCGCCTCGACCAGCGCCTTCAGGGGGAGGAATTGCTGGGTTGCCCCTTCTCCGCTCACGACACCACCCGCAAGGCGAGTTCGAGCGCGCTCCCGTCGACTCGGATCGGCCTGCGCACGTAGTCTGCAGCAGGAGGAGGCTCCCCTAGGTGGAGCGCCTGGGCCTGGGTCTCCTGCGCCACGGCGGATCCGTGCTCGGAGAGCGCTCGCTCCAGGTCGCCGCTCGCCCCGCTGACGAAGACCTCGATGACGGCGTCGTAGGGCAGGTCGAGTTCCTTGCGCGAGGCTTGAATCCGACTCTGAACCTCCCGCGCAAGACCTGCCCGGACGAGTTCCGGGGTCAACTGCGTGTCAAGCACCACCACCAGTCCTCCCTCTTCGGCCGCAGCGAACCCTGGCTTGGCGTTCAGGCGAACGTCCAACTCGTCGGGCCCAAGCACCTCGGGCCTCCCCTCCACATCCAGCGTAACTCCTCGACCCTCCCTCGCGCTCGCCGCAACCTCGCGAGGATCGAGCGCGGCGAGTGCCTGCCGCACCGCACCCAGGCGCTTGCCGAATCGCGGTCCAAGCTTGCGGAAGTCGACCCGCACGTCGAAGTCAACGTACGTATCGAAGTCTTGGCTGATCTCGACCCGCTGGACGTTCAGTTCGTCGGCCACGACCTCCGCGAGCGCGGCGAGAGCCTCGGCCTGCCGAGGATCGGAGAGCAAGGCGATGGCTCGTGCGAGGGGCTGCCGGACCCGCAGGTCCTGCGAACGCCGCACGCTGAGGCCCAGGGCCACCGCTCGGCGCGCGAGCGCCATCCGCTCCTCGAGGTCTCGATCGACGAGGCGCGCGTCGGACTCGGGATACCCGCAGAGGTGAACGCTCTCGGCGGCGTCCTCGAGGACTTCTCGCTCGAGGACCCTGTGCAACTCCTCGGCCAAGAAGGGCGTAAAGGGAGCGAGCAGCCGCGCAACGACCGTGAGGACCTCGTAGAGGGTCCACCAGAAGGTCCATTTCGAGGCGTCCTCGGGACGCGCCTTGCTCCAGCCCCGCTCCCGGGAGCGGCGCAGATACCAGTTGCTCAGCCCTTCCAGGAACTCCGCCAGCGCGCCCGCCGCGCGCTGGAAGTCGTAGGCGTCGAGGCCGTCCCGCACGCGCGCGGTGGTGCTGTGGAGGAAGGAGAGGACCCAGCGGTCGAGCGCTTCCCGCTCGTCCACCGCCGGTCGGGGAGTCCCCTCCGGTCGCGGGTCGAAACCGTCTGCCGAGGCGTACTCTTGGAAGAACCGGTAAACGTTGAGGAGCTTGATCAGGGTTCGGCGGGCGTCGCGAATCGCCTCGTCGAAGAAGCGCACCCCCTGCCCCGGCGACATGCAGGTGTAGAAGAACCAGCGAAAGGCATCCGCGCCGTGCTCGTCGAGGACCTCCGCTGGCGGGCGGTAGTTCTTGTCCTTCTTGCTCAGCTTCTTTCCCTGCTCGTCGAGCACGTGGCCAAGGACCAGGCAGCGGCGGTAGGCCTGGCGATCGAAGAGCAAGGTTGCGATGGCGTGCAGGGTGTAGAACCAGCCGCGGGTCTGGTCGATGGCCTCGCTGATGAAATCGGCCGGGAAGGACTCGGCAAAGCGCTCGCGGCTCCCGGGAAGGTGCGGGTAGCCCCACTGCGCGAAGGGCATGGCCCCCGAATCGAACCAGCAGTCGATCACTTCGGGAACACGCCGAGCCGGCCCGCCGCAGTCGGGGCAGGGAAGCACCACTTCGTCGACGCCGGGACGGTGCGGATCGAGGTCCTCGGGCACGCTGGGGTCCAGCGCACGGATCTCCGCGACCGAGGCCACGACGCGCAGGCCGCCGCAGTCCTCGCGAGCGCACTCCCAAACGGGCAAAGGAGTCCCCCAAAACCGCTCGCGGCTGAGCGCCCAATCGCGGTTGTTCGCCAAGAAGTCTCCGAAGCGGCCGTCTCGGATCCGCTCGGGCGTCCAAGAAATCTCTTCGTTCAGTTCGACCAGGCGATCCTTCACCGCCGTGGTGCGCACGAACCAGGCCTCGCGCGCGTAGTAAAGCAAAGGCGTCTTGCAGCGCCAGCAATGGGGGTATTCGTGCTCGATGCGCTCTTCCTTCACCAGCGCGCCGCGCGCGCGCAACTCGCGAATGATGTCCCGATCCGCCTCCTTTACGAAACGACCCGCGTAGGGACCGCAGGCAGGCGAGAAGCGACCGCTCGGCTCGACCAGGTTGACGAAGGCCAGGCCGTTCGCGCGGCACACCTCGTTGTCGTCCTCGCCGAAGGCCGGCGCCGCGTGGACGACGCCCGTTCCCTCGTCGGTGGTGACGAACTCTCCGGACACCACGACGTGGGACGGCGCGTCGAGCTCGCCGTGGAAGTCGAAGAGCGGCCGGTAGTGCTTGCCCACCAAGTCTGCGCCCTTCACCCTGCGGAGGATCTCGACGTCGTCGCCGAGGACGGCGTGAACCCGTTCGGCGGCGAGGACGTAGATCCTCCCCGCGCGCCGCGCGTAGACGTAGTCGACCTCCGGCGCGACCACCAGACAGACGTTGGAAAGGAGAGTCCAAGGGGTGGTCGTCCAGGCGAGCATCGCCGCGTCGACGCCGTGGAGTTCGAAGGCCACGGTGATCGCAGGGTCCGAAACCCTCCGGTAACCCTGTCCCACCTCGTGGGAGGAGAGCGCCGTCATGTCGCGCGGGCACCAGGGCAGGATCTTGTGCCCCTTGTAGAGAAGCCCCTTCTCGTGGATCGTCTTCAGCGCCCACCACACGGACTCGACGTATTCCTTCGAGTAGGTGACGTAGGGGTGTTCTAGGTCCAGCCAAAAGCCGATCCGCTCGGTCAGCTCCTCCCACTCGCGCCGGTACTTCCAGACCGACTCCTTGCAGCGCTCCACGAAGGCCGCGACGCCATAGCGCTCGACGTCCTGCTTGCCCTCGAGTCCCAGACTCCGTTCGACCTCGATTTCCACCGGGAGACCGTGGGTGTCCCAACCCGCCTTCCGCTCCACGCGCCGACCGCGCATGGTCTGGTAGCGCGGGAAGAGGTCCTTGATGGCGCGGGTGAGGACGTGCCCGTGGTGGGGCATGCCGTTCGCGGTCGGCGGGCCCTCGTAGAAGACGAAACGCTCGCCGCTGCGCACGCGCTCCAAGCTCTTCTCGAAGATCCGCTCCCGCTTCCAGAACGAGCGCACCGCGTCCTCCGACTCCTTCGGCGACCGCTCGACCGGCAGGGGCCGAAAGGTTGGCGCCGGCCGCAGGCCTTCGCCGGGCAGCGGCCGTCCCGCGCCCTCGGCCCCCGAAGGTGCGGCCTCCCCCCCGGGTGCTCGCGCGGAGTTCCGCGGCGGCAGGGCCGACGGCGGTGGCGGCGGAGTCGGCGGCAGGGCCGACGGCGGAGGCGGAGCGGGCGGCAGGGCCGACGGCGGAGGCGGAGCGGGCGGCAGGGCCGACGGCGGCGGCGGAGTCGGCGGCAGGGCCGACG
>RFHU01000154.1 GCA_003695705.1 Planctomycetota bacterium
CCTACCCCGCTCCCCAATCCCCCCGCGAGGGGCCCCCGGCGCTGGTGGTCACCCCCCTCATCAATCGCTTCCGGATCGTCGACCTCGACCCCGAGGGAAGTCTGGTCGGCGGACTCACCGCGCGCGGTGTCCCGGTCCACGTCGCCGACTGGGGCGCCCCGCGCCGCATCGACGCGGGCCTCGACTTCGAGGACTACGTGCTCGACTTCCTCCCCGGAATGCTCGACGCCCTGGAGACCGAGCAGGTCGACCTGGTCGGCTACTGCCTGGGCGGCACCTTGGCGGCCCTCTTCGCGGCGCGCTTCCCCGCGCGCGTGCGGCGACTGGTCGCCATCAACGCGCCCGTGGCCTTCGGCGACTGGCCCCACATGGACCTGTTCCGCGCCTGGACCAAGCCCGAGCACTTCCCCCTCGCAGCCCTCGTCCGCGCCCACGGGAACATGCCCGGAGCCCTGATCCTGCAAGGCTTCCTCAACACCCAGCCGGTAGCGAGCGCCACCAAGTGGGCGCACCTCGGGGAGCGAATGCACGACGCAGACTTCGCCGCGCGCAGCTTCGCCCTCGAGTCCTGGAACCTCGACTCGGTCGACGTGCCCGGCCGCCTCTACCGGCGCCTCATCGAGGACCTCTACCGCGACGACCTCCTCGCGCAGGGGCGCTTCGAACTCGCCGGCCAGGCCGTCGACCTTGGCCGCATCGACTGCCCCCTGCTCGTGGTCAGCAGCCGCAGCGACACGACCTGCCCGCCCGAGGCCGCCCGCGCCCTCCTCGAGCTCGCCTCCTCGGAGCGCAAGGAACTGCTCGAGCTGCGCGGCGGCCACGTCCTCTCGGTCGTCGGCCCGCGGGCGCCAAAGACCCTCCACGGAGCCTTGGCGGCGTGGCTCTCCGACTGACCGCAGGGACTCCGGACGAGGAAGGGCGTCTCCGGCTGCAAGGCCCGCGCCGCCCGCCGGCCTCCGGAGCGCCCGCCGGTCGCGTCGGCGCGGCCTTCCTCCGCGCCGCGGCCGCGCCGCGCCCGCGGGTCGGCGGGAGGAGGCCCGCGCCGTGAGTCGCCCCGCGGACCGCGAGCGCGTCCTCCGCTGGGGACCCCTGGCCGTCTGGCGCTACCCCGCCGCGGGGGAGGCGCTCCCTTGGCCCGTGGTGCTCGTGCCCTCGATCATCAACACGGCGCGGATCTTCGATCTGCGCCGCGGCCAGAGCCTGGCCCGGCACCTCGCCGGCCAGGGCCTCGAGGTCTTCCTGATCGATTGGGGCCGTCCCCGGGCCGCCGACGCGCAGCTCGGCCTCGAGGACTACTGCCTGCGCCTGCCGCGGCGGGTCCTCGACGCGGTCCTCGCCGGGCGCGGGAAGGACGCGCGCGCCCACCTGTTCGGCTACTGCCTGGGCGGCGTCTTCTCCCTCGTCGCCGGCGCGCGCCTCCCCCGCGTCGCCAGCGTGCTGGCGCTCACCACCCCGGTGGACCTCCGCGAACCCGGCGCCCTCGGCGCCCTGGTTTCCCCCGAGCTCCTCGACCTCGACCGCCTCGCCGCCGCGCACCCCGTCGTCCCCGGGGAGCTCTTGTGGGCCGCCTTCCAGGCCCTCGACCCGGTGGGCGTCGTCGGCAAGTGGCGGGGGCTCCTCGCTCGCTGGCGCGACCTGGGCTTCCTGCGCCGCTTCTTCGCCCAAGAAGCTTGGCTCGCCGACCCGGTGCCGGTCACCGCCCGCGCCCTGCGCGGTGTGGTCGAGGACCTCTACCGCAAGAACGCCCTCCGCGAAGGCCAGCTCCTCCTCGAAGGACGACCCTTTGCGCTCGCCGAAGGGCGCGTTCCCGTGCTCAACCTCATCGCCGAGCGCGACGGCATCGTGCCGCCCGCCTGCTCGCGCCCCCTGGCCGAGCTCTGGGGGGGACCCGTCACCACGCGCAGCTTCCCCGGCGGCCACATCGGCGTGACCGTCGGCTCCCGCGCCCCCGAGAACCTGTGGGCCGTCGCCAGCCGCTGGCTGCGCGAGCACCAGCCCACCCCTCCGCGCCGACGCCTCCGCGTCGGCGCAGAAAGGAGCTCCCATGTCCCTGGGTCTGTGGCCTGAGAAGTGGTCCTTCTTCGGTCCCGAGCGCGTCGCACTCGTCGACGGCGCCAGCGGCGAGCGCTGGACCTACGCCGAGCTCTTCCGCCGCTCCCAGCACCGGGCGGCCTGGCTGCGCGACGCCTGCGGGGTGGGTCCCGGCGACCGCGTGGCCTGGCACCTCGGCAACCGCCTCGAGTTCTTCGAGGTGCTCTTCGCCTGCGCGCGCCTGGGCGCGATCCTGCTCCCCATCAACTGGCGCCTCGCCCCGCCCGAAGTCGAGTGGATCCTCTCGGACGCGCGCCCCCGCGTGGTCCTCGACGAAGAGCGCCTCGCGCCCGTCCCCGAGGGGCCGGCCCCCGCGGTGCGCGCCGCAAGGGTCGACGAGGGGACTCCGGCGCTGATCCTCTACACCTCGGGCACCACGGGGCGGCCCAAGGGCGCCCTCCTCACCCACGGCTCGATCACTGCGAACAGCCTCAACACGACCATCGCCTGCGACCTGCGCGCCGACGACAGCACGGTGACCTTCACCCCGCTCTTCCACACCGGCGCGGTCAACGTCCTCTCCTTGCCGCTCCTGCACCGCGGGGGCAAGGTCGTGCTGCTCCCCCGCTTCGACCCGGCCGCGGTCCTTCGCTGCGTCGAAGAGGAGCGCGCGAGCATCCTCTTCGGCGTGCCGACGACCTTCGAACTGCTCGCCGAGGACCCCGCCTTCGCGCGCGCAGACCTCTCCTCGGTGCGCTTCGCCCTCTGCGGCGGCGCCCCCTGCCCGCTGGGGCTGATCCACACCTACGCCGCGCGGGGGGTGGTCTTCCGCCAGGGCTACGGGCTCACCGAGGTCGGCCCCAACTGCTTCTCGCTGCCTCCCGAGGACGCCGTCCGCAAGGCCGGCACGGTCGGGCGCCCGGTGATGCACTGCGAGGCGCGCATCGTCGACGAGCAGGGCCGCGACGTCCCCCCCGGCGAGGTGGGCGAACTCTGGCTGCGCGGACCGCACGTGTGCGCGGGCTACTGGGAGAACCCCGAGGCGACGGCCGCGGCCCTCCGCGACGGCTGGTGGGCCACCGGCGACCTGTTCTGCGTGGACGAAGACGGCTACTACCGCGTCGTCGGTCGCAAGAAGGAAATGTTCATTTCCGGCGGCGAGAACGTCTACCCCGCCGAAGTCGAGCAGGCCATCCTCGAGCACCCCGGCGTCCGCGAGTGCGCGGTCATCGGCGTGGCCGACCTTCGCTGGGGCGAGGTGGGGCGCGCCTACGTGGTCCCCGAGACCCTCGATCCCGAGGAGCTGCGCGGCTTCCTCGACGGCCGCCTGGCGCGCTACAAGATCCCCAAGGCCTTCGTCCCCTTGCGGGCCCTGCCCCGCAACGCCACGGGCAAGGTGGTGCGCGACGCCCTCGCCTCCCTCGCCGGCGCCTGACCCCGGCCGGGCTCCCTGCGCCCGCGGGTCCCCGGTAGGGTAGGGCGCGGGAGCAAGGCATGAACGAGGCGGGCGCGCAGGGAGGCTGGACGGAGCTCCACCGGCACCTCGACGGGGCGGTGCGCTGGGAGACGCTGGAGGCGCTCGCCCGCGAGCAGGGCGTCCGGGTCCCCAGCCCGCGGCGCCTCCGCCTCCGACCGGGCATGGGCCTCGACGCCGCCCTCGAGTCCTTCCGTCCCATCCTCTCCGTGCTCCAGCGCCCCGAGGACGTGCGACGGGTGGCCGCCGAGGCCTGTGAGGACGCCGCCGCCGAGGGCATCGAGCACCTCGAGCTGCGCTTCGCCCCCCAGCTCCACCGCGGCGCCGGCCCCGCCGACATCGTCGACGCGGCGCTCGAGGGCGTCGCCGGACGCGCGGGCCTGGTGCTCTGCGGGCTCTACGGCGAGCCCCCCGGCGTCCTCGCCGAGCTGGTCGCCATTGCCCGCGACCGCCCCGGCGTGGTGGGGATCGACCTCGCCGGCGGCCCCCAGCCCAGCCACCGCTGGATCCTCGAGGACGCCGCCCGCGCCTTCCGCATGGCCGCCGAGGCGGGCCTCGGCCGCACCGTCCACGCCGGCGAAGGGCGTCCCCCCGAGGAGATCGCGCTGGCGGTCGAGGTGCTGGGCGCCCAGCGCATCGGCCACGGGACCACCCTCCTCGACGACCCCGAGGTCGCCGCCCTCGTCGTGGACCGCGGGGTGACCGTGGAGGCCTGCCTGAGTTCCAACGTGCACACGGGGGCCATCGCTCGCCTCGAGGAACACCCCCTGCGCGAGTGGCTGGCGCGTGGCGTGCGGGTGGCCCTCTGCACGGACAACCCGGTCCTCTCCGGGACGACCCTCGCCAACGAGCACGCCGCGGCCCTGCGCCTCCTCGGCGGCGACGAGGAGGCCCTCGGGCGCACCCTGCGCTGCGCGCGCGAGGCCGCCTTCGCCCGCGGCGAAGCGCCGCGGGTCGCGAAGGAGGACGAAACCACCGCCCCTCCTCCCCGTTAGAACCGAGTGCTCGCTCCCTTCGGCGCGCAGCGGTCCCGGCGAAGGCCTTGGGCCTTCGCCGCGGGCTTCGGGCCCCGGGCAAGCGGAGCGGGGGAAGAGGCTCCGTGTACGCCACCCGACTCCGCCTGCTGCTCGCCGGCGCCGCCCTCTGCGCGCTCTCGGCGGAGGTGGGCTGCGCCTCGGTCCCCGAGGGCTTCGAGGAGCGCGCCTTCCGGTACGGGGGCAGCGAGCGCCGCTACCTGCTCCACACGCCCCCCGGGTACCGGCCCGACGGCCCCGAGCGCTTCCCCTTGGTGCTCGCCCTCCACGGCGGCGGCGGGACGGCGGAGGGCCTGGCGGCGGCCGGCGGCGCGTCCTTGCGCCGGGCGGCCGACCGGCACCGCATGCTCCTGGTCTGCCCCCAGGGGATCGACCGGCGCTGGAACGACGGCCGCGAGGAGATCTTCCGCCGCCTCCTCGGCCCGGACGCGCCGCGCCACGACGACGCGGGCTTCCTCGTCGCCCTGAGCCGCGAGCTCGTGCGGACCCACGCGGTGGACCCCGCCCGCGTCTACGCGACGGGCATCAGCAACGGCGGCTTCATGAGCCTGCGCCTGGCCGTGGAGCACAGCGACGTGTTCGCCGCCGTGGCGCCCGTGACCGCGACCCTCAGCGTCGCCCTCGCGGGGACGAGGCCCCTGCGGCCCGTCTCGGTCCTCTTCGTCAACGGCACCGAAGACCCCCTGGTCCCCTACGAAGGAGGCCACGTGCGCCTCTTCCGGCGCGGGCGCAGCCGCGGACGCGTGCTCTCGACCGACGCCTCCCTGGCCTTCTTCCGCCGCCGGGCCGGGCTCGAGGGCCCGCCCACCGAGGAGGCCCTCCCCGACCGCGACCCCACCGACGGAGCGCGCGCGACGCGCCTCCTCTGGAGCGGGGGCGAAGAAGGCTGCGAAGTGGCTTTGCTTCGCGTGGAGGGAGGCGGCCACACCTGGCCGGGCGGCGACCAGTACCTCCCCGAGCGCCTGGTGGGCCGCGTGTGCCGCGACTTCGACGCCTCCGAAGAGATCCTCTCCTTCTTCGCCCGCCACCGCCTCCAGGCCCCCTGAGCGGGCCCGTCCGCCGGCGCCGCTCTTCCGCCGCAGCCCCGTCCACCGCTTCGGGCGCGGGGGGGCCGCGTCGAGGCCGCCGCTGCGCGGTCGCGGCCCGCGCCGACGCAGACCTCGAGAACGCACCGCCCGGGGCCGGCGGCCTCGACCCAGACTTCTCCGAACCGGACGACAGGAGCCTTCCACCGCTCCGTCCGAGGAGGTCGTGAGGTGACCCATGGAGAATGCCTTCCTGATCGGCGAGCGGATCGCGCTGCGCCCCTTGGAACTCGCAGACGCCGCGCGCCTGGCGCGGCTGGTGACGCGCCCCGAAGTCCGGCCCTTCCTGAACGGGCGCAGGCCCCTCAGCGTCCACGCCGAGGAGGCGTGGCTGCGCGCCCAGGCCGAATCGACCGACGTCGTGCTGGGCGTCGTCCTCCGCGAAGGCGGCCAGCTCATCGGCACGGTGGGCCTGCACGCCCTTTCGGGGGACCCTCGCGGGCGCGAACTGGGCATCGCCATCGGCGAGCCCTCCTGCTGGGGCAAGGGCTACGGCACCGAAACCCTGCGGCTCGTCTTGGACTACGCCTTCCGCGAACTCGAAGTGCACCGCGTGCAACTGCGCGTCTTCGAGACGAATCCGCGCGCCCGCGCCGCCTACCTCAAGGTGGGCTTCG
>RFHU01000155.1 GCA_003695705.1 Planctomycetota bacterium
CCCCCAGCCACCACTCGCCGGGCAGAAGCCTGGGACAGTCCTCCTCCCCCTCAGCCCTCGCGGTAGAGGCGGTCCAGCTCCTCCTTGGAGCGGCGCCGACGGCCTCCGCTGCGGGCCGCCGCGGCGCGACGCCGCGGCGGCGCCTCCTCCACGGCGGGGACGGGCATGGCGCCGGGGACCGCGGCCGGCACGGCGACGGGGGCGACCACGCCGCCGCGAGGCTTCTTGAGCAGGAGCACGATCTCGCGGTTGATGGAGTCGTAGTGCGTGCTGACGAGGTCGAAGCCCTCGCCGCCGTAGTGGTCGAGGATCCGCTGCAGGGTGCCCCGACCGAGCTGGTTCTCCACGACCACGTCGCCCCCGTCGAGCGAGTAGGTCCCGGCGACGACCTTATAGTCCCACACGTCTCACGCTCCGTAGCCGATGCTCTCTCCGGCCTCGCGCGCTCGCGCGAGGTGCTCGAGAGCGCGCTGCACGAGCTCCGACCCGCCGCCTGCGCGCTCGTAGTGCGCGACGCCGAAGGTGGTCCGGATCTCGCACGTCGCCCCGCCTCCAATGTCCGCCCGCGTGGCGGCCAGTACGTCGGAGAGGCGCCGGGCCACCACGAGCGCCCCCTCGAGGGTCTGCTCGGGCAAAATGATACCGAACTCGGTCCCACCGGTGCGACCGGGCAAGTCCACCTCGCGCACGTTGCCCCGCAACCGGCGAGCGACCGCGCGCAGGAGCGCATCGCCCGCCGGGTGCCCGTAGTTCGCGTTGACCAGCCCCACGAAGTGGACCTTGACCATCAGCAGGGAGAGCTCGCTCCCGTAGCGGAGCGCGCGCTTGCACTCCACGTCGAGCGCCTCGGCGAAGGCCTGGTGGTTGCGAAGCCCGGTCAGGCTGTCGGTGCGCGCCGCGCGCTGCACCTCGGCGAACAGCCGCGCGTTGTGCAGCGACACCGCCACCAGCTCGCAGGCCTGCCGGATCATCTTCAGGTGCTGGCCGGGGTCGAAGGGGCGCTCGTCGAAGCGATCGGCGAGGTTCAGAACGCCCTCGACCTCGCCCGCGGCGATGAGCGGCGCCACCACGCACGACTCGGTGCGGTAATTGCGCCGATGCGGGCGACGCGGCCCTTCGCCGCCCGCGCGGAAACGGCCGAGGTCGTCGATGCAGAGGATCTCGCGGCGACGCACCGCGAGCGCCATGAGCGAGTCGGGCGCCTCGGCAAGGTCCACCATCCGGTCGATCTCGTGCCCGTGGGTGTGCTGCTTGAGGACCAGGCGATGCTGCGCTCGCTCGTAGACGTAGACCGAAGCGTAGCGGGCCCCGACCAAGTACGGAATGCGCTTGAGGGAAACCTCGAGCACCCCGTCGAGGTCGAAGGAGGCGAGCTCCTTGGTGAGCGAATGGAGGATCTCCAGCTTCTCGTTGGCTTCCCGCACCCGCGCCGCGAGGTCTTCGGCGAACTCGCTCCGCTCGCTGAGGCGTCGGTTCTCGCGCTTGAGGCGACGGGTCTCGCTCTCGAGGACGGCGTTGCGCACGCGCTCTTCGTCGCTGGCCCGGCGCAACCGCGCCACCTCGTCCTGCAGGTCCTCCGCTTCGGGTCGCTCGGCGGCCAATGTTCTAACTCGTTGCCGTCCCGGTGGTTGCTCGCCCGGAGCGAAGGTAGCACCCGCCCCGCCACGCGGCAAGGCGCCTGCGCGCCGGAGGGCGCGCGGTTTCCGCCCGCCCCCCTGCCTTGCCGCCCGACGCTGCTGTGGGATAGTGCTCGCCACCGATCGTCGAGGTGCGCTCGTGAAGGTAGCAGCAAACATTACCGAGGCCATTGGGAACACGCCCCTGGTCCGCCTGAACCGCCTCCCCGCCCAGTGGGGGGTCGAAGCGCAGATCCTGGTCAAGCTCGGCTACATGAACCCCGGCGGCTCCTACAAGGACCGCATCGGCCTGCAAATGCTCAAGGACGCCGAAGAGCGCGGAGACCTGCGGCCCGGCGGGACCATCGTCGAGTGCACGAGCGGCAACACCGGCATGGGGCTTGCCCTGGCCGCGGTGGCCAAGGGCTACCGCTGCGTGTTCGTCATGCCCGACAAGATGTCGCGCGAGAAGATCGACGCCCTGCGCGCCCTGGGCGCCGAAGTCATCGTCACCCCCACCGCCGTCGAGCGCGACGACCCGCGCTCCTACTACTCGGTCGCCGCCCGCATCACCGAGGAGACCCCGGGCGCCTGGCACGCCAACCAATACTTCAACGAGTCCAACCCCCGGGCGCACTACCTGACCACCGGACCGGAGATCTGGCGCGACACGGACGGCAAGATCGACGTCTTCGTCAACGGCATGGGCACGGGCGGCACCCTCAGCGGCGTGGGCCGCTACCTCAAGGAGCAGAACCCCGAGGTGAAGATCGTCGGCGTCGACCCGGTGGGCTCGATGTACTACGACAAGTTCCACTCCGACGTGGACGTGCGCCCGCAGACCTACCTGGTGGAGGGGATCGGCGAGGACTTCTACCCGACCACCATGGACCTCTCGATCCTCGACGACTGCCTGCGCATCACCGATCAGGAGTGCTTCACCACCGCCCGCAAGCTCGCTCGCCTCGAGGGAATCTTCTCGGGCGGCTCCACCGGGGCCGCCGTGTGGGGGGCCCTGGAATACGCGCGCCGCAACGAGCTCGGCCCCGACAAGATCGTCGTGGTCATGGCCTGCGACCACGGCCTGCGCTACCTCTCCAAGGTCTACTCCGAGCAGTGGCTGCAGGAGAACAGCATGCTCGAAAACGAGTCCAGCCTCGCGGCCAGCGACCTCCTCGCCGGCAAGCCGGGCGGCCTGGAGACGATCTGCGTGGACGAAGGCGCCCCCGCCGCGGAAGCGCTCCGGCTCATCAAGGAGCACGACGTCTCCCAGCTCCCCGTGACCCGCGAAGGGAAGCCCGTAGGCAGCGTGGCGGAGACCGCCCTCGTGGAGCTCTTCGTGCAGCACCGAGACCCGCAGGAGGTCCGCGTCGCGGAAATCATGGGGCCGGCCTTCCCCACCGTGGAGCCCAGCGCTTCGCTGGAGCAGGTGGCCGGCCTGCTCACCCGCGACAACCCGGCCGTCCTCGTCGAGCAGCCGACGGGCAAGCTGGGGATCATCACCAAGTACGACCTGATCTCGCACATCGCCCGCTGAGGCGCTGCGCTCCGGCCTGGCCCGCGCGGCCGGCCCTCCCCCCCTCGTTTCGCCCCCCGCGGAGGAGACCATGGCCCAGGACCTGAGCGGCTACGGCTTCGGCACGCGCGCCGTGCACGGCGGCACCGAGCCCGAGCCCGTGACGGGCGCCATCATGACCCCGGTGTTCCAGACCTCGACCTACGTGCAGCCGCGCCCCGCCGAGGCGAAGCTCCACGAATACAGCCGCACCGGGAACCCCACCCGCGACGCCCTCGAGGCGGCCGTCGCCACCCTCGAAGGAGCGCCCCACGGCCTGGCCTTCGCGTCGGGCATGGCCGCCATCGACGCCGTGCTGCGGCTCCTGTCGGCCGGCGACCACGTCGTCGCCGGCGACGACCTCTACGGAGGAACCTACCGCCTGTTCACCAAGGTGCTCCAGCGCTGCGGGCTCTCCTTCAGCTTCGTGGACACGAGCAACCTCGCCGCCGTCGAGGCCGCCCTGAGGCCCGAGACGCGCCTCTTGTGGGTGGAGACCCCCACCAACCCCCTGCTCAAGATCAGCGACCTCTCCGCCCTCGCGGCCATCGCGCGGCGGGCGGGCGCCCTGTTCGCGGTGGACAACACCTTTGCCACCCCGGCGCTGCAGCAGCCGCTCTCCTTGGGGGCAGACCTCGTAGTCCACTCCACGACCAAGTACGTCGGCGGCCACAGCGACGTCGTCGGCGGCGCGGTGGTGACCCGCGACCCCGAACTGCGCGAGCGCCTCGCCTTCATCCAGAACGCCGCCGGCGCGGTCCCCGGCCCCTGGGACTGCTTCCTCACCCTGCGCGGGCTCAAGACCCTTCACCTGCGCATGGAGCGGCACTGCGACAACGCCGAGGCCGTGGCCGCCTTCCTCGCCGAGCACCCCAAGGTGACCCGCGTCCACTACCCCGGCCTCCCCTCGCACCCGGGGCACGAGGTCGCCCGACGGCAGATGCGCCGCTGCGGCGGCATGGTCAGCTTCGAGCTCGAGGGCGGCATCCAACCGGGCTACGACCTCTGCCTGCGCACGCGGATCTTCCGCCTGGCCGAGAGCCTGGGCGGGGTGGAGAGCCTCGTGGAGCAACCCGCCACCATGACCCACGCCTCGGTCGAGCCCGAGGTCCGGCGGGCCGCCGGCCTCGCCGACGGCCTGGTGCGCCTCTCGGTGGGGGTCGAGGACCGGGAGGACCTGCTCGCCGACCTCGAGCAGGCCTTGGACGCGGTGTGAAGGCGGTCGTCCAGCGCGTCGCCCGCGCGCGGGTCACCGTGGCGGGCGAGGTCACGGGCGCCATCGACGGCGGCCTGCTGGTCCTGCTCGGGGTCAAGGCCGGCGACCCCCCCGAGGCCGAGTCGCTCCTGGCGCGCAAGGTCGCGGGCCTGCGCGTCTTCGAGGACGACGCCGGCAAGATGAACCGCTCCGTGGGCGAGGCGGGGGGCGCGGTCTTGGTGGTCTCGCAGTTCACCCTCCTCGCGGACTGCCGCAAGGGCCGGCGCCCGTCCTTCGTCGCCGCCGCTCCCCCCGCCGAGGCCGAGCGCCGCTACGAGGCCTTCTGCGAGCTCCTCCGCGCCGAGGGACTGCGGGTGGAGACCGGTCGCTTCGGCGCAGCGATGCAGGTCGAACTGGTCAACCAAGGCCCGGTGACCATCGTGCTCGACACCGAGGAGCTCGCGGCGCCGCGGAAGAAGGCCGGAGGGTGAGCACCCTGGCGGGGGTCCCGCCCGAGCTCGCCCGTGCCTACGCCACTTCCGCCGCGGGCATCCCCGGCGAAGCCCGCCGCGAGCCCGAGGACTTCGTCGTCGAGGAGGTCCCGCTCTACGAACCCAGCGGAGAGGGCGAGCACCTCTACCTCTTGGTGGAGAAGCGCGGCATCACCACCGAGGAGGCGGCCCGGCGGCTGGCACGACGCCTCGGCGTTCGCCGGCGCGACGTGGGCTACGCCGGGCGCAAGGACGCGCGCGCGGTCACCTGGCAGCGGATCTCCTTCTTTCGCGCCCGGCTCCCCGCAGACCTCGAGGCCCTCGCCGACGAGCGCCTGCGCGTCCACGAGGCGAGGCCGCATCGCAACAAGCTCAAGCTCGGGCACCTGCGCGGGAACCGCTTCCGGATCCGCCTGCGCGGGTCCGGCTCCTCCGAAGACGTCGCCCGCGAGGTCCTCGACGCGCTCGCCGCGCGCGGCGCGCTGAACTACTTCGGCCTGCAGCGCTTCGGCCACCTGCGCAACAACCACCGCCTCGGTGCGGCCTTGGCGCGCGGAGACGCCGACGCCTTCCTCGAGCTCCTGCTGTTGGGGTCCCGCGCCTCTCGCGGAGAGCCGCTCCCCGCCGCCGAGCCCGACTCGCCCCTCGCGGCGGCGCGCGAGCTCGTCCTCTCCGGACGCCATCGGGAAGCCTGGGAACACTTCCCCCAGAGCATGCGCCCCGAACGCGCCGCCTGCCGCGCCCTCGCGGAGGGGCGTTCGGCGGAGGCCGCCGTGCGCGCCGTGCCCGTCCGGCAACGCGAGTTCTACCTCGCGGCCTTCCAGAGCCTGCTCTTCAACGCCTACCTCAGCCGGCGCAAGAACCTCGCCGACCGCGTGGAAGAAGGCGAAGTCGCCTTCCTCCACCGCAACGGCGCGGCCTTCTTGGTCGAGGACGAGGCGCGCGAGCAAGCGCGCGGCGCCGCCTTCGAGATCAGCCCCTCGGGCCCCCTGTTCGGGCGCCGCCTCCTGCGCCCGCGGAAAGGCAGCGGCCCCCGCGCCGACGAGGAGGCCCTCCTCGCCGAGCACGCGCCGGGGCTGGGGCCGGAGCTCGGCGCTGCCTTCGGGACGCGCCCCCTCGGCCAGCGTCGGCCGCTGCGCATCCCCGTCCGCGACGTCGAACTGCGACGAGAGGGCGAGGACCTGCGGGTGGGCTTCTTCCTTCCCCGCGGCTGCTACGCCACGACCGTCCTCGAGGAACTCTTCAAGCGTCCCGTGGCCTGAAAGGGGCGCTTGCGGGTGCGCTCCTCAACCCAGCCGCCGACGGCGGCGCTTGGGCGCCCGCGGGCGCGCCTTGGCCTTGCTCGAGGCCTCGGACGCACCGCGCGCCTTCCCCGCGCGGCCGCTCCGGCGCGCGGACCGACTCGCCGGCTCGGAAGACGTTCGGGAGCCTTCGCGTGCGCGGAGGCGGCCGCGGGGCGTCTCCGTGGCGGCGGGCTCGAGGCCCGAGGCGGTGGAGACGCGGGTCCGCTCGCTCTCCGAGAGATGGCGGCTCAGCTTGGCGATGCGCTTCTTGGCCTTGGCCAGCTTGCGGCGCGCGCCGGCGAGCTCCGCCTCGAGGGCGGCCTTCGCGGCGGCGGCCTCCGCGGCAAGGCGCTCTCGGATCTCCTGCTCGAGCGCCTCGCGATGCGCGGTGAGGGCGTCGGCCAGCTCCTTGAGGGCGAGGCGATCGCTCTCGAACTGCTCGCGGTCGGCCTCGAGGGCCTCTCGGTCGCGCTCGAGGTGTGCCCGGTCGCGGGCCAGGTCTTCCCGCTCGCGGTCGAGGTTCGCCCGCGCCGAGGCAACGGCGCCGTCGACGGCGTGCTGGATGCGCAGATGCAAGGTGCGCAGCTCCTCGGCCACCTGCGCGCGCTCCTCGGCCAGCGCGCGGCGTTGCTCGGCCAGCGCTCGGCGCAGTTCGGCGGCCGTACGCCCCTCCACCGCCAGGGCCTCCAGCCGGCGCCGCGCGTGCTGGGGAGCCTCGAGGAGCCTGCCGGTGTCGCTCTCCCCGCTGAAGGCCAGCTCGGAGACGGTCAACTCGGCTCCATCTCCTGGAAACTCCGGAAAGCGGGGCGCGTCCCCTGAGCCATCCGGACTCCCGTCGAGCCCGAGGGGCTCCGAGGAGAGGTCGGTGGGGGGGTAGGAAGGCGCCCCTTGGCCCTCGGGAAGCAAGGGAGCGCCCACCTCCAGGGAGTCGAGATCGAGGTCGGCCCCCTCGCCGGGGGAGGCCGCATCCTCGTGGCTGGCGAAGGCTTCCTTCCACTCCTGAGGCCGGACTTCGCTTGGGATCTCCAACTCGAAGGACGTGGACATGGGACTTCCTCGCAGCCTCCTCCGCCGTCGGGGCTGCGCACACCCCGCGCCACAACCGGTGACGCGCTAACTCCTTTGTCGTCGGAGAACGACCGTGCCCCGGTCGTTTCGGCCGGTCTCAAGGGGCGTCGCAGGGAGGCGACACTGCTCCGCGGCGCCGGGCGCGCAGGCGTTCGAGCAGCCAACCGGGGTCGTCGTCGGGGAGGGTGCCGGCGCGGGCCATGCTGCGCAGGCGCCGCTCGGTCTCGCCGAGCCGAAGGATCTCCTCGCGGGCGCGGTCGGCGACCCGCTTGTAGAGGGTCAAGCGGGGACGCTCGCGGGTGAATTCGGAATAGTCGAGGAGGGGACCGAAGCAGAGGATGACCGGCTCGCTGCGCCGCGCGTCGCTCTGGAAATTCCGGCGGGCCTGCGCGAGGAAGTCGTTGCCGAGTCCGCCGATGAACAGGGGGACGACGAGGGGCCGGGCGCGGAGAATGACTTCGCCCACACCGGGCTGGGCGCGCAGCATGGAGTAGGGGTCGGGGCCCTTGTTGCGCCGCCCCTCGGGGTGCATCCCCGCGAGGTGCCCCGGAGTCCTCAAGAAGTCGACCACCCGGCGAAGGGCGTCGCGGTTCAGCTCGGAGCGGGGGGCGTCGCGGAAGATCGGCGGATACATGACGCCACCGCCAACCAGCAGGTTGATGAGCACCCCCGCGGGCCGCTCGTAGAAGAAATTGGCCCGCACGGGGAAGGAAAGGGCGCGGATCCAGGGAACGCCGCTGTCGAGCAGGCCCAAGACGGCGATGTATTGATCGAAGAAGCTCCGGTGGTTGGCCACCAAGAGCACGCCGCGATCGGGCTCCAAGGTGCAGAGGGCTTCGACGCCGTGCACGTAGGTGCGCCGGGCCACGACGCCGCGGACCCAGGTGCGGCTGACGGCGTTCAAGAACAGCCACTGGGCCTTCTTGGGCAAGGGGCGCTCGTTGGTCCAGCGGCCCAGGGCGAGGGCCATTCGCTCGACGCGCGAGAGCTCCGGCTGGCTGGGCTGGATCATGGGGCGCCCATGGTAGCCGCCGAGGAAGCGGAGGGAAGCCGAGAGCGCGCTCGCAGGAGCGGTGCAGCGCGCGGCCCTTCGGGGAGGGAGGCGCACCGCCCGGTCAGCGAAGGAGCTCGGGCCGAAAGGCCTCCTCGCGCAGCGCGTAGGCCGCGCACACCGACGCCGCCGCCTCGAGCAGCTCCAAGAGCGCCTCGCGCGAGAGCAAGCCTCCGCCCGCCAGGAGGCGGTCTGCGGCGGTGTGGCGAAGGAAGGTCTCCAAGGGCGCGGCGCAGGCCCCAAGGCCCAGGTAGTGCGCCTCCACGGCGTAGCGAGCGAGGAGCAGGAAGGGGTCGAGCCCTTCCTCGACGTGGGTGCGCACGTTCACGCGCAGGTAGGCCTCCAGCTCGGCGGGGGGGAGGAGGCGGGCCATGAGGTAGTTGGCGGCGTAGTCGGGGAGGCGACGCAAGGCGCTCTCCGCCAGGGCCGCGCCCAGCTCCTCCGGCCCAGCGTTCGGCCCCACCCCCAGGCGCTCGGGCAGGTGGGCCTCGGCCCACGCCCGCAGCGGCGCCGGCGCCTCGCGGAGCAGCCCCGAGAAGGCCCGAACGAGGGCGGAGCGGCCGGCGGCGGCCGCCGGGGCGCACTCGGGGGCTACGCGGACCCAGCCCGCCTCTTCGGCGAGGTGCCCCCACTCGTGCGCGGCGCGCGCGGCCAGGAGCAAGCGCTGGAAGGGGGGCGTGGGCTCGCGCAGGGGCACCCACGACGGCTGCCGCTCCAGGTCGAAGGCGAGCAGCCTCCGCGCCGCGTGCAGGTAGAGCCCCCCTCCCTGATCGATCGCCTCGCTCGGCCGCGGCAAAGCCTCCGGGTCCTCGAGGGCGGCAAGAAAACCCGCGCTGCGCTCGGCCGCCCGGCCAAGGTCGGCGCGGAGCGCCGCGGCGGGGCCCGCCGTGATGCCGGCGAGGAGCGGCCGAAGCCGCCCGAGCTCCTCCGGCCGCTCGGGATCCCAGAGGAGGCGCCCCTGCCCGTCCACCAGGAGGACGCTCGGCGCCTCGGCCTGCAGCCAGGCGAGGACTTCCTCGGCCGCATCCGGCCCCGCATCCCAGCGTTCGTAGTGCGCGGCGACGGCGGCCTGCGCAGCGCCCTCGCCGCGCGCGCCCAACTCGGCCAGCGCCGGCGCGAGGGCCGGAGGCACCAGGAGGCCGC
>RFHU01000013.1 GCA_003695705.1 Planctomycetota bacterium
ATCTGCCCCTGCGCGGGTGCGTGCGCTGGCCGGTAGGCTACGGCGGCTTCCCCCGCTTGGGGGTTGGCCTGCGTTGGCCCGCGGGGTTCCGGTCGCTCCTGAGGGAGGCCCGTCTTGCCTCCTGGGCCCCTGGACTGGCCTGCTCCGTGTGAAGCGCGCTTGCCCTGGCCTTCCGATTGCGGGAGCGCCCCGGGCGTGCACGCGATCGCCTCGCCCCCGGCGGCCTCCGCAGGCGCCAACACCGGGGGCACTCCGGGGCGGTAAGGCCATTGCCGTGCCACGGCCCCGTCCTCTTCGGGCCGAGGCGTGCGCCTCTCTCGCCTGAGGGGCTGCTCGCGAAGAGCCCCGCCCGTTCCTTCGGAGCCGGGGGGAGGGCTCGGGGGGCTCGAGAGGTGCTCCGAGGAAGGATCCCTGCGTGCGGTCGGCGAGCCCCGCTCGGTTGCCCGTTTGCGCTTTCGTCGCCTGCGCCTTCGCCCGCGCCGAACGTGGGGCCGAAAGACCGGCACCTCGCCCGGCCCGAGCGCGTAGAGGAGCGGCGTCGGGTAGCACCCTGGCTCGAGCCCCTGGAAGCGGCAGGCGCACGGGGCTTGGGTCAGACGTCCGTGGCGGTTTGCCAGCGACGGGCAAGAGATCGGATTCTGCGGCAGGTTCCGCAGCCGGCGACGAAGGCTGTGACGAGAACGAGCGGTCTCGAGGAGGCCTTCGAGGAGCTCTAGAGCAGCGTAGGCTTCTTCTCCCGGAAGGTGCCCGAAGGTCTCGAGGAGGGAGCGGCGCTCGATGGGCTCGAGGTGCCCGAGCCGCAAGGCTTTGTCGACGAGCGCGCGCAGGATCGCGCACCCCTGCAACACGCGCTTGGCGCGCGGCTGACCGTCGAGGAGGCGCTCGACCTGCCGCTGGTCTCCGGGTCGGTCCGCGAGGTCGGCCCGCGGCCCAAGGAGGAGGTCCCGCAGGCCGGCGCGGTCGAGCCAGGCCTGCAGGAGAGCCGAAGACGCCGCCGCCCCGAGGGGGCGGCCCGAGCGTGCCAGGAGTCGGCTTCGTCCTCCGGTGCGCGCGTCCACGCCACAAGGGAGGTCGAGAAGCGAAGTCTCGCGCGAAGGCGTGCGGTCCGAGGGCGGCCAAGAGATCACCGCGAGCGTCGGCGGAGGCGCTCCCGCCTCACGGCGGATCCGCGCTGCCAGGGCGAAGGCGGAGGCCACCCCCACGTCCTCCCGGAAGGGAAACCACAGCCGCCGTCCTCCTCGTCCCGTCCCTTCGAGCAAGTAGGGGACGCCCAGCCGTTCTGCGGTCTCGCACAGCCGAGCCGCGAAGTCGTGCGCCACGCCGACCAGGGTCTCCCAGCGCTGGGCCAGGTTGGGATCGTGGCCCTCGGGGTGCTGACCGGGAGGCCGCGCCTCGCGCGCTCCCGCTCCGACGTCCACCCAGGGCGGCAGAATGGCGCGTCGCTTCACGCGCACGTCGATCAAGGCCAGGCGCGCCCGACCGTCGGGCGTAAGCGCGCACAGTCCCAGGCGCTCCTTCCCCGACACGTGGCGAACGAGGCTCCGCTCGGAGGGAGGTCGCGCGCAAAGGCTCAAGACGCGCTGGCCACGCCCGTTCTTCTCCTCGACGGCGTGCTCCGGGGCGTTTCGCACCAGCGTCCGCCACAGACACGTCACAGCCTCGGCGTCGAGCCCGGCGTCTTCGGCCTTGGGCCGCGGTCGCACCGACCGAAGTCTCCGCGCCGCGTCGGCGAGGGTCGCCCGCCCCGCCTCGCCGAAGAACTGCCCCGCGGCCTCGAGCTCGTGCGGCAAGCAGGCGTCTCGCGGCAGCCAGAGCGCCTCGAGGACGGATTCGCGCTCGCTTTCGCTGGGGCGAGAGTGGGCGAAGGCGAGCAAGTCGAGCACCAGCGCCTCCGCCGAGCGCGCTCCGGGAATCTGGCTCCAGGCGCGCACCAGACGCGCGTGGACCGACGCCGGCCAGGGCTCCCCGTCGCACCAAACCGTCACCCGACGCTCGGCGAGCGCCTCCGCGCGCTCGAGATCGTCGCGCGCAACCGCGGTTTCGAGTTCGGCCAGCAGGAGTGGCGTCCGGTCGACGTCCTCGGCCGGCAGCGGGCCGTACCAGCGCTCCCACGCGCCGAGCAACTCGCGAAACTCCTCCGCCGACGCCCCCGCCCGTAGGTGCTCGGCGCAGCGAGCGGACAAGGCCCGGTGGGACCGTTCGCTGTGCCCGCGCCCCCCGGAACCGAACCGCACCCCCAAGAACACGAAGCCCTGACCCAGGTGTCCGCGCCGCGTCTTTCGCGCGTTCAGCTCGAGGCCGAGCTCGGCCAGGGCCCCCGCGATCAGGACGTGGGCTGCGTTCAGCGACTCTTCGTCGGCCGAGAGCACGAGCACGTCGTCGGCGTAGCGCGCGTAGCCCCAGGAGTCGCCCTCGAACGCCGCGTCGAGCGGACGCAAGTAGACGTTCGAGAGCAGGGGAGAGAGCGCGCTCCCCTGAGGCGTTCCTTCGCCCGGATCGAGGGTCGCCGCGCCTCCCAGGACGCCACCCCGCAGGAGGCGATCGATCACCCGCAGGAGCCCTGGTTCCAGGCCGTCTGCGCGCAGCGCCGAGAGGAGGCGTTCGCGATCGATGCGGTCGAAGAACTTGGCGACGTCGCACCGCAGGAACCAGCGCTTGCCGGCCCGCAGCTCTTCGTCCACGCGCTCGAGGGCGCGCTCCACCGAGCGCCCCGGCCGGTAGGCCCATGCGTTCTCCGACAGCTCCCGCTCGTAGAAGGGTCCGAGGATCTGCGCCACCGCTCGCTGCACCAAGCGGTCCTCCAAGCAGAAGATCACGATCGGTCGTTCGGGGTCGCTCGCCAAGTTCACCGAGCGCCCCGGGCGCGGCTGGTAGCGCCCCGTGCGCAAGCGCTCGCCCAGGTCGCGCAGGCGTTCCTCGAGTCCCTCCGCGTAGTCGACGGCGCGCACTCGGTCGATGCCCGCTGCCGAGTCGTTGCGGCGAATGCGCTCCCAGGCCGCCAGCAGGTTGGGCGGCGACGCGACGCGCTCGAGCAGTCCGGCAGGCAGACGCACTTCAGATCACCCTGCAGAGCGGAGGCCCTTCGACCCGAGGGGACAGCCCGAGGAGGGCGGTCTGGGCGCGGCATGCAACGCAGAGGCGGTAGATGCGCACGGTGTCCTCCTCGGGGTTCATGTGGCGCCGAACCGCGAACTCCAGGGCCGGGAGTCGCCGGCCAGGCAACGGCCCTTCGAAGACGCTCTTCTGCACGGGCCGCAGGAAGCCCTTGAGGGCGCGATGCAGGCGGCGGCGCGCGCGGTCGTCGACGACGTCGTAGCAGAGCACGAGGTGGTGGGAGGTCATGGCAACACCAGCGGGCTGTGCGGGTCCTCGCTCCCCTCCGCGAAGGCCTGGGCCAGTCGGAGCGCTCGCTCTTCGACCAAGGCGCGCAGGGTGTAGCGGTCCCCGCGTTCGGGATGCGGAAAACGACGCTCCCAGGCGGCTGCCAGCGCGCGCAAGAAGATCGAGCGCCCGCTCGGGGCCAGATACACCGCCCGCCCGGCCTCGGGAGCGTCGGAGCCCTCGCCGTCCAAGGCCTCGCCGGGCTGGGGAGGGGCGCTGGCGAGGCCGGACGCGAGGCCGGGGTGCTCGAAGTCACTCCCCGCGAGCTGGCGCGTGTTCACCAGCCGCAACACCAGCCGGTCGACGAGCAGCGGGCGCAGCTCCTCCATGAGGTCGAGCGCGAGGGCCGGCTTGCTTCGCCCTGGCTCGTGCAGGGCGCCCAGGTAGGGGTCGAGGCCCGCCGCGAGCACGGCCGACTCCACGCGCCGAAGGAGGAGGGTGTAGCCAAAGGAGAGGCAGGCATTGATCGGATCGCGAGGCGGTCGCCGATTGCGGCCGGAAAAGACGAGCTCGGGGTGGACGAAGGCCTCGCCCAGGGCCTCGAAGTAGAGCGCAGCGGCGTGCCCTTCCACACCGCGGAGGGCCTCCACGCAACTCGCCTCGTCGCAACGCCGGAGCGCCTGCCGCAGGCCCGCCAAGGCGGCCCGCACGGCCCGACCGCGCCGCTCTCCCCGCAGCCGCGCGAGGAGGTTGCGCGCGTTCTGCACCTTCCCGCGCACGCAGGCCCGCGCGAGGTTGAGGGCGACCTCGGGGCGAGCCAAGGCGCCGTACTGCGCCCGCCGGCGCTCGCCGTGCGCGCTGAGCGGCGAGAGCAGGCGGCCTCGGTACTCGCCGCGCGGGGTGAGGAAGAGGACGTCCACACCGCGCGCGAGGAGCAGGCGTCGCGCCGCGGCCCCCACCTCCACCGCACCGTAGCAGTGGACCTCGCTCACCTCGTGCGCGGGGAAGCTCTCGACCACACGGCCCGAGCAGGAGACCGTCAGGGCCTCCTCGCGAGCGTCGAGGCGCGCGCCCTTGCTCTGGACGGCAAGCAGCGTCACCGCTCGTCCTCCTCGACCGCCGGACGCTTCCTCCCGTCGGGCGCGCGCAGTTCCGCCAGGGCGCGTTCGAGGTGGGCCTGGGCCGCCCGCAGTTCCCCTTCGAGTTGGGCCTGCCGCTCGCCGAGCGAACGGCAGCGTTCGCTCAACGCCTCGACCCCGTGCGCGGGCTCCACCGCCTCGCGGCCGAGGTGCGGGCCGAGGTGAAGGAGCGGGGTGGGGTAACTGGCGGCTCCTTCGGGGAACCGGCAGTGGCAAGGGACACTGCGGGTGATCTCGGGCACTCGCTCGCGCACCTTCGCGCAGGAAATGGGGAAGCCCTGCGACCGCCCCGCGTCGAGCGCGGCCGGCGGCGTCTCGGGGCAGCGCGCGTAGAGCGCGAGCAGCAAGGGGTGCCCCGCCTCGAGCTGTCCCAGGCTGTGACGGAGCACCACCCGCTCCTCGTGGCTCAGCCGGCGGACCCGAAGCGCCCGTTCGACCAGCGCGGCCAGGACCGGGCAACGGGCCAGGAGCAGCGCCACGGCAGGGTCGTGGGCGTAGACGTCCGAGACGTTGTGCACCGCGGGCAAGGGCGCGGGCGCGGAGCGCGAGCGACCTCGACGCCTGGGAGGACCCGCGTCGCGCAGCGCTGCCGAGAGATCCCGTAGGCGCTCGGCGTCGAGGCGGGGCGGGTCGCGGAGAAGCGCCCAGGGATCGGGCGCCGGCCGCCCCTCGCCGTCGAGCAGGTGTGCGCGGCGCCCGGTGCGACGGTGAACTCCCAGGGGAAGCTTGACCAGGGCCCCCAGCCCTCGGGGACCGGGGCGTGCGCTGGGAGGGAAGGGCTCGAGCTGCAAGTCGGAGTCTGCAGGCGCCAACTCCTTGGCGAGGCGACGGACGAAGGTCGCGACCTCGCCCGCCGGCAAGGGCTGCCGGAGGAAGCCAATGGCGTGGCGCCCTTTGAAGCCGCTGTCGGCGAGGAGGGCGGGAACGCCTCGTTCGCGGAGTTCGGTGCGCAGGGCGAGCCCCGCCCGGTGGACGAGCGCCCTCAGGCGCGCGGCCTCGCTCGCATTCCGTCGAGCCCGCTCCACGGCCCGCTTGCCGAGGTCGAGGTCGAGGACGAAGAAGGCGACGGTGCCGTCGAGGCGTAGCAAGTAGGCCCCCAAGGTCAGGTTCCCCGCGAGGTGTTGGCGCAGGAGTTCGGGGGTAATGGGGCCGGGGACCGGGTGGTAGCCCGAGCCCCGCCCGTGCGTGTGCCACTGCCGAGCGTGCACGTCCTCTCGGCCCGCGAAGAGGTGCAAGAAGCGGACGAGGTCCCCTGCCGTTGCCCGAACCGGGGCGGTCGACGCCGTCCGGTGGCTTCCAAAGAAGCCCGGAGGAGCGTCCGGGAGCGCGCGAGGGCGAGCCACGGCCCCGCCTTCGTCCGCTGGTACCGGAGCCCAGGGGGAAAAAGACTCGTCGTCCTCGCCCGGCTGCACCTCCTCTCCTGGGCCGAGGTCCGCCTCGAGGGCCGCGAGTTCTTCGCGGAGCGCGGTCGCGCCGGGGGACGCCGCCAGCGCCCGACGCAGCTCGGAGAGCGCCAATTCGGGCTCGCCCACCTCTTGCGCCAGGCGCGACCAAGCCAGACCGTCGCGCCGCTCGGGCGCAACGGCGAGGGCCTCGCGCAGGGCGCGTCGCGCCGCGGCCAGACCGCGAGCCTCGGCCCGCTCTCGGACCCGGGCGAGCAGCTCCGCCTCGGGCGGCGACGGCGCAGCGTCTCGGCGGCTA
>RFHU01000014.1 GCA_003695705.1 Planctomycetota bacterium
CTTCGCCAGCTACCCGGGAATCAAGGGCTACCTGGACGGACAAGTGGAGAAGGCCCGCCGGCTCGGCTACGTGGAGACGATCCTCGGCCGCCGCCGTCCCCTGCCCGACCTTCGCGCCACCCAGCGCTCCGCACGCGCAAACGCCGAACGGATGGCCCTCAACACCCCCATCCAGGGGAGCGCTGCGGACATCATCAAAGTCGCCATGATCCGCATCCACCGCCGACTCGCGCGCGAGGGTTTGCGCGCGCGCATGCTCCTGCAAGTCCACGACGAGCTCCTCTTCGAAGCACCAGCGGACGAGCTGGAGCGCCTCGAGGACCTGGTGCGCGAGGAAATGGAGCACGCCGTGCCCCTCGAGGTCCCGCTCGTGGTGGACGTGGGGACCGGCCACGACTGGCTCGCGGCCCACTGAGCCATGCCTCGCCCGTCTCCCTCGCGCTCCGGAGGCCGACCGTGAACCGTGCAGCCCTGGCGCCTCGCGCGCGGCACAGCCCGCGCCTGGATGACGTCGAGGCCAAGATCGCGTGCACTTCCGACGGACTCCGACTCCACGTCGAAGTGCTCGCCCCCGACCGAGCGGACGCCCCGACCCTCCTCTTGGCCAACGGCCTGGGTGGCAAGCTCTACGCCTGGGAGCCCTTCCTCGAGCGCTTCGCCGGGCGCTACCGCATCGTGACCTGGGACTACCGAGGGCTGTTTCGCTCGGAGCGGCCTCGGCGCACCAAGGCCCTCTCGATTCCGCACCACGCCGCGGACGCCATCGCGATCCTCGACGCGGAGGGCGTGGAGCGCGCCACCCTGGTCGGCTGGTCGATGGGCGTGCAGGTCTCGCTGGAGACGGCCTTGGAGTATCCCGAGCGGGTGGAGGGGCTGATCCTCCTCAACGGGACCTTCGGCCACGCTTTCCAGACCGGGCTGCAACCCCTCGTCCGCCTCCCCGGCTTCCCGCTCCTCCTGCACGGCGTCGTGGAGCGCCTCACGCGCCAGCCGACGCGGCTCGCGGACTGGGTCCGCGCCGCCGCCCGCAGCGAGTTCCACCTCGCCCTCGTCGGTCGCCTGCTCGCGCGGCTCTTCGGGGACCCGCGCCTGGAGGACATGTACCGGCAGTACTGCGAAGACGTCTTCGGAGAGTCGTTCCCCATCTACCTACGCCTCTTTCAGGAGCTCGACGCCCACTCGGTCTACCACCTGCTCCCCGAGGTGCGCGCGCCGACCCTCGTGGTCTCGGGGGGGCTGGACTGGCTGACCCCCGCTCGCCAGTCCTTCGCCGTCGCGCGGCGGATCCCCGACGCCCGCCACGTGCACCTGCGGCTCGGCAGCCACTTCGCGCTCCTCGAGGCCCCCGAGCGGGTCCTCAGCGCGTGCGAAGAGCTGCTCGCCCGAAAAGCCCCGGCGAGCCTGGCGGAAGTCGGCCGGCCCTAGGGCCACGGGTGCGCCGGGCCCGTCGTCAGACGGGACGCACGTCGCGCTTGAGGAACTTGTTGAGCGTTTCGAGCCCGCCGTCCCCCTCGGCCCAGGCAATTACCTCCGACCGATCGAGCCCGCTGGAGGCGATGTGCTCGTGAACGGCGCGCCGCTCGCTCTCGTAGGCGCGGGCCTCGACCCAGTCGCTCAGCTTGACCCACACGGTGATCCCGATCAGCGTGAGCAGCGCGTAGGCCCACCACGCGCGCAACCCCTCGAGAACGCGCTGGGCCTCCGGCGACGGAAAGAACTCGTGCAACAGGCGGAGATGGAGCGCGAGGGCCGGCGCCAGCGCAGAGAGGGCAGCCAGGGTGAGGCCGCCGCAGCCGAAGGAGTCGCTGACCCGCTGGTTGGCGGCCAGGAGCTCGCCGTAGAGGCGGGGGTGCAAACGCTGCAGGCGGGAGCGTGGGGAGTCCTCCTCGTCCACCGGAGTCGCCACGACGCCGTCCGCATCGCGCGCCACCAACCAAGCGCTCCCCTCTTCGAGCACGGGCTCGAGCAATTCCTGGATCCGCTCCGCGGCCAGCTCCCGCTCGTGCTCGTCCGACACCAGGCCCATACGGAGGCCAGTGTATCCGCCTGTCCTCCACATCGACGCCTGCCGAGCGCGTCGCCGCGACGCCTCGGCTGCGGCTGGTCGCGTGGCGGGGAGGGGCGATAGACTTCGTCCGTGCGCCTCGTCCTCCCCGTCCCGTCCGCCCTCTGCTGCGTCCTCGCGCTCGGCTGCCCGGCCGGTCCTCCCGGCTCCGCGCGGGGTCTCTCCACTCCCCCGGCTCCCGAAGCACGCGAGGCCTCCGCCCCGGAGGCCTCGCCCCGGAACGCGAAGGGTCGGTCGCCCCGAGCGCCCGCGCCGGACGAGGCGCTCGTCTCGGAGCGCAGCGTCCCCCGCGACGCCGCCCCGGCTCCTTCCCCCGAGGCCACCGACTTCGCCGGCCACTTCGCGGGCGATGGCTTCGACCTGCGCCTGGAGGCGTCCCTCGAAGGCGAGCTCCGCATCGGCCGCCGCGGGCCCTTCCCCGTCCGCGCACGGGCTGCCGGGACGGAACTCACCGCCGACTTCCTCGCCGAAGGGCGTCGCTACCCCTTTCGCCTCCGCCACGCCGAGCACGGCTTGATCCTGCACGCGGACGGCCGCGACTACCGCCTCCGAGAACGCCGCGGCCCCGCCGTCCACCCGCCGCCGCCAGGGACCTACGCAGGCGCCCTGAACGGCCGCCCCGCGCGGCTTCTCGTCTCCCGGGAGGGCCCCGAGTGGGTGGGCGAGGCGACGAGCGACCTCGGAGACCGCTACTGGGTCCGCGTCGGCGCCGACGGGCGAGGATTCTTCCGAGACGCCGAGCGGGGGCGCAGCCTCCCCTGCACGCTCGTGTCCGCGGCTGACGGGGCGCTCCTGACCGTCCTCGCGCGCGGGCTCCCGCCCGCCCGCGCCTCCTTCCGTCGTGGCCCCACCGCGCCACGGCCCCGAGACGAGCGCGATCCGGCCCTGGTGGGGGCCTGGATCCGGGCCGACGCCAGCTCCCGCGTGCTCCTGCCCACCCTGCGCTTCGGCTCCGACGGACGCTACGCCTTCGGCACCAGCCGCGCCCTTCGCCGCGACGAGGCGCAAGCGCCCCGCGGCCCCCAGCAGGGAAGCGTAGCGACCGGCGCCTGGCGAACCGAGGACGGCGCGCTCCTCACACGCCCGAGCGGCGCGACGCGCTGGGCTCTCTACGCGCGCTACTCCTTCGAAGGTTCGCGCCTCCTCCTTCGCGGCGACGACGGGCGCACCGAAGTGTGGGTGCGTCGCCCTTGAGGACCCCATGAACGACGAGCAGGACGACGACTGGTTCACCGAGCGCATGCAGGGCGTCGCGGGCGTGACCTTCAAGGTGACGCGGCGCCTGCACCAAGAGCAAAGCGCCTTCCAGCGCATCGAGGTCTTCGAGAGCGCGCACCACGGCCGGGTGCTCGTCCTCGACGACTGCATCATGCTCACCGAGCTCGACGAGTTCATTTACCACGAGATGCTCACCCACGTGGCCGCTCAGGCCCTGCCGCGACCCCGGCGCGCGCTCGTCGTCGGCGGCGGCGACGGCGGCCTGGCGGGTGAACTCCTCCGCTACCCCGACCTCGAGGTGACGGTCGCGGAGATCGACGAGCGCGTGGTCCGTGTCTCGCAGGAATTCTTCCCCGCCGTGGCGCGCAGCTTCGACGACCCTCGCGTCACGCTGGCCGTGGGCGACGGCGCGCGCCTGCTGGCCGGCGCCACGCCCGCGAGCCTCGACCTGGTCCTCGTCGACAGCACCGACCCCGTGGGCCCCGCGACCACGCTGGTCACCGAGGACTTCTACCAGGCCGCGGCCCGCGCGTTGCGCGCGGACGGCGTGTTCGTGGCGCAGACCCAATCGCCCTTCTACCACGCCGAGGAGATCCGCCAGATCTACGCCCGGCTCGGGCGGGCCTTCGCGCGCACCTGGATGTTCTGGGCGGTCTGCCCCAGCTACCCGGGCTTCTTCTGGACCTTCTGCTTCGCCTCGCAGTCGCTCGACCCGCTCGCGGCCACTCCCCCGCTCGACCTGCACCGGCGCTGGGGCCTGCGCTACTACACCGCCGAGGTCCACCGCGCGGCCTTCGCGCTGCCGCCCTTCGCGCAAGACTGCCTCCCCGAGGGACACCCCCAGCGACGCTGACGGGCCGCGGCGCGCGCCTTCGCGCGGGAGACGGGCCGCGGTCCTCCCGCTCCGCGGCCGCTACGGTCGGCAGAAGGCGAACACCCAGGGCTGCTCGAGGAAGGAGGGGATGACCCGCTCGCGCACCTTCACGCGCCGGAAGTGCGCGCGCAGGGCGCGCAGGGTCTCCTGCAGGCCCTCGGCGTAGCGCCAGTGCGCCGACCCGCACTGCATGGCCAACCGCCCCCGGGGAGCGAGCGCCGCCCGCAGCACGCCGAGAATCTCTTGCGGGCTCCCGACGCCCAGGGGCGTGTCGGAGATGTCGTGGATCACCAGATCCCAACCGCGCCGTTCGCGGAGAAAGGCGAAGGCGTCCCCGTAGATGATCCGCGCTCGCGGGTCCTCGGTCGCGCCGGCCACCACCTCGGGGAAGTGGCGTCGCGCCGTGGCGACCACCTCCGGATCGAGGTCGACCATTACGGCTTCCTCCACCTGCGGATGCGAGAGGACCTCGCGCAGCACCCCGCAGTCCCCGCCGCCGAGGATGCACACCCGCCGAGTCCGCTTCTTCACCGCTGGTTCCACGAGCGAACGGCTGTAGAGGGGTTCGTCGCTGCTGGAGATTTGGGTCTCGCCGTTGAGGAGCAAGAGGCGCCCGTAGACCGGGTGCTCGCACACTTCGATGGTCTGGTGCTCGGAGCGTCGTGCCTCGATGGCGCGCAGGAAGAGCGCGCCCTCGGGCGGGTAGTCCCACCAGCTCTCCTCTCCCTGCGGGGCGATGCTCCCCCGCAGCCGAACGCGCGCAGGCAGGACCTCGAGCCCGAGGGCCTCCGTGGCCCGGACGAGGAGCGGGGCGTCCTTCGGTGTGCGGGCGCGCGCTATGAGCTCGAGGCGATCGCCCTCCGCGCGGATGCCAAACTGCCCCTCGCGGCAGAGGAGGCTGGCGAGGAAGCCTCCCTCGTCTGCTGCCGTACGCTGCAGGCGTCGCTCGCGCAGCCGGACCGCGCCGAAGGATCGCTCGAGGTCGCGGCGCTTGCGCGGGATGCGCTCGCAGCCGGCGAACTCGACGGCGAAGCCTTCGGCGGGCGCTTCGGCCTCCTGGATCCACACCTTCGCGCTCGCCATGTCCGCAGCCTCTCCTCCCCGAACCGACCTCCCTGCGCCGCGCCACGCCGCGCTGCGCGTGGGCGGCCCCGCCACGCGGGGTCCTCCTGGTGGGGCTGCTAGGATACGCGCATGCGGGTCACGATCGTGGGCTCGGGGGACGCCTCCAACGCAGGCGGCCGCGCGCACTCCTGCTACTGGATCGACGGCTTCGGTCCCAGAGGGCTGATGGTCGACTTCGGGGCCACCGCCCTCGCGCGGCTCTGGCAGCTCGGCCGAGATCCCGAGCAACTCGCCGTCCTCTCCTTCACGCACCTGCACGGCGATCACATCGGCGGCTTCCCCTTCTTGTTCATCGACGCTCTCTACAGCAGCTCTCGCCCGCGGCGGCGCGCGCCCCTGACCGTGATCGGCCCCCCCGGCACCCGCGAACGCCTGCAGGCGCTGGTCCGCGTGGCCTACGGGAAGCTCGCCGACACCGAGCCGAGCTTCCCCCTCGCCTGGGAGGAGTTGCGGCCCGGCGAGTCGCTCCGACTCGAGGGCGGGACCCTAAAGGCTTTCGCCGCAGAGCACATGAGCCCCCCCGACCAGGCGCTCTGCTTGCGGTTCACCGCCGCGGACGGCCGCTCGGTCGCCTTCTCCGGCGACACGCGGCTCTGCGAGGGGCTCCTCGCCGCGGCGCAGGGAACGGACCTGCTGGTGGCCGAGTGCACCGGCCTTCGCCCCCCCATGGGCAAACACTGCACCTGGGAGGAGTGGGTCGAGGTCCTTCCCCGCCTCGACGCCCGGCGGGTGGTCTTCAGCCACCTCGGAGAGGCGGTCCGCGCCCGCGCCGCCGAGCTCCTGGCCGCTCGGCCTCCGGAGGGCCCTCCCCTCGAGTTCGCGGAGGACGGACTGCAGCTCCGGGTCGAGTGAGGTCCCGGGCCCGCCGACCGGGGCGAAGGCGCCCTCAGTCCGCGAGCCGGTCCCAGCCACCCTCCTGGATGCGCAGCGACCAGAAGAAGGCCGCGTGCCGCTCCCGAACCACGTCGGGCAAGAGCCCTCCCGGGGGCTCCTGCCCCGCCCGAGCGGCCAGGGCAACCAGGCCGTGGCAGCGATAGGAGAGGTCTGCGGCGTCGAGGAGGGCCGGCAAGGGACCGAGCTCCGCTCGGGCCACGAACTCGACGGCCGAGCTCCGCCGCAGGACGCCGACCAGGCCCTCCATGCGGGCCGGCAGGGTGGGGGCGGGCAGCGAAGGCAGGTGCCCGAGCGCCCAGAGGAGGGCGGCCAGAGCCTCCCGGCGCGCTGCGAAGCGCTGGCGCTCGACCGCGCTCGGCGCCTCCCGCTCGAGGAAAGCACGCTCGGCGGGGGTCGCGGCCTCCCAGAGTCCGCGCTCGCGCAGGAGCGCCGTGGCTTGCTCGTGGTCGGCCAGCCCCTCGGCCTTGGCGGCCACCGCGAACAAGGCCTGGGCCCGCGCGGCGATCTCGGAGGCGGGCCGAGGGGCCGCCTCGTCCTCTCCGGGCAGGGGGGGGAGGTCGGGCGGTCGCCCGAGGCCGGCCCGCTCCATGCGCTCCTCGATGCGCCGCTTGCGCTCCCGCGCGGCCGGAGAGTAGGGCACCTCGGCCTGGGGATCGCTCTCCCCGCCCGGCGCGAGGAGGAGGCGGAGCGCCGGGTCGAACAGGCGGCCGTCGCGGAGCACCACGCCGTAGACGGCCTCGGCCAAGGCGCGCACGAGGGGATCGCTTCGCCCCGCCTCGGGGCCGGGCTCGGCGACGACCCCGAAGACCTGCTGGGTCCAGGCAGCCTTGGCCAGCAGGGCGGCCGCGCGCGGACTCGGGGGGGCACCCCTCGCGCAGTGGAGGAGGAAGCCCCGCAGCGCCTCACGCTGCTCCCTCAGGCGCTCGCTCTCCGCCCCCATGCGGCGCACGGTGAGCTCCAGGCCGGGCCAGCGAAAGGTCACGGCCTCCCAGGCCGCGCCCTCGGCGCCGCAAAGCTCGACTTCGGCTCCGCCCGCGGCCGCGGCCAGCGCATCCACGGAGGGCGCCGCGCGTCGGGTGGCGAACACGGTGCACAGGGCGGGCATCGCTAGTTCCCTCCCCGAAGCCCGCGCGCGGGCAGGCGCGTACACGGCTCGACCCGACCTCGACGGCGCAGAAGCTCGTTCATCGGCAATCCCCTGGAAACCATCGGCGCTCGCCCGGCCACCGCGCTCGTTCCTTGCCCCGGAGGCCCGACCGGGGGGCGCAAGCCCCCTCCTGCCTGCGATAAGGCGCGGACGACACCCGGTTGCGCTCGCAACGGCACGGACCGCACGCTACGAAGCGGAAGTCCTCGGCTCCGGGCTGGGCCGCTCGACTTCGTCGCCCCCGCGGACCTCCGCCAAGCGGTAGACGGGCTTGGCCTGAGACTCGTGCCAGGTGCGGGTGAGCATCTCCGCGAGCAGACCGAGCATGATCGAGAGCACCCCAACCAACACCAAGAGCACGACCAAGAGCGGCAGGGGGGTCTCCACGAAGCTCTTGGTGTAGGGCGGCGGGGCGAACTTGAAGGCGATGGCCGCCAGGGCCGCGAGGAAGCCGCAGGCCATGGAGAGCAAGCCGAAGCCCCCGAAGGGGTAGATGGGTTTGGTCCCGTAGCGGCGCAGGAAGACCATGACGATCAAGTCGAGGACCACCTTGAAGGTCCGCTCGAGCCCGTACTTCGAGCGCCCGCTCGTGCGCGGGCGGTGATGGACCTCGAGTTCGGTGAGGCGCGCGCCCTCCCACACGGCGTGAATGGCGAGGAAGCGGTGCATTTCGCCGTAGAGGCGGATCCCTTCCAGAAACTCGCGCCGGTAGGCCTTCAACGAGCAGCCCAGGTCGCGGATCGGCACCCCGCTCAAGCGGGCGATGAGGGCGTTGGCGACCTTCGAGGGGAACACCCGGGTCCAGTAGGCGTCTCGGCGCTGCCGGCGCCAGCCCGAGGCCACGTCGAAGCCCGCTTCGAGCGCCTCGAGGAGGCGCGGAATGTCCTCGGGGTCGTTCTGTCCGTCGCCGTCGAGCAAGACGACGACCTCCCCGCGCGCCCGGTCGATGCCGGCGGCGAGGGCCGCCGTCTGGCCGCTGTTCCGCCGCAGACGCAAGGCGACGCACTGCGGGTCTCCGGCGATGCCGGCCAGGATGCGCTCGTAGGTCGCATCCCGGCTCCCGTCGTCGACCGCGACGAGTTCGTAGGGCGCCTCGAGGTCGCCGAGGACCATGCGGAGCTCCTTGAGGACCGACTCGGCGACGTCCTCCTCATCGAAGAAGGGGACCACCACCGAGACGCGAGGGGGGGGCTCTTCCGGACTGGCGCTCATCAGCGGAAGGATAGCCGATGAGGCTTGAGCCGGTGCGGCCTTCGTCTATCCTGAAGGCGCCCTGCGCCCTGCAGGGCTCCCCCCCGTTCCAACCCGCCGCTCGACCCTTCCGGAGGAGGCGCCGTGAAAGGCCTCAAGCCCGGTCAGCCCATCGTCACCGTCAAGAACGTGCGACGCACGTTCGGCGATCGGGTCATCCTCCGCGACGTCACCTTCAGCCTCTACCCCGGCGACCGGGTGGGCGTCCTGGGGGTCAACGGCGCAGGGAAATCGACCCTCATGAAGATCCTCAGCGGTGAGGACTCGGGCTACGAGGGTCGGGTGGTCCTCGCGCCGGGGTTGAGCGTCGGCTACGTACCGCAGGAGCCCAAGCTCGACCTCGACAAGACGGTGCGCGAGAACGTCGAACAGGCCGTGGCCGACACGCGCGCCCTCATGGCCCGCTACGAGGACATCCTGCGCCGCTGGGAAGACCCCGAGGTCCTCGCAAACCAAGAGGCCATGGACGCCTTGATGGAGGAACAGGGGGAGGTCCAGACCGAGCTCGAGAACCGCGACGCCATGGACCCCCGGGCGCTGGAGAACCGCATCCAGACGGTAATGGATCGCCTCCACATGCCGCCCGGCGACCAGATCATGGGCACGTGCTCGGGAGGCGAGAAGCGGCGCGTGTCCATCGGCAAGGCCCTCTTGGCGCAGCCCGACTTGCTCATCCTCGACGAGCCCACCAACCACCTCGATGCCGAAACCGTGCTCTGGCTCGAGCGCGAGCTCTCCCGCTACCCGGGCAGCTACATCCTCGTCACCCACGACCGCTACTTCCTCGACAACGTGGCCAACCGCATGCTCGAAGTCGACCACGGGGTCATCCGCAGCTACGAGGGGAACTACTCCCACTTCCTCGAGCAGAAACAGAAGCAGAAAGAGATCAAGGACCGCACCGACGCCAACCTGCTCAAGACCCTCGAGCGAGAGCTGGCCTGGATCCGCTCCACCCCCGCCGCCCGGCGCAAGAAGTCGAAGGCCCGCATCACGGCGTTCCAGAACCTCGTCGAGGAGGCCGAGAAGATCGAGCGCCCTCTGGAGATGGAGCTCCGCCTTCCCTTCGGACCGCGCCTGGGCAGCAAGGTGCTCAACGTCAACCACGTCAGCAAGCGCTACGGCGACAAGATCCTCTTCCAGGACCTGACCTTCGAAATGCCACCCGGTGCGATCCTCGGGATCACGGGCGCCAACGGCCTGGGGAAGACGACCCTCATCAAGATGATCGTCGGGCAGGAGCAACCGGACGCGGGAGAGATCGAGATCGGGAAGAACACGCGCATCTGCTACGTGGACCAGACGCGCGACACGCTCAATCCCGAGAACACGGTCTACGAGGAGGTCTCCGAGGGCTCCGAGTTCATCGCCTACGGCGACAAGAAGATCTCGGTTCGACACTACCTCGCCAAGTTCCTCTTCTCGGGGCCGATCCAGCAGACGCGGTTGAAGCAGCTCTCGGGCGGAGAACGGAATCGCTGCCAGCTCGCCAAGTTCCTCCGCCGGCCTTCGAACCTGATCATCCTCGACGAGCCCACCAACGACCTCGACCTGATGACCCTGCGGGTGCTCGAGGAGGCGCTCCTCGGCTTCCCCGGCTGCGCCATCGTGATCACCCACGACCGCTACTTCCTCGACCGGGTGGCAACCCACATCCTCGCCTTCGAAGGGCCCAAGCCCGACCCCGCGGGCGGGCCCCCGGTGGGGCAGGTGTACTTCTGCTACGGTTCGTGGGAGACCTACAAGGAGCGGAAGGCCGAGCGAGACGCCCAAGCCGCCGCCCAGGGAGCCTGAAGGTTCCGGGGAGATCCTGTGGAGTACTCCCGAACTGCCCCTGTTGAAAGCTTGGGCAGACGCCTGCGTACAGTTCAGCAACGGACTACGAGCAAACGCCTTGCATATCTCCTCCCCCTCTCCTTCCTTCGGAAGAGGTGGTGGAGAAGAGTGCGGACAAGGAGTGTGAGGCATGGCGGTCGCACGGGTGACGGAGGTCGTGGCCTCCTCCGGCGAGAGTTTCGATGACGCAATCCGTCAAGGGGTGGAGCGGGCGGCGCGAACCCTGCGCGGCATGACGGGCCTGCGCGTCCTCGAGCAGAAGGCGAAGATCGTCGACGGAGCGATCCGCGAATACCGCGTGCACCTCGCGATCACCTTCGTGCTCGACGACTGACCGCGCAGGGCCTCCCCCCGTCGCTACCAGACCCTCCCGGCCCAGCGCAGACGATGCTCCCAGTGCCAAGAGCGTGTGCTGCGCGTGCTTCCTTGGGCGTCCTGCGCGATCACGGTCTCGCGCAGGGAGGCCGCGTAGGAGTATTCGAGGGTGCTGGCGCGTAAGCGCGCGAGGCTCGGCGGCTGCTGGCGCGCGAGTCCGTCTTGGCGTGCCTCCAGGCTGCCCTGCACGAGCAACGCATAGCGCAGTCCGCCCGCTGCGTCCGCGCCCGGAGCGGAGCCGACGACGCCCCGCAGGCCGGGGACCTGCGGAAGGAACCAGGGCAAGGCCTTGGGCTCGACGCCCTCGAGGGGGAGCAACCGATCTCGCGGCAGGCCCCGCACGCGCTCGATCCGGACCTCTTCGGTGCCGGAGCCCGCGAGGAGGACCACCGAGAGCGCGAAGGGGCAGCGAAGCACCCGATCTCCCCCGCCGGCCGTTCCGGAGCGCGCGCCGTCCACGTCGAAGCGCGCACGGACGACCGGCCGAAAGCCCTCCGTCGCGCGGAGGCGAGGAATCCTGCAGCGGGCCCCCAGCAGCTTGCCCCGCAGTGGATCGAAGGTGAGCAGGAGTTCCACCTCTGCCCCGAGAAGGTCCTGCGCCCCGTGGCGCAGGTCGAAGCGAAAGCGACGGGCGACGCTCTGCTCCGCAGCGTCGAAGGGAGGCGCGTCGGGGTCGAGGCGCGGCGCGACCGTGTGCCCCCAGGCCCAGGTCCTTCCGGAGATCGCCGCCACGCACTCCACCCCGGGGAGAGGCGGAGGTTTCCAGCGCGCCCGGGTTGCCCGTGCCGCCTCGGCGAAGGAGGGCGCGAACGCGTAGTGGACCGACAAGGGGAGGAGGAGCCAGAGGGGCAGGAGCAGCACCGCCGAGAGGAGGAGTGCGCCGCACCGGCCGGCAGTCCACCGCACCCACGCGGGCACCGTCTGCCCTGAGGCTTGGCGCTCATCTCGAGCCGAGAGGGAGGCGGCGCGCGCGGCAAACAGGGCGGGTACGGCCAGCCAGGCTGCACCGACCAGTACGAAGGCGGGGTCGTCGAAGGATTCGCCTCCTCGCAACCAGTCGGTGCAGCAGACGGCAACGGCCGCCCCGAACACGACGCCGGCCGCGCGAACCACCCGGCGCCAGCCCAGAGTCGAAAAGGACCAGGCCCGGTCGTCGGCCAGCAGGAGAAGGCCTTGCGCTCCCGAAACCGTGGCCAGGAGCAGCGCAAGGAGTGCGAGTCCGCCCGCCCCTACGAGGAGCAGGCCGGCGGCGATCCCTAGGCTCGCCGCAGCGAAGCCCAGGCGTCGCCGGGCGATCGGAGGCCCCAACCCACGCAAGCGCAGCCATGCCCAGAGCACGGCCAACAGCCCCACCGCACGGAAGGGGACGCCCACCGGCGCGCCCGCCAGCACGCTCCCACCGGCCAGGAGCGCGAAGCTCGCAGGAACGGAGCGCTGGGCCGCGGAACTCAGCCGGTGCTCCTCAGCCGAGCGTGGGCGCGGCGGGCTCCACCCACCGTCCGTGCTCCTTGATGAGCTCCACGAGGCGCTGCGGGGCCTCGTCTTCGGGAACCTCGCGGACCACGCACCGCTTCCCCACGTAGAGGTTGACCTTCCCCGGCTTCCAGCCCACGTAGCCGAAGTCGGCGTCGGCCATCTCTCCCGGGCCGTTCACGATGCAGCCCATGACGGCGATCTTGACTCCCTTGAGATGGTCCGTCAGCGCCTTGATCCGCGCGGTGACAGGCTCCAGTTCGAAAAGAGTCCGCCCGCAGCCGGGGCAGGAAATGTATTCGGTCTGGGTGGTCCGCCGCCGCGCCCCCTGCAGAAGGCGGTAGGCAAGGTCCAGGGAGCGGGCAGGGTCCTCGCCGGCCTCCAAGCAAACCCCGTCGCCCAGCCCATCGACCAAGAGCCCGCCAAGGTCGGCGGAGAGGAAGAGCAGGTCGCCGCGGGAGCGCAGCAGGAGCGGAACCGCCAAGCCCTCGGCGTCGAGCGCGTTGGCCAAGGCCCGCACCCAGGGGGTCACCGGGACCTCCCTCGCCTGCGGGGCAATGCCCACGAGCAGGGACTCGACGCCCGCGCCGCGCGCCCGTCGAACCAGCTCCAGCAGGCCCGCGGCCACCTCGGCGGGCGCGCCCTCGGCGGGCGCCGAAAGGAACAGTGCCCGCGCCCCGGCCGCGCGCAGGGCGTCGGTCAGCGCGGCCACGTCGCCGGGTGCGACCCCGAGCGGCTCGATCCGGTCCACCGCAGAAAGAAGCGCCGCAAGCCGCTCGGGATCCCTCCACACGGCGGGTGAGGCGACCGCCGCCCAGGAGAGGTCCTCTCCCCGCGCTCCGAGCGCGGCGCGCAGGTCCGCGAGGCCAGCGACGTCAGCCTCTTCCTCGATGCGGAACGAGGCGACCTCGAGGGAGCGGTCGCCCGCGACGACCAGGTCCGCGAGGACTTCCGCCGGGACCTCTTGCGGCCGCCCGAAGAACAGCTCGCAGCGGAGGGGCTCTTCGCCCCCCACGGCGGACCGTGCGCTCCCCTGCTCGACCCTGCGGGTCGGTCGACGCGCGAAGGAAAACGGACCGAACCAGGCGGGCTCGGCGGCGGGCTCGCCGCCGCCGGGGACTTCCGGAAGACGCGGGCCCGCGCGACCGGCCAGGGCGAAGCCCACCGGGACTTCCTCCAAGGGGTCTTCGGTGAGGGAGACCCGCAGGGTGTCGCCAATCCCATCCAGGAGCAGGCTGCCAATTCCTATGGCGCTCTTGATGCGTGCGTCGTCGCCGTCGCCGGCCTCGGTCACGCCGAGGTGGAAGGGGTAATCCATCCCCTCCGCCGCCATGCGCGCGGCCAACAAGCGGTAGGCCTCGACCATGACGTGGGTGTTGGAGGCCTTCATCGAGAGAATGAGGTCGCGGTAGTCGTGCTCCTCGCAAATGCGTACGAACTCGAGGGCGCTCTCGACCATCCCCTCCGGGGTATCCCCGTAGCGGTTCATGATCCGGTCGGAGAGGGAGCCGTGGTTGGTCCCGATCCGCATGGCGACGCCGCGCTCCTTGGCCTTCCGCACCAGGGGGCCGAACTTGGCGCGGATGCGGTCGAGCGCGCGCGCATGCTCCGCGTCGTCCACGTCTCGCTGCTCGAAGCGCTTGGTGTCGGAGAAGTTCCCCGGGTTGATGCGCACCTTCTCCACGTGCTCGACGGCGAGCAGCGCGAGCTTGGGCGAGAAGTGAATGTCCGCGACGAGCGGGACGCGGATTCCCCGGCGGCGCATGCCCTCGCGGATGGGCGCGAGGGCCTGCGCGTCCTTGAGGGTCGGGACGGTCACGCGAACGATCTCGCAGCCGGCGCGGGCGAGGGCCTCGATCTGCCCCAGCGTGGCCTCTGCGTCCCGGGTGAAGGTGGTCGTCATGGACTGCACGCGGATGGGTTCGTCCCCACCCACCGGCACATCGCCGACGTACACGACCCGCGTCTTCCTGCGCCGCGGGCGGACGCGGTCGAGCACGTACGGCAAGTCGAGGCTACGCGCCAAGGGAAGTTGGCTCACCAGGGTCCTCCCGTGGCCCGCAATGCTAGCCTCCGAGGAGCCAGGGGTCGAGGCGGAGCGACGGCTCCCCGCACCGCCGCGGGCCTCCCCCGGCGCAGCGTCGGCGCGCGGCAGCGGTCAAGGGAGAAGGCCGCGTGGACCGAAGAGGGGGCATGAGGCCGTGGCTGGGGGTGTGTTGTTTCGTTGCGAGCGTGGTGGGGCTGTGCTGGCCGGCGACGCCGCAGGGCCATCCGGATGCCGCCCCCTGCCCGCTCCTCGCAGAGTGGAGGGTCGGCCCCTGGCGGGTGCGCGTGGAGCCGGGCGGAGGCCCCGACGAGCAGCGCCTGACGATCGCTCGCGCGGGCGTCGTCCTCCTCGAACGCCGCGCCGCGAGCTTCGACCTGGCCCCCCTGCGGGTGGGCGAGTCCCTGGGCAAGGTCGCGCCCGGGAGCGACCTCGACGGAGACGGCACCCCGGACCTCGCCGTGGTCGAGTGGACCGGAGGGGTCCACGCCAGCCACCGGGTGCGCGTCTACCGCCTGGGCGCCACCCTCCGCCCGCTCGGAAGCGCGCGCACCGCGGACCCCGGCGTGGCCGCCTTCGAGCGCCCCACCGCCGGCGGCCCCTGGACCTTGCGCACCCACGATTGGACCTTCGCTGGCTGGCGCGCTGCCTTCGCCTGTTCTCCGGCCCCGGAGGTGGCTCTGCGCTTTGGCCCGCACGGCCCCCGCCTGGCCTGGGAGCGCATGCGCCGCCCACTGCCTGCGGCGGAGGAGGCCGCCACGGCGCTGCGGGCCGATCCCGCCTGGGCCCGGGGCGAGGTCCCGCCAGGGCTCTGGGATGCAATGCTGGAGGCCCTTTACGCCGGCGACGCCCCGCGCGCCTGGAGCCTCCTTGCGACCGCCTGGCCCCCAGGACGCCCTGGGCAGGACGCCTTCCGCGCCGCGTTCCTCGCCCAGCTGGCCCAGAGCCCCTACTGGCCCGAGCTCTCCGCCCGACTCGGACTCTAGGCGCCGCGACGCCGCCCCGCCCGAACCGGCTCCGGAGCCTCTGCGGTCCCCGTCTGCCTCTCCGCCGTCGCAGGCGCGCTGCGCGCGACCTCGCCCCCTACGCCTCGCCTGTCCACCCTTGTAGACTCCTTGAATGCCGCACCGCCCCGCGGATGAATTGTTGCGCACCGTCGTATCGCACGCGCCCGTCGTGCTCTTCGCGGTGGACGCCGAAGGGATCTTCACCCTCAGCGACGGGGCGGGGCTCGCGCCCCTCGGCCTCGCCCCCGGGCAGGTGGTCGGCCAAAGCGCCTTCGAACTCTACGCCGGAGTCCCCGAGATCGTAGCCCACCTCCGTCGGGCGCTCGCGGGCGAGGAGCACTCGGGCGAGGTGCAGGTCGGTGCGTTGCACTACGTCGCCCGCTACACCCCGCTGCGCGACGCCGAAGGCAGGGTCTCGGGCGTCGTGGGGGTCGCGACCGACGTCACCGAATCGCGCCGGGCCCTCGCGGCCCTGAGGGCAAGCGAGGAGCGCTACCGCAACCTCTACGAGAAAACCCCCGTCATGCTGCACAGCATCGACCCGAGCGGGCGGTTGGTCAGCGTGAGCGACGCCTGGTGCGAGGTCCTCGGCTACACGCGCGCAGAGGTGCTCGGACGCCGCTCGACGGAGTTCCTCTCGGAAGCCTCTCGAGGGCGCGCCGAAGAGGCGCTCCAGCGCCTCTTCGCTACGGGCGGGGTCCGAGAGGCTCCTCTGCAGTTCGTGCGCAAGGACGGCGGAACCGTCGACGTCCTCCTTTCCGCCACCGTGGAACGCGATCCCACCGGAGGCCCGCTCCGCTACCTGGGCGTCTTGATCGACGTAACCGAGCAGCGGCGCATGCAATCGCGGCTGCTGCAGAGCGACCGGCTGGCCTCCCTGGGGACCTTGGCGGCCGGCGTAGCCCACGAGTTGAACAACCCCTTGACCTACCTCCTGGGAAACCTCGCGCACCTGCGGCGCCTCTTCGCCCACGGCCTGCCGCCGAACCTCGACGAAGTGCGCGACCTGTTGCGCACGGCGGCCGAGGGAGCGGAGCGGATCCGCGGCATCGTCGACGACCTGCGGGTCTTCACCCGCCCCGAAGGAACTCGCCGGGAGCGCGTCGA
>RFHU01000156.1 GCA_003695705.1 Planctomycetota bacterium
CACCGGCACCGGCACGGGAACCGCCACCGGCACCGGCACGGGAACCGGCACCGGCACCGGCACCGGCACCGGCACAGGCACCGCCACCGGAACCGGCACGGGCACCGCCACCGGAACGGGAACAGGCACCGCCACCGGAACGGGAACAGGAACGGGAACAGGAACGGGCACAGGCACCGGCACAGGCACCGGCACGACGCCCTTCGTGCCGGGCGGTGGTGGCCACGGTCCGGGTCCGGTGGAGTTGGGGCTGCCGATCGCGGCGGGAGGCGCCCTCCTCTTGGGAGGGACCTTGTTCGCCCTCGACGACGACGAGGAGGAAGGCGAGGAAGAGGAGGAGATCCTCGAGAAGACTCGCTCCCCGGGCATCGCAACGACGACCGACGCCCCCTCCGACGGGGGCCTTGCGTCGGGCTGCATCGAACCAGAGCCGCCCCCCGCCGCAGAGCCGGAGCTCTTCGCTCGAGGGGACGCCGGCGCTCCCGAAGCGCTACGCGCCGAGGGGCTCGGGGCTCCCCAGGACTTCGCCCCGCACGCCCAACAGGCCACCGCGCCGGGCGTTCCGCCCGAAGCTTCGGGCGCGGAGCGAAGCTCGGTGGCGCCGGGGGTGCGGGCTACGCCGCCCCCGGGCGAGGGAGGCGAAGTCCGCTCCGACTGGACCTGGCTCGCCGGAGCTGCGGCCGCGGGGCTCGCTGCCTACGAGCGGTGGAAGCAGCGGCAGAGGGAGCGAGAAGCGAAGCGCGCCCGCCGCCAGCGAGCGGAGAAGGCGGGTCGCGGCGAACCGAAGGAGCCCTCGGCGCCTGCCGAGTTGCCCGACCCCGTTCCGCACCCCCGCGCCGCCGAGTCCGGGAGGGCGAAGCCGTCCTCGGGGGCCGCAGCGAAGGACTCCCCAAAGGGAGTGCCGCCCGCCGCGGCGGGCGCGAAGCCGCCGGAGATCCCCGACCCGACGCCGCACGCCAAGCCGACCCGCACACGCCGAGAGGAACCAGCCCCTCCCGACCCGGCGCCGCGCGCCGAGAGGACCCGCTCCGACGAAGGCACGCGGGGCGTTCCCGACCCGACGCCGGACGCCACGTTGCCCCGCCCCAAGCGCCGTGCTTCCCCGCCCCCCACCGGCGGCGACGCAGAGGAGCGAACAGGGAAGGGCGGCCCGGGCGGCGACGCGCCGTCCGACTCCTGACGGCGCGCCCGCAGACGGGCCCGACGGGGCGGCGTCAGCCAGCGGCCCCGCCGCGCTGCAAACGCTCCGCTGCTCGGCAGCGGGTCTGCACGCGTGCGGCGGCGCTCCCGCCCGGCGGTGCTTGACCCGCAGGAGCGCGCCGGGCACAATCCGGGGCCGGTGAACAGTCGTTCACTATCAAGGCGGCCCGTCAAGGAGGCAAGGTGAGAGGACTCGCAGGCAAGGCAGTGGTGGTCACGGGGGCGGCGCGCGGCATCGGCCGAGCCACCGCCCAGCGCTTCGCGGAGGAGGGCGCGCGGGTCGTGGTGGCCGACCGCGACGGAGAAGGCGCGCGGGCGGTGGCCGAGGCCATCGAAGCCGCCGGCGGCAAGGCCTGGCCGGCGACCGTCGACGTCGCCGACCCCGACAGCGTGGAGGCCCTCTTCGCGTCGGTCCGCGAGCGCTTCGGCGGCATCGACACGGTCGTCAACAACGCCGGCATCCTGGCCGACGCCACCCTCGCCAAGCTCGACCTCGAGGCCTTCGACCGCGTCCTCGCGGTGAACCTGCGCGGCACCTTCCTCGTCGGTCGCGCGGCGGCCGAGCTGCTGCGCGAACAGGGCCGCGGCGGGGTCATCCTCAACGCAGCCTCGGTCGTCGCCCTCTACGGGAACTTCGGGCAGACCAACTACGTGGCCAGCAAGGCCGGCGTCGTGGGCATGACGCGGGTGTGGGCCCGCGAGCTCGGCAAGCATCGCATTCGCGTCAACGCGGTGGCGCCGGGCTTCGTGCGCACGGCCATGACCGAGACCATCCCCCCCGAGGTCACCGAAGGCCTCGTGGCGCGCATTCCCCTGCGGCGCATGGGCGAGCCCGAGGAGGTGGCCGCCCTCTACGCCTTCCTCGCCAGCGACGACGCGGCCTACATCACCGGCGCCGTGCTCTCGGTGGACGGCGGCGTGGTGGTCTGAGCGCGCAGCCTTCGCTGCGACCTCGCGGCGCGCAGGCCCGCAGCGTGACCGAAGCGCTCGCCCGCCTCCACCGCGGCGGCCTCCGCCCCGCTCTGCCGCGCCCCCCTCTTCCGAGGCGCGATCGCAGCGTCGGGGCTGTGCTGCGGCGGAGGCGGTCGCCGCGCAACCCCGGCGCAGCCGGACGACACCGCGCGTCATCGGACCGCGGCGGGGGACGCTGGGCTGGGCCCGGATCGCTCGCGTCCCCCCCTGGCGCCCGATCCGTGCAGCGCTCCGTCGCTCGGCACGCGGGCTGCTCCCGCGCTCCCCCGTCGCGGTCGCGACCTCCGGTCGGGGGAGGTTGCGTCGGTGCGCGGTGTCAAGGCCGTGACCCTTCGGCTCCCTCGTCACGAGGCCGTGACCGGTCCAGGGAGGGATCCGTGATTGCAGCCGACGCCGTGCCAGGTTCGCCCGAACTCCGCGACGGCGACCTCCGCGAACGCATCGCCGCCCTCGCCTCCCCCGAGGCCTACCCCCACCCCGTGGGCGAGGTCGAGGTGGTGCAGACGCACATCTCGGTCGTGTTCTTGACCGAACGGTTCGCTTACAAACTCAAGAAACCGGTCGACCTCGGCTTCCTCGACTACTCCACCTCCGCGCGGCGGCGTCGCTTCTGCAGCGCCGAGGTGGAGCTCAACCGGCGCCTGGCGGCGGACGTCTACCTGCGGGTCGCACCCCTCGCCCGCGGGAGGGACGGGCGCCTGCGCGTCGACGGCGAGGGGCGCCCGGTCGACTGGCTCGTGGTGATGCGTCGGCTGCCCGACGACCGCCACGCCAAGGCCTTGCTCGAACGCGACGAACTCACCGCGGACCGCATCGATCGCCTCGCCGAGCGCCTGGCGCGCTTCCATCGCGAGGCCACCCGCGGACCCCGCATCGCCCGCTTCGGCTCCTTCGAGGCGGTCGCGGGGAACTGCCGGGAGAATTTCGCGCAGCTCGAGCCCTTCGTCGGCCGCACGGTGCACCCCGAGGTCTTCGCGCGCCTGAGGGAGGCCACCGAGGCCGAACTCGCGCGCCGGAGACCGCTCATCGAGGCCCGCGCCGCCCACGGCGTGCCCTGCGACGGGCACGGCGACCTGCGCCTCGAGCACGTCTACTTCCTCGCCGACCGCCCGCCGCCGCGCGACGTGGTCGTGGTGGACTGCATCGAGTTCAACGAGCGCTTTCGCTACGGCGATCCCATGGCGGACCTGGCCTTCCTGCTCATGGAGCTGCGCAAGGAGGGACGGGCCGACCTCGCTGCCCGCTGCGCGGAGCGCTACGTCGCGGCCACCGGCGACGCCGAAGGGCGCGCCCTTCTCCCCCTCTACACCGCCTACCGGGCCACGGTGCGTGGGAAGGTGCACGGCTTCGCCTGGGCGGAGCCCGAACTCCCCGCGCCGGAACGCACGCGTGCCCTCGAGCGCGCGCGTGGCGACTTGCTCTTCGCCGACGCCCTCCTGCGACCGCGCGGGGAGCGGCCCTGCGTGGTCCTGGTGGGCGGCCTGCCGGGCACGGGCAAGTCGACCCTGGCCCAGGCCCTCGCCGAGCGGGCGAACCTGCGCTGGATCCGCTCCGACGCGGTCCGCAAGCAACTCGCCGGGCTCACGCCGCGAAGCTCGGCCAGCGCCCCCCCGGACGAAGGGATCTACGCGCCGGCCTGGACCGAGCGGACCTACCGCGAGTGCCTGGAGCGGGTCGAGGACGCCCTCTTCGCCGGACGGCGGGCCCTGGTGGACGCGAGCTTCGTCTCCGCTCGCTGGAGGCGCGCCTTCTTCGAGGCCGCCCGCCGCTGGGAGGTGCCCTTCGTCTTCCTACGTTGCGAGCTCGAGCCGGAGATCGCCCACGAGCGCCTCGCCCGGCGCGCCCCATGCGCCGAGGCCGTCTCCGACGCCGACGCGGAGACGTACGACCACCTCGCGCGCCGCTGGGTGGAGAGCCCGCCGGAGGTCGAGCGCCGCGAGCGCGCTGTGTCCACCCGCGGAACTCCGCGCGAGGCCCTCGACCGCGCCTGGGCCGTACTCCAGGAGTTCGCGCTCGTCTGACGCCCGACGGCGAGAGCGCGGCGGCCCGGCCGGCCCTCGCGCCGCGCGGTGCCCCGGTCTTCCTCGCCCCTCGCCGTGGCGGCCTGGGCCGCTCTCCCGGCGCTCGGCGCGGCGACGCACGGTCCCGCGCCGGGCTAGACGCCCCGGCCGCGCTCCGCGTCGCGCTCGCGGGGCGGGCGAAGCGGGAGCGCTCCTCGGAGCGCGGGCGGCGGGGGCGCCGCCTTCGGCGCTCTGCGCACCGTGCCCCGAGCCCGCGAGGCCGCGGCGCGGCGTGCGGGCTCAGGGCCAGCAGGCGAGGAGGGCGACGGCCACGAGGCCCACGCCCAGGGCGAGGGCAACGAGCCCCGAGCGGCGACGGCGGGGGAGGGTGAGCCAGAGGGCGAGCCCGGTGGCCGAGAGGACGAGGAGGCTCAGGGAGGTGGCGTCGAGGAGGAGCCCTCCGAGGAAGCCCGAGCCTTCGCCGCGGTGCAGGTCGCCGAGGGCCGCGAGGAGGGAGCGCCGTTCCACGCGCAGGGAGACGGTAGCCGAGTGGCGGTCGAGCACGGCCTCGGTCTCTTCGCCGGGGCGAACGAAGCGGATCCGGAAGCCGTCGGCTTCGGCTTCGAAGGAGTCGAGGAGGCCGGCCACGCCGCAGCGGGCGCGAAGGAAGTCGACGACGGCGAGGCGGTCCGCATCCGCCTCGAGGAGGCGCGGCGGGAAGGCCTCGCTTCGCTCTTCGACGGTGCGCTCGTCGAGGCCGAACCAGTCGGCGTGATGCAGGAGGAAGCCGCTGGCGCCGAAGGCGAAGGTGAGCAGGAGGGCGAAGGTCGAGGTGAGCACGTGCAGGGTGCGCACGGCTCCCTTCCAGCGACGGGACCAGGGGCGACGGTTCACCGGGGTCCGTACTCCACGCGCACGCCGGCGAGCTCGGGGCGGTCGGGCGCGGTGCCGGTCGCGGGCCGTTCGCCGCACACGAGTTCGACGGTGGCGCAGGTGTGCTCCTCGCGGCCGTGGGGTGGGCCGTGCTCGCGGTTGACGTCGATGCGCACTCGATACCGTCCCTGCGGGACGGGGCGGCCGGCGTCGTCGAGGCCGTCCCACACCACGGTGTATTCGCCCGGGCGCCGACTGGCCCGCGCCACGGCGCGCAGGGGGTGGTAGTCGGCGCCGTCGCCCGAGAGCACCCAGCCGTCGCGCCAGAAGGAGTCGAGCTCGCGCACGTGGCCGAGTTCGTCGCGGTCGAACCACAGGCTGACCAGGCGCACGCGGCGTCCCGCGGGGTCTTCCACCCACACCGCGGTGCCGTGGCGCTTGAACCTTCGCCGCCTCCCGCGTTGCTCGGGATGGGTCTCCCAGGAGTTGATCTGGCGGAAGGAGATGCGGACGGAGTAGCCCCGCGGCCAGGGCGGGCCCGTTCGCGGCGGGGGCGGGGCGCGGAAGCGCGCCCAGGCGCGGGATCGGTGCGCGCGGCCCGCAGCGTCGACGATGAGCGCGGCGGCCACGGGGCGTTTCTCGATCAGGGCCAGGCCGTCTTGGGGCTCGAGGACGCAGAGGGCCGTCGCGAGGGCGTCGGCTTCGGCGGCGGTGGGGGCGACGACGGTGGCGCCGAGGACGCCTTCGGCGGGGCGCCCGGTGCGCGGGTCGATGATGTGCGAGCGGCGCCGGCCGGCGACGGTCACGCCGCGCGCGTAGCCTCCGCTGCTGGCCACCGCCATGCCGGTGAGGAAGAGGGTGTCGAGGGGCGGATCGTTCTCGGCGGGCCGTCGTGGGTCGACCACGGCCACGGGCCAGCCGAGGCCGTCGGGGCGCGGGGGGCGGCCGTGGACCGCGAGGTCTCCGCCGATGTCGAGCAGCGCCGCGGGCGTGCGCTTGGCGATGGCCCTTAGGGCGCGGTCGATGATGAAGCCCTTGGCGATGCCTCCCAAGTCGAAGCTCCCCGGGCGCAGGCAGCGAAGGAGGACTTCGCGCTTCTTGCCCCGCTTGCGCCGCTCGAGACGGAAGCCAGGCCCTTCGCCGACGAGGCGCGCGAGGACTTCCGGATTGGGCTCGCGGCCCGTGGCGGCCGCCTCCCGCCAGGCCTTCCGGAGCTCTCCCAAGTAGACGTCGAAGGCGCCCCGGCTCTCGCGTTGCCAGTCGAGGGCCCAGCCGAGGACGCGCCCGAGGTACTTGGAGACGCGCAGGCCCGAGCGCTGCTGCCAGGGCAAGGCGTTCAGGCGACCGACTTCGCTCTTGGGATCGTAGCTGCTGAAGGTCCGCCGGTGCCGCTCGACGACCTCGAGCACCGCTCGTTCCAGCCCTTCGGCCGCTGCGCGCGATCGGGCCGCAACGACGAGGCGAAAGGAGGTGCCGAGGACGTTCTCGCGCCGAAAGGAGAAGAGCCGCATTCCCCGGTCCCTGGCCGCGCTCCCCCCCGCCGCCGCGAAGGGCGCCCCGGCGC
>RFHU01000157.1 GCA_003695705.1 Planctomycetota bacterium
GAGGCGGCGGGGTCAGGGGCGCCGGGAGGGCGTCTTCGTCGTGCGCGCGGGCGCGGGCCCCGACGGGTTCGGAGGCGCCGGGGGACGGGCGCCCGAACGAGCTGGTCGCCGCTGCGGTTGCGCGGGTCCCGAGGCCACCGGCGGCGTCGCGGGAGGCGGCGCGCAGGGCCGGCGCCTCCCGCACGGCTCGCTCCGAGAGGGCCTCGCCGCCTTCGCCGACGAAGGCGGCGCGGGCCGTACGACCCGCCGCCCCGCGCGCGAGGGCGCGCGCCGTGGTCGTTCCGCCCTCGGTGAGGGCCTCGCTCATGGCGCCGTAAGCGAGGAACTCGCCTTCTGCCTTGGCGAAGTTCGCCGCGTCGCGGGGCGGACGCAGGTAGGCCGTCGGAGTGCGAGCGTGGGGGAGAAGGCGTCCCCCCGGGGCCAGCGCCCGGGAGGCGAGGGGGAGCAAGGCCGCGCTGACCAAGAGGCCGACGCCGGTCGCCACGGCGTACTTCCTCGGGGGGCCCAGGCCCCTGCGTCGGCCCAGGGCCCAGGAGGCGGCGTCTTGCGCGAGGCTCCACAGCCCTCCCCAAGCCAGGCCGCCCGCGCCCACGTAGGCTGCCCCTGCGGGCAGCCCGAGGGCGGCCAGGCCCGCCATCACCGGAGGAAACAGTCCGCCGCCCACCAGCCCGCCGGTCGCGTGGGCGGCGAGGTCGCGCCAACTCCAGCGGCGCTTCCCGCGCGAGAGGAGCACCTTCGCGCCGTAGACCACGGCGCCGGCCAGGGCGCCGACTCCGGCGCCGACGACCATCGCAGGGAGCAAGGGCAGGGGCATGCCCGTCCCAAAGCAAGCGGTGCGCCCGGATGCGTTTCGTCCCAAGGCCTTTCGCGCAGGCTTCCGCGTTTCTTGGGCGGGGAGCGGTCTCCCCATTCGTTGCGCCCCGGACCGCGGCCTCCTCCGCGCACCGGCCCCGCAGCCCGCGCAAAGACCCCTCGCCGGACCGTGGAGGCGCCCGGGCGGTCGCCCCGCACCGAGCAGCGCCAGGTTGCCCGCCGATCCCCGGCGCTCCCCGGCGCGCTGCTCGCCCGTGGACTGCCGGGCCCGGAGGAAACGCGCGCGGCCGCCCTCCGCACGCGGGGCTTCCCTCGTCGTTCCTGGGGAGCCCCTCGGGCGAAGTCGTCGCGCCCTTCCGTGCGCGCAAGGAGGAGCCGGCAGGAAGGGACGGCCCCGGCCCGGTGCTGCCCCGGGCCCACGTGCGTGCCCCCCGCCCGGGAGCGCTCCCGCTCGAAGGCCCTGGGGCGTCCCGCACCGAGTCCGGCGCGCTACGGAAGGCCACCGGGGGGCAGGCGGTGCGTCCGGAGGCTGCCTCCTGGGCAGGGGCCCGCGCCGCCTTGGCTCGGAGCCCTTCGCACGGCGCGCCCCGAAGGCGTCGCGCGCAGCAACGCCTGCCCTCTGCCTCCCTCGAGCCCCGCGACACGGGACGGGAGCCTGCGCTGGAGGGGCCGGTCCGACAGGGGCGGCGTCCTCCGGCTGCTCCGCCAACGCAGGCCGGCGCGGGCTCGGGCCTCCGGACCCGAGACCCGCGGTCGCCCAGCGGGTGCGCGAGAGCCCGTCGACCCGCAGTCCCCGTACGGTGTGGGCCCCGGACGGAACGCCCGTCAGTGGCTCCTGCGCGGCGAAGGGACCGACGAGCGACCCGGAGATCGCGTGGGCTCGTGCCGGCCTCACGCGCCAAGGTCCGATAACTTCTTCCGTCCAGCCCCGGGCGCGCCGACCAAGGTCCGATAAGGTCCCTTATGTTACGTTCGGGCGCCCGTAAGTCCCGTGACCGCGTAGGTTTCTTCCATGGCCCAGCGCATCGATCATCTCGGCGTCGCCGTCCGCGACCTCGCCGCCTCCGAAGCCCTGTTCCGCGAACTCCTCGGGGTCGAGCCCGGCGGGCGCGAGACCGTGGCCAGCGAAGGCGTTGCCGTCTCCTTCTTCCGCCTGGGCGAAGCCCGCATCGAGCTCCTTCAGCCCACCGGTCCCGAGAGCCCCTTCCAGGCCGTCCTCGAAAAGCGCGGCGAAGGACTCCACCACGTGTGCCTCGCCGTCGACGACATCGAGACCGAGGTCGCTCGGCTTCGCGCCGCAGGGTTTCGCTTCGTGGGCGAGGCCCCGCGCCCAGGCGCCGGCGGTTGCCGCGTTGCCTTCATCCATCCCAAGAGCGCCGGGGGCATCCTCATCGAACTCAGCGAGGGGGGCCATCCGCCGCCGCCCGCCCCCTCCGGCGCCTGAGCCCTCGCCCCGGCCGCCCGGCGCCGGCAGGTTCCTCGGCGAATTCCGCCAGGGGCCAGGCCATCGCCGGCGGCCGCGTGCGGCGCCGGCTCCCGCAGGGATCAGCCCCGCCCGGGCCGCTGCGTCCGCAGCCGCTCCTCGGCTTGCCGCACCGCGCCCTCGATCCGGCGCTGCTCGGCCCTGGCGCGGGCCCGCAGCGCCTCCCTCACCGCGCCCGCCTTCTCGGCGAGCTCCCGCCGCCACACCCCGGCGTCCGCGCTGGTGGTCGAGAGCCGCGTCAGGCTGCGCAGGGCGCCGGCGAGCTCCCCCCGCAACCGCAAGTTCGCGCGCTTCTCCTCGAGCAGCCGCACGAGGAGTTCGGGTACCGCGGGGTCGGGGTGGGTCGCCAGGCAGCGCACCGCTGCGATGTCCCCCTTGCGGGCCAAGGCTTCGAGCGCGCGAAGGAGCCGCGGGGTGCAACGGTGCTTCCCCGGCGCGCTGTCCTCCACCCCGCAGTAGAGGAGCCCGCGGGAGAGGGCGACGAGGAGTTCCCGGACCGACGCCTCGCGTTCGCGGGCCAGGCGGCGGGCCAAGAAGCGCCCCACCTCGGCGCGGACCTCGGGCGTGCGCAAGGCCTCCGAGGACTGGAGGGCCTGCAAGGCCGCCCGCCGCACCTCGAGCAGGCGGTCTTCCGCCGCGACGAGCAGTGCCTCGAGGGACGAAGGCAGGGGCCGACGCTCCAGCAGATCGACCAGCCGGCGACGAACGGAGGGCTCGGGGATCCGCTTCCAGCGGCGCGCCAGCCCTCGGTCGAGGGCCGCCTCCTGCGAGCGCGCCTCGGCGCCGAGTTCTTCGAGGAGGAGGCCGGGGTCCCCGGGCCGAAGAAGGTCGTCGAGGAGCCACTCCAGCCCCTCGGCGTGGGGAGGGCCGCCCGCGGCCGCCACGCCCACCCGACGGACGATGCGCCGGCAGGCAGCCTCGAGGCGCCCCCCCGGCCGCCGTCGCAGCGCGGCGAGGACCCAGGCAACGAGCTCCCTTTCGGGCGGCTGCGGTGCGTCGGCGAGGCCGGCCAGCGCCTGGCCTTGCACCTCGGGGAGTTCTTCGCGCCCCAGGGCATCGAGGAATTCGGGGAGGCTCACCACGCCCTTGACGCGCAGGCGGTCGAGTACGGCGAAGGCCGCCGCACGCAGGGCGGGGTCTCCGGAGCCCAGGACGGCGAGGGCGGCATCCGCTCCCTCCGCGTCGGCGCTGTAGAGCACGGCGGCGGCTTCCCGCCCGAGTTCGGGGTCGGACAGGAGCCGGGCCGCGTGCGGGAGCGCCTCCGGGGGAAGCGGAAAGATGGCGTCGTCGCCCCTTGCGCCGGTCTGCTCGCGGATGCTCCTCGCTTGGGCGAGGAGGGCACGCGTCGTCTCGGCGCTGCGTGCGGCGCCGCGCGCCAACACGCCGCGGGCCAGTTCCGCTTCGCGCGCACTTCCGTGCTCCGCAACGCTCGCGAGCGTTGGAACCCACGTCGGATCGCCGACCTGCTGGAGGACGAGGCCGGCGGCCAGGAGGACGCCCGGACCCTCGTCCTCCAGCAGACGGCGGACGAGCTTGCGCTTCTCTCGCGCCGGCAAGGGCACCCGTACGAGCATCTGCGCCGCGGCCAGCCGCAGGCGCGGGTCTCGAGCCGCGAGGGCCGCGGGGAGCAACTCCTCGGGCGGTACGCCCACCTCCTCCACGAAGAGCTGGGGCTCGACCACCGCCTGCATCCCGGGATCGTCCTCGGCCCACACCGCCGCGAAGTCGAGGAAGCGCGTCATGGACCCGCCCGACGCCGCGGACCCCCCGCCCGAGGCGGCGCCGCCGCCCGAGGCGCCACCGCCCGAAGCGCCGCCGGTCCCTCCCGCCAGGGCGAAGGGGGGGCGCTCGATGGCCTCTTCGAGCGCGCGTGCGGTCGAGAAATGCTCTACGGTGCCGTCGAAGCGCAAGGCCCGATAGCCAGGCGACCCGTCGAGGTCCGGATGCGGCTCGAGGTCCCAGAGCAAGAGGTGGTCGGGGCGCGCCCCGGAGGAGAGGCGAACGCCGTCTCGCCGTCCGTAGGGGTAGAGCCCCCGTTGCGCCGGACACACCAGATCGTCCGGACGCAGACCCCCCTCCCCTGCCCTGGCCGCGGCCTCCAAGGCGGCCGCGAACTGCCCGTCCTGCGGGAAGGTCCCCTCGCGCTCCACTCGATCCCGGAGCACCCGGCCGACCCGCTCGAGCCGGGCCCGACACAGGGCCGCCTCCCCTACGCTCCTCCCTGCGCTGCGCTTGACGGCGAAGATGGCGCCGGCGAGGACGAGCGTCCAGAACACGGTGCCGCCGATGGCGAAGAGGCGCACTTGCGCCAGCGCCGCGGCCGCTTCCTCCGACGGACCATCCGGGAACCGCCGCTCGATGCCCAGGCTCCTGCCCAGTGCGAGCGGTCCCAAGAGCACGCCCACGGGGGTCAATGCCGCCCAGGCGAGCGCGCGGAGGCCCTCGATGGCCCGCGCCGCCTCGGTGGCCGCGGCGGCCTTCGAGCGTTCTTCTTCGTGGTCGTGCGCGTCGTCCCTGCGGCGCCCCAGGCGCCAGTCGAAGCCGCACCGCACGCAGAGGACCACCTCGGCGTCGTCCTGGGTTCCGCAGGAGGGGCAACGACGCAACGGGGCGCGCAACTGCAGCGGCGGCTCGCTCGGTGGCTGCAAGAGGTCGTCCCCCCAGCCCTCGTCGACGCCGGGCATGCGGAAGGGCACCACCAAGGGACCCTCGTCGTCATCGTCGAGGAGCGGACGCGGGACGCGCTGGATCGCACCGCAGCGCTTGCAGCGGATCTTGCGGCCGGTCATGCCGGGGGGGACCCGATAGGTCTTGCCGCAGGGACAGGCGACCTCGATCACCCCGCGAGGCTAGTCGCACGGCGAGGTCGGGTCAACGCGCGGCGCCCGGGGCCTCCGCCCTGCCCTGTCCTGCCCGAACCCGGGCCAACCGCCCTGCCCCTTCCGAAGCCGGGGCCCGCGCCTGCACGTCCTCATGGCCTATAGAGATATATAACGGTCTCCTTATTACAATATACCTATCTAAGTAGACTGCTAGATGTATCTATATATCAAGCGATTGCTTTTTGTGGGTTGCGGCCTGGGGGGGTCGCGAGGCGCTCCGCGTTCCGTCGGCGAGGCTCCTCGTGGGGAGGCCCCGCCTTCGGCCCGGCCTCCGTGGGCGTCCGCGCGGGCCCTGCGGTCGCCTTGTGCCGTTGCGGACGGTGGCCTATCCTCGCGCTCGCACCACGGGGACCCCCAACCACCCTCATGCTCGACGCCCGCCCTCCCCTCGCTCTGCTCTGGGTTCCTCTCCTCTGGGCGGTTTCCCTCGGACCCGCCCGCGCCCAGGACCGAGACTTCCCTGCGGTTCGACTCTCCGTCCGAGGCATCGCCGGCGTCGAGCCGGTGGGCCGCCCTCGCCGCTTCGTCTCCCTTTCGGTCGCGCTCGAGAACCCCGCCCCCCACGACCGCCAGGGGACCTTGCGCGTCTACCGCGTCCGAACGCCGAACTCCCCCGTTCCCGAACAGGACCTCTTCTACGAGCGCCGGGTCGAGGTCGTGGGCGGAGGTCGCCGCGTCGAAGAACTCCTCTACTACTGCCAGGAGAACGAGCCCGAGGACCGGCTGTGCGTGCTCTACGAAGGCGACGACGGCTCGCGGTCCCTCCCGGTCTTCCCCCGCCTGCGGCTGCTGGGCGACGACATCGCCCTCCTCGCCGTCTCCAGTTCCCCGGTCGCCGCCGACGCCTACAGCCGCTCCTTCCAACTCGCTCGGGTTCCGAGCGCCCAACGCACCTTCGCGGTGGTCATCGAACGCGCCGACCCCCAGGCCCTTCCCCGCAGCTTCGCGGGCTACGACCCCTACGACGTGGTCTTGGTCGCGGGTCTCGATCCCGTCGCCCTGGACGCCGAGCGTGCTCGCCCTCTCTTGGACTGGGTCCGAGCCGGGGGCGACCTGATCGTCTCCTCCACCGGCGGGCGCGGCGAGGTCCCTCCTCCGCTGCGCGAGGTCCTCCCGGTGGCGCCCGCACCCGGCGGCGGTCACCCGGCACGGCCCCTCACTCCGCTTCGTGCCTTGGCGCCCGGCTGCGCCGCCATCGCCCCGCGGCCCGTGCCGGTCGACCGCGTCGAGGCCCTTCCGGGCAGCACCGTCCTCGCGGAGGACTCGCAGGGCCCCCTGGTGGTCCGCGGGCGCCTGGGGAGCGGAACGGTCACCTTCGTCGCCTTCCCCCTGGACGCCGCCCCCCTGCGCGCTTGGTCGCGCGGCCGCGAGCTCTTCGCATCCAGCTTGCTCCGCCCGCCCCGCGAGGAACTCCTTCCCCCCGACGCGAGTCCAACCGCCCCGCCGCTCGAAGAACTCCTCATGAATCTCTCCGAGGCCCTGGAGTCCCTCGAGCCCCCTTCGGCTCTCCTCGTCGCACCCCTGCTGTTCCTCTACGTGGCGCTGGTAGGCCCCCTCAACTACCTGCTCCTCCGTCGCCAGCGCCGACTCCACCTGGCCCAGGCCGTGGCCGGGGCGCTGGCGCTCGCCTTCTGCGTCCTCTTCTACTTCGCCGGCAGCTTCTACAAGGGCTCCGAGGCGCTGGTGAACCAGGTCGCCCTCGTCGAGCTCCCGACCGCGAAAGGACCCGCGCGGGTGGAGGTCCTGACGGGATACTTCTCCACCGGGCGCGGGTTGAGCGAAGCCCGCTGTCCGCCCCACGCCGTGGTGGGGCCCCTCGCCATCAAGTCTTCAAGCCGTGGCGGACGGGTTCTCCAAGGCGAGGACGAACAGCGCCTCGAGGCCCTGGCCCTCGACACCTGGTCCCTGCGTCGCTTCCGCAGCCTCCGCTGCGCGGACCAAGGGCACGTCGAAGCCGAGCTCGCCCGCAGCGGGACCGGACGCCGCGTCCGCGGGACCCTCACCAACCGCAGCTCCCTGCCCCTCGAAGACCCCCTCCTCCTGTTCGAGGACGGCTACCTCGAGTTGCCCGCCCTTGGCCCGGGCGAATCCCTCCGCCTCGCCGACCCGCTCGTCTCCTACCCCGCGGCCGGGCAGCCTCCGGCCCTTGCCCGGGGCCTCTACGAGGACGCGCGCCGTCGCTACACCCCGCTCTACGGAACGGGCTTTGGCGGCAGCGACCCCTACGGCGGCGATCCCGCCCGACGGATCTTCCACGCCCTGCGCGCCCGCCTCCTGCGCGTGCCGCGGGATCCCGACGCCTACCCGGCCCTGCTCTGCGCCCGCTCCCCCAAGGTCCCGGGCGGCGTCGAGGTCGCCGAGAAGGCCCGCACCTTCCTCGCCCGCAGCGTGGTCCTCTGCGAACTCTCCGTGCAGGCCACCCCCGGTCGGCAAACGGTGCGCGAACTCCCCGCCCGCGTCGTCTTCGCCCCGGCCGAGGGCTGGTTGCCGACCGAAGGGAGCACCGGCACTCCCCCCGTGCTGCGGGGCTTCGCCACGGCCCTCGGCACCCAGCAAGCCGGCCGCGTGACCTTCGAGTGGAAACTCCCCGCGAGCGTCAAGCGTCCGTTGCTCCTCGATCGACTCGTCCTTCGCTGGCGCCTCTCCCCTGGTCCCCTGCCCCTCGGCCAGGCCCTCTTCGCCTGGGATTTTCGCAAGGCGGGCTGGGTGGCCCTCTACGACAACCTCTATTCGGCGCCCAAGGCCCAGAACGGGGGACAACGCTGGCCCGCCAAAGAGAGCGACCCCTTCGCCCATTCCATGGTCGACCCCGAGACCGGGACCGTCCGCGTCCAGCTCTGGAACCGGGCCCAGAACGTGAGCGTGGTCCGGATGGCCCTCGACGTCAGCTTCCGTCGTTGAGCTGCGTCCGCTACGATCTCTCTCCACCGGTTCTGGGAGGTGCCATGCGTCTGGCGCTGCTTCTGCTCCTGCTCTCCTGCGCTGCCACCCCGTCCCTCGCCCGGGGGGACTTCAAGACCGCCCGCCGCGCCTACGAGGACGCCCGAGCGGTCGTGGAGGAAGGCCGGAAGGACGACCCCGCCGCCCTCGAAGCCGCCCTGCTCGAGCTCGACAAGCAGGGCGATGCCCTGGTGGCGGCCGACCCGGTGCGCGGCGTCGAGCACCTGCTCGAGAAGGGGGCGGCAAGCGCCGACCGTCGGGTCGCCGCACGCGCCCTGCGCTCGCTCCGCCAGGCGTCGGCCCCCAAGGCGAAGCGGACGGTCGCCCGCGCCTTCCTCAAGACCAAGGGACGCGCCAAGCTGCTCTTGGCGCCCGTGCTGGGCGCCCTGGGCGGCGCCGAAGCCACCGATGCCCTCGTCCGCGCCCTCAAGGACCGGGACCCTGCCGTCCGCGCGGTCTCGTTGAAGGCCCTCGCAACCATCGGAGGGCAAGCCAGCGCCAAGGCCGCGCACGCCGTCCGCCGGCTCCTCCGCGACGGTTCCCTCCGCGTCCGCTTCCTCGCGGCCGACGCCCTCGGGGTCTTCGGCCAAGAGCGACCCGAAGCCTACCCGCCGCCGGCGACGGGGCCCTTCGGGCTGCCGGACCGCTACTACGTGGACCGCATCGCCTTCCTGGTCGACTCCAGCACGGAAATGGCTCCGGCCCGCTACCAAGACCCCTTCGCCGAGGACCCCGCGGCGCAGGACACTCCGGGCGACGGCGCCGCCGGTGGAGACCGGGCGCCTCGCCCGCCGAAGCGTCGGCGCAAGCAGGGCAAGGACGAACCCAAGGAGCCCGAAGGGACGGCACCCGCGCCCGTGGCGCCCTTCCAGCTGGCCGGTCGCATGGTCCTCGACGCCGTGGGACGCCTGGACGCGGCCGACACCAGCTTCCATCTGGCGCGCTTCGGGCGCGACCTCGTTTCCTACGCCAGCGGCTGGAACCCGGTTCCGCGCAAACCGGGGGAGCTCCAGGAATGGTTCGCGAAGGTCGAGCCTCGCGACCGCAACCGAGACCTTGCCCGCGCCTTCGAGAAGTTGCTCGACCTCCGCCCCGAGGCGGAGGAGGTCACCGTGTTCCTCGCCGGCCCCCCCCTCCGCAGGGGCCGGCCCGACGTGGAGGGTACCCTCGAGCGCCTCGCAGACCTCCTCTGGGGGCGCGACCTGGTCGTCAACGTCGTGGCCTTCGAGCCGGAGCTTGCTCCCGCCCGGAGCGCCACCGAGAAGCAGCGCCGCAGCGAGGACTCGCGTCTCTACAGCCGCTTCGTCTCCGCCCTCGCCAAACTCGGCGGGGGCAGCCTGCGCACCGTCCCCCTCGCCCGCTACGTCGCCGAAGACGAAGGAGCTGCCAAGGAGGAACCAGCAGCCAAGGCCTTCCCCGTCGACCTCACCAAGCCCATTGCCCGCAAGGATCTGCCCGTCGTCCGCGACGCCCTCGAAAAGGCCATCGAGAAGGGGGATGCCGAGGCGCGCGCCTTCATCGAAGACGTCGCGGCCAATCCCGATCCCACCAAGTTGGCCCCGCAACTCCTTTCTCTTCTCCGCGGCGAGCGCGAAGACCTCGCCCGCGCCGTGGCCGCGGGGATCGCTCGCAACCAGAACCCCAAGGTGCACGAGCTCGTCCTCGGCCTGCTCGCCAAGGAGCGCGACCCGGCGCGTCAGCTCCTGCTCCTCGCCGCCGTCGGCCCGGCGGGGGGAGCGGCGGTGACCGAAGGCCTCGTCGAGCTCCTCGGCCGGGCCGAAGGCGACGTGGCCCGTCGGCTGTGGGCCTACCTCGCCGAACGACCCAACGAGGAGCTGGCCCTGGTGCGCGGAAAGCTGGCCCGCCCAGCGAAGAAAACCTCGGGGCTGGCGGCCTACCACGCGGCGCGCGCCCTCGCGCGCGCCAACCGCCGGCCCGAACCGGCCTCCCAGGGCCTGGGCATTGCGGAGGGACGTTTCTTGCCCGAGCGCTTCCTGGGCACGGGCACCGCCTTCATCATCGACACCCAGCGCGACGCCGAGGCCCTTTTCTGGGCTCCGACCGCGGCGCCCCCTGCGGGCGCAGACCCCGGCGACGCGAAGGGCCCGAAGAAGAAGAGGAAGAAGAGAGGGAGGGCGCCGCGCAAGAAGGAAGCCGCGGAGGACGCCCCCGAACCCGTCTCGGTGCTGGCGGCCATGCGCCGCGAGGTGGAACGGGCCTTGCGCAGCATCGCGCGGAGCGGGGGAAAGGCCAACGTGCTCACCACGGGCGGCAAGGCCTGGCAGCCCACGGCCGCAGACGCGAGCAAGAAGCTCGACTCGGCCCTGCGCTTCTTGGCCGACCTACGGACCCAGGCCGCTCGCGATCTGTGGACGCCTCTGCGCAAGGCGCTCAGCGACCCGTCCGTCGAGGAAGTCTACGTGTTGGTCTGCGGTCCGCCCATCCGCTCGCCGGGGGCGAAGGACCCCGACGAGTTGCTGCGCCGGGTGTGGGGAGAGAACCGCGCCCGGGAGGTCGGAATCCAGGTCGTCTACGTCCTCCCCCCGGTCGACGCCGACGACCCTCGGGCGAGCGCCCGGCGGGCCGACCTGCTCGAGACCATGAACGCGATCTACGGCGGACTCGCCGACGAGAACTTCGGTCGCCACCTCGTCCGCAGCAGCCTGCTCGGACTCGGAGCCAAGAGCCCCTGAGGCGTGACCACGGGACCTGAGGCGCCAGGATCCCCGCAGGTCGAGGATCGCTTCCTCCTCCGCATCGCGGTCAAGAACCGGCTGTTGTCCCCCGAGCAGGCCGAGCGCATCCTCGCGGCGCTGGAGTCGCAGCCTGGGCTCCGCGCCGAGGACGCGATCCTGCAAGCGGGGTTTCTCGACCCCCGCCGGCTGGAGCGACTGCGCGAGGCCGTCGTCGCCAGTCAAATCGTGCGCCTGGACACCCTCTACGCCTCCGTGCTCTTGGAGAGCGGAGCGGTCCGCCGCGAGGCCATCGACGCGGCCTTCGCCCTGCAGCGCCAAGGGCGCTTCCGGGTGCGCCTGGGCCCGATCCTCGTCGAGCGCGGAGTCATTGGAGCGCGGGAACACCACCGCACCACGACCGAAGTCATCCGCCGGCTGCGCGAGCAAGGCGAGGAGGCCTACGCTTCCGCCCTCGGCGCGATGCCCTCGGGAAGCATCTCCGCCGTCGAGCCGGTCCCGCCTTCCCAACCCTCCGACCTCGGTTCCCCCCCCACGGACGAGCGCACCCGGGCCGGGAGCAGCGGCCGCGGACCCCTCGGCGTCACGCAGGCGGAGATCCCTCGCATCCCGCTCGACGACACCCACGAAACCGACGTCCCCTTTGCTCGCTCCGCGGCCTTTGCATCGCGCCTCGAACACCTCGTCGCCGACGACGACACCGACCCCTTCGTGCTCAGCGCCGTGCGCACCGGCCTCGACAGCCGGGAAATCCAGGGCTTCTCCGCGTCGGACGCCGGCCTCGCCGCCGCGGACCTTCGTGCCTCCGAATCGCTCCTGAGCTCTCCGCCCGCTGCCTCCAGCCCCCTGGAGCGGGTGGACCTCGACACCGGCAGCGACGCCGACGCCTTCGACCCGGATGCCTACCTGGAACGGAAGCGGCGGCGGACGCGCAGGCTCCTGCTGGGTGGCGGCCTGCTGGGCGGCTGCTTGCTCGTGGGAGGATCGACCCTGGGCTGGGTGGGCTACTCCAACCGAACCGCCGTGGCCGTCGCTCAGTCCCTCGCGGAGCGGGCGCGCGCCGTCTCCACGCCGGAGGCGCGCGTCCGCCTTTACGAGGAGGCCCTGTCCGCCCTCGACGGGGCGGGTCGCTTCGGCACCGATGCGCGTCGGCGAGCCGGCCTCCAAGCAGACCTGCGCTGGGGCTTGCTCGAGGCCCGCGTCGAAGCCGCGCTCGCCCGCGGCGACGTCGCCGCGGCGGAGGCGGCCCTCGCCTCCTCGCCCGGCGACGACCGCCCAGGCAAGCGCGGCTCGCTCCTGCGCGAGATCGAACGCGCGCGCACGCTGCACGAAGCCGACGAGGCGGAGTCCCGCGGCCAGTTCGGGGTCGCCGCGCGGGCCCTGCAGCGCCTCCTCCCCCTCGGAGATCCCGGAGGGGAGCTTCAGCGCCGACTGCGCGGCCTCCGCTCCCGCCTCCTCGACCGCGCCGAGGAGGCCTACCGCCAGGCCCTCGAAAGCCTCGAGGAGGCCGACGAGCGCCGCTACGTGGCCGCAGCGGAACTCGTCCACGAACTCTTCCGCGAGGACACGGGCCTGCGCGGGCGCCTCGAGGAACTTCGCTTTCGCCGCCTGCTGGAGCGAGGCAGCCGCCTGCTGGAGGAGGGCCGCGCGCAGGAAGCCGAGCCGCTCCTCCAGCGCGCGCTCGCCCAGCGCCCCGCCGACCCGACGGCGGAAACCCTGCTGGAGCGGGCCCGCAGGCAAGCGGCCGAGCGGGATGCCGAGCGACTCGGCCGCGCCCACGAGGCACGGGGCGCCTTCGAGGAGGCCATCGCGGCCTACCGCGAGGCGCTCTCGCGCGCCGACGGCCCAGGTCGCAAGCGCCTTCGCGAGTCGATCCAGCGCTGCGCCGCCGCGCTGCGGGAGCGCAGCCGGCGGCGCCGCGAGGAACGGCGGATCGGCGAGGCCCTCGCCCTCATCCGCCGCTCCGACCTCCGGGGCGCCCTGAGCGTATTGGAGTCCCTGCGCCGGGAGACGGGCAGCGCCCGCGCGCAGGCCCTCGTGGCGGCCGTTCGTCGGCTGGAGGGAACGGTCTACGTTCCCCCCGGACCCTTCCTCATGGGCTCCTCGCCCGGTCCCGGAGTCAAGCCCATCGAGCTCCCCCAGCGAACGGTCGAGGTGCCCGGGTACTTCATCGACCGAACCGAGGTCACCAACGCTGCCTACGCCCGCTTCTTGAACGAGCGCAAGCTTCCTCCCCCGCCCCACTGGACCTACGTCGTGGCGGGCTCGGACGGATCGCCGACCAAGAGCTTTCCCCCCGAGATCGGCAACCACCCGGTGGTGAACATCACCTGGGAGGAGGCCCGCGCCTACGCTCGCTGGCGAGGAGGCGATCTGCCCACCGAAGCCCAGTGGGAGAAGGCCGCGCGCGGCACGGACGGGCGCACCTTCCCCTGGGGCGAGCGCGTTCCCGTGCACGCCCACGTGCAAGCGCCTCCGGACCCGCTGCGTCGGCATCCGACCGCGCCGGTGGGCGCCCATCGCGACGACGTGAGCCCCTTCGGAGTCCGCGACATGGCGGGGAACGTCAACGAGTGGACCCTCGACCCCCTGCAGCCCTACCCCGGCGCTCCCTCCGAAGCCCAGCGCTTTGCGCGCCCCGACCGCAGGGTCGTTCGCGGAGGCGCCTACCGCTGGCCGTACGCGGACGCGCGCTGCGCCGCGCGCGACAGCATGCGACCGACCTACCGGAGCCCCACGGTGGGCTTCCGGGTGGTGTTCGAGGTTCCTTCTCCGCTGCGATCCTTGCGTTGAGTCCGGCGACTGCGTCCCTCCCCGCCCACGGGGCGGCGCCCTCCCGCACGGCCCCGAGGACTCGGCTGCTACACTGGCTTGCCATGCGAGGCGGAGGCTCGGGAGCAGTCGACCGGGACGCGCTCCCTCGCGGAGCGCGCGCACGTTGCCGGTCCGTCTCCGTGCTCCAACGCCTGGCGCTGTTGGCTTGCGCCCTCTCCGGCGCAGCCTGTCCTGCCGCCTCGCCTTCTCCTTCTCCGCCGTCCCGGCCCCGTCCTGCGGTGGTCACCTCGTCGCCGGCCCTGGCCGAAATGATCTGCGCCATCGGGGCCGAGGAGCACCTCGTGGGGGTGTCGCGCTTTTGTCTCTACCCCGAGCACCTCACGCGCCTTCCGCGCATCGGCGGCATCGTGGACCCCAACCTCGAAGCCATCGACGCCCTTGCCCCAGACCTCGTCTTGCTCCAGGGGCACGACGAGCGGCTCGACGAACTCGCGCGACGCCGCCCCTGGACGGTCGTCGGCTACCGCATCGAGACCGTAGAGGAGGTCTACGCCGCCCTGAGCGACCTCGGCAAACGGCTGGGGTGCTTCGCCGCGGCGCAGCGAGAGGTCGCACGCCTCCGGGCGGCTCTGCAACCGCGCGGCCCCCCTGCGGGCGCGCGGGTCCTCCCCAGCGTGCTGCTGGTCTTCAACCACCGGCCCGGACGGCTGGGGCAGGTCTCCTCTCCCGGCCGCGGAACCTTCATCTCCCAATGCCTACTCGCCGCCGGCGGGCGGAACTGCCTCGACGACCTCTCCCCCCTCGGCTGGCATACCGTGGCCAAGGAAATTGTCCTCGCCAAGCGACCGGAGGTGATCATCGAGCTCAGCCCCGAGCCGCTCGAACCGCGAGTGCGCCAGGCCCTCCGCGCCGACTGGTCTCGGTATCGCGAGCTGCCCGCGGTCCGCGACGGCCGCATCGCCATCGTCAGCGGAAGCGAGCTCCTCGTTCCAGGGCCTCGCCTCGACCGCCTCGTCGACAAGCTCGCCCGGGCCCTCGCGGGCGCCGTGGACGTGCAATGAACCAAGAAGTCCCCGGCGGCGCCCCCGCAGCGCCGCGGCTGACCCTCCGGGCGCTGCGCTACGCCTACCCAGGGCGCCCCGGCCCCGCCCTCCAGGACCTCTCTCTCGAGGTCTCTCCCGGCGAGTTCGTCGCGGTCCTCGGCTCCAACGGCTCGGGGAAGAGCACTCTGCTGGCCCTCGTCGCCGGGCAACGGCACCCCAGCGGAGGCGAAGTCCTCCTCGACGGCAAGCCCCTTCGAAGCCGGCCGCCGGCAGCCTTCGCGCGGCGCGTGGGCTTCCTCCCGGCGCGCCCCCGCATTCCGCCCGACGTAACGGCCCGGGAGGTGGTGGTCGTGGGGCGGCACCCCCACGGACGGGGCCTGTTCCTCGAACGTCCGGAAGACCTCGCCCGCGCCGACCGCGCCCTCGAGGACTGCGGCGCGCTCGAGTTCGCCGACAGGCCCTGCGAGGAACTCTCCAGCGGAGAACGGCAGCGCGTGCTCCTCGCCCGCCTGTTCTGCCAGGACCCTTGCTTGCTCCTCCTCGACGAGCCGACGAGTGCCCAGGATCCCGCCCACGCCTTGGACGTCTTCGCGCGCTTGGCACAGCGCTGTCAGCGCCGCCGCCACACGGCCATCGTCGCCTGCCACGACCTGAACACCGCCGCCCGCTACGCCGACCGCATCGTGCTTCTCCGCTCGGGCCGCCTGGTGGCCTCGGGCCCTCCCGCCGAAGTCGTCACCCCGGAGATCCTCGCCCGCGCCTTCGACGTCGACGCCATCGTCGGCAGCGACGGGGCCGTTCCCTACGCCGTTGCGCGGGGCAGGCGCACATGAAGCGCCGTCCCCGACCGATCCTCTGCGTCGCCGCTGCGGGGCTCCTCGCGCTCGGCTTGCTCCTCGCCGCGCCGCACGTCTCCCGCTTCGGCCTCGAGCGCACGCGGGTGGACCTGCACTGGCCGCGCGCGCTCATGGCCGCCGTGTGCGGCCTCGGCCTGGCGTCCGCCGGGGCGGTCCTGCAGACGGTCCTCCGCAACCCCCTCGCCAGCCCCTACATCCTGGGCATCTCCAGCGGTGCCTCGGTCGGCGCCTTGGCCGCGATCCACCTCGGCTGGGGCGCGGTTGCTGCCGGCGCGCTCTCCCCGGTTTCCTTGGGCGCGCTGGCGGGCTCCCTGGCGAGCGCGGCCTTGGTCTACGCCGTCGCCCGGGCCCGCAACCTGGCCGCCGAGACGCTCGTCCTGGCCGGCGTGGCCGTCTCCCTCTTCGGCGGCGCCCTGGTGGCCCTCCTCCACCACCTGGCCACCCTCATCGACCTGCGGGAGATGATCCGCTGGTCGCTGGGCAGTCTCGACGCCGTCGGCTACGACCACGTCCGCGCGACGGCGCTCTTCGTGGGGATCGGCCTGGTGCTCATCGCCTTCGTCCTCCCGAGCCTCGAGGTCGCCTCGCTCGATGACCCGAGCAGCGCCGCGCTCGGCGTCTCTCCGGCTCGGGTGCGCCTGGTGGGCTTCCTGGCCACGAGCCTCATCACCGCCGGCGTCGTCGCCTTCGCCGGCCCCGTCGGCTTCGTGGGCCTGGTCATCCCGCACGCCGTCCGCCCCTTCACGGGACCCGACCCACGGGTCCACTTCCCCTGCACCGCCCTCGTCGGCGCGGCCTTCCTGGTCGGCTGCGACCTCCTCGCCCGAACCCTCCTCTATCCGACCAACCTCCCCATCAACGTGATCACCAGCGCGTTTGGCTGCCCCGCCTTCGTATGGATCCTGTTGCGTCGCAGCCGGAGGTCCGCGTGACCGACGTCCCAGCGCTCCCACCACCCCCCCTCGACCACGACGCCTTCGTAGGGGCGCGCTCCCTCGAAGAGCTCGCCGCGCGCTACGCCGCGGAGGGCATCGAGCTGCAGGGGGAGGCCCTCCTCGAACGCGCCCTGCGGGACTGGCACGCAGTCTGCGTCGAGCGCGCGCGCGCAGTCGACGAGGCGCCCGCCGATCTGCCTCCCCTGGAGGCAGCCTGCGAGGGAATCCGCTTCCTCGTCTACGGCGTCTACCACGGCCTCGTGGGCGGCCACGACGCAGAGTACAAAGCCTTCGTCGACCGTCGCGTGGGCACCCTGGAGGAGGTCCTCTTCGAGAACGGGCTGCATCACTTCTACCCCAAGCGCGAATACCGGGTCATCCCGGACTTCGTCGTGCTCGGCCTCTGGGGTTCGCTGGGCATCGGACTGGAAGTCGGCAAACTCTTTCCCCTCCTCCTCAAGGAAGGACTCCAGGACTTGCTGCGGCGGGGCGGTGGCGGAGACGAAGAGTCCTTCGTCTTCAACACCCGCTACCACGCCCTCGATCCCGAGACACGGCGGGGTGTGGACCCCCAAGACCCCGTCCTCCCTTCGCGCCTGCAGATCGACCACGAGATGAGCCGCTGGGAGCGGCGCGGGGCTTGGGGCCGCCTGCGCGATCCCTACGCCATCGCGCCGCGCTCTCTGTTCATGGCAGGCTTCGCCTACGGCCACGCACGCTCTCGCTCGCTCCCCACGGTGTGTTTGCTGGTGGGGGACCTACACGCCATGGAGATCAAGCGCTTCCTCGAAGACGCCCGCTGGAGGGAACACCCGCTCTTCCGCGCGGGAGAAGCCTTCGGCCGTTCCGGCCCGGGGGCCTACCGCCTCCGCTTCCTCGTCGCCAAGCTCCTGCACCTCGGCCTGGCCGCGGTGGCGGGTGTCTCCGTCCTCCTCCCCGTCATCCTCGCCCTCTACGTTCTGGTGCGCTGGGCGCTGGGCGCGTCGCCCCTCGGCTGAGGCGCCGCGCTCCACGGGCGGCGCGCCCCTGCGGTTCGCGTCAGGGCGCCGGAGCCGCTTCGCGGGGCTCGCCCTCGCCCTCGCCCTCGCCCTCGCCCTCGCCCTCGCCCTCGCCCTCGTATTGGTCCTCCCCCATGATGACGTGCCGCCACACGTAGGTGGTGACCGGGACCGCCACGATGAGCCCCCAGAAACCGATGGTGTGCTGCGCAATGTAGAGGACGACGAGCACCACGAGGGGGTGGAGCTTCATGTGGTGTCCGTAGATGCGCGGGTTGAGGATGTAGGCCTCGACCAGGTGGATGCCCGTAACGAGGGCGACGACCGCGAAGACCAGCCCCAGTCCGCCTCCGCCCTGCAGGGCCACCAAGCAAATGGGGACGGTGGAGATGAACACCCCGATGATGGGAATGAACGAACACACGAAGACGATGGTTGCCAGGAAGCCGATCTTGTCGATTCCAAGGAGCGCAGCGCCCACGCAGGTGAGTGCGGTGTTGACGATGGCGATGACGGTCTGGGCTTCGAAGGCCCGCCCCAAGAGGGAGAAGAAGGTCGCGACGCTCGGCGCGACCTCGCGGTAGACATCGCGCAGGCGCGAATGCTCCAGGGCTTCCACGGATCGGGCAATGCGCGGCATGTCCAGGACCAGCATGAAGGAGAAGATCAGCGCGAGGACGACGTTCAACACCCCCGCCCACACGCTCTGCAAGACGAAGGTCACCAGCTTGAGGCCCCATTCCTGCCAGTCCTTGAACAAGGCGACCACCTGCGCATTGAGCTCGGGGTCTTGCAGGCGGTCGAGTAGGTGCCACTCCCGCAGCGCCGGCGCCGAGTCGAGGAAGGCACGCACCTTTTGGTTCAGGAAGGCCTTGGGGTCCTCGATGCGTCGCAGGTGCTCGAGTTGGTTCTTCGCACCCGCCACCGCATCGGGGATGGTCGCAAAGCCGATCCCCACGACGGCCCCCACGATGAACAAGTAGAGGAGGACGACGGCGACCTTGCGGTTGCTGATCACCGCCTCGAGGCGACCGACCACGGTGCTCGCGATGTAGGTGAGGACGAAGGTCAGGAAGATGACGCCGAAGAATTGGCGCAGCAGGTAGAGCAGCCCCAGGATCGAGCCCCAGATGACCACCTTCTTGAGGGGGATGCGCAGGATCGGTCGCACGAAAGGCGCCTGCAGCGCCGCGGCAAGTTCTCCGCGGCGCATGCGTTCGGTCGGGCTCCCTTGTGCGCTCGCCCCGACCCGCCCGCCGTCGAAGCGCGCGGGCTCAGGGGACCCTTCCGACGTCGGACCGCCCTCCGCTTCGGCGGATTCCTCGGGCTTCGCTCCTTCGTTGCTCAAAAGGCCCCCGAACGAAGGAAGCCGACCAGGAGGACGCCTCCGTAGACGATGGCGAGGGCCAAGCCGAGGGCCCCGAGGAATTCGTTCAGGGGGAAGTCTCCGATCCACGGGGTCAGGGAGGTTCCCTTGAACAAGTAGGCCGAACTCAGCACCAAGGATCCGGTCAGCACCGCCAGCGCAAGCCGGTTCACCGCCTGCGCCTGCGAGCGGATGGAGGCCGGGAAGTCGCTGACCTCGAGCTTCGTACGGATCTCGCCGTCCCGCAGCTTGCGCAGGCCGATGCGCAGGTCGCGCGGTCCGGTTTCCAGCAAGTAGACGAGTTCGTCGAAGGCGCGCCGGGGGGCTCGCGAGTGGTAGGCCGGGTCGGCGAGGCGGCTCAGGTAGACCTTGAGGACGAAGGGGCGCACCTCTTGCAGCGCGTTGAGCTCGGGGTAGAGATCGCGCCCAACGCCCTCGATGGTCGCCAGGGCCTTGCCGACCATCAGCAAGTCCGAGGGCACCTTGACGTCGTGGGAGATGACGACGTCGATGACCTGTTGGAGGAAGCGCCCCACGTCGAGCTTCGCGAGTTCCACGGTCTCGAAGCGGGCGATGAGGTCGTCGACGTCGCGGCGTAGGCCCCGGACGTCCACGTGCTCGTCGATGAGCTCGAGCTTGTAGAACAAGCGGACCATCTTGTCGAGGTCGCGGGTCAGGATGGCGACCAGGAAGGTCAACAGCTCGTCGATCCGCTCCCGGTCGAGGACGCCCATCATTCCGTAGTCGATGAAGCAGAGGCGATTGCCCTCGAGAACGAAGATGTTGCCGGGATGCGGGTCGCCGTGGAAGAAGCCGTGGACGAGCGCCTGCTCGACGATGTTCCGCAGGCCGATCTTGGCGATGGCCTCGAAGTCGATGTCCTTCTCCCGCAGGGCCGGGTCGCTGAGGGGAGTCCCCCGGATGAATTCCTCGCAGAGGATCTTCGACGTCGTGCACTCGTCGATGACCTCGGGCACGTAAATGTTGGGGTCGTCCGCGAAGCAGCGCGCGAAGCGCCGAATGTGGTAGGCCTCGATCTCGAAGTCGATCTCGCGCAGGAGGGATTTCTTGAACTCCGCCACCAGCCCCACGGGGTCGTAGCGACGCATTTCCGGGAGGCGTTCCGCGGCGACCTGGGCGAGCCAGTGGAGGAGCGCGAGGTCCGACTCGAGCAACCGGTCGAGGTTCGGCCGCTGGATCTTGAGGACGACCTCGCGCCCGTCGCGGAGGCGGGCGCGGTGGACCTGAGCAATGCTCGCGGCCGCCAGCGGCTCGTCCTGGAACTCCGCGAACAGCTCGTCGATGGGTCGGCCGAGTTCCGCTTCCACGTGGGCGCGAATTCCCTGCACGTCGAAGGGGGCGACTTCGTCTTGAAGGTGCCGCAGTTCGTCGCAGAGGCTCATGGGGATCAGGTCGGGCCGGGTCGCCATGACCTGCCCCAGCTTCACGAAGGTGGGGCCGAGCTCTTCGAGCGCCAGGCGGATGCGCACCTCGGTGCGCATCGACTCGAAGCGGGGGTCCACGTCCTTGAAGACGTGGCTCTTGAGGCGGTGCACGACGCTGTCGATCCCCACCCGGGACGCCAGGTCTCCGAAGCCGTACTTGAAGAGGACGCCGACGATCTGCGGCAGTCGCTGCAGGCTGCGCACGCGCTGGGGAATCGAGCCGATGTCCACACCGCCTCCGATGGGCCGCACATGATACGACCTCCCTCCGCCGCCGGGGACGCGGTGCTCCCCGGAGCGCGCGACCGGCGCTCCGGAACGACCCGCTAGGCGGACGGGCGAGGCACCCCGGGCAGGGCAGCGCGCAAGGCTTCGAGGGATCGCGCGGGGAGTTCGTGCGCGCGGTGGGAATGCCGCGACAGCTCGACGGCGCACAGGCCGGAGAACTCGACGCGCGCCAGCGCGTCGAGGATGTCCTCGAGCGGCAAGTCGCCCTCGCCGAAGGGAAGGTGGGCGTGCACTCCGCGGGGTGCGTCCTCGAGATGCACGAGGGCCAGCCGCGGCGCGAAGCGCTCGATGGCCTCGGCGGCGCTCCCCTCGGCGGTGGTCACCGAGACGTGGGCCACGTCCAGGGTCAGCAGCAACTCGGGAAAGTCGGCGGCGAGGGCTTCGTAGCGGGAGAGGCGGTCGACTCGGTGGCCGGGCTCGGGTTCCAGGGCGACGGGGACGCCCACCTCGCGCGCGTGGTCCAGGACCTCTTCCAGCCCGCCCCGCAGGAGCAGGTCGGCGCGCTCCTCGGCGAGCCCGACCTCCGCAGGACCGCTGGCGAGGTTGAGCACCTCGGCCTCGAGTTCGGCGGCGATGTCGAGCGCACGGCGGAGGAAGTCGACGCGGCGGACGCGCTCGAGCGGATCCTTTGCGCAGAGGCTGGGCCAGTGCTTGCGGCGAGGATCGAGGAGGTAGCGCGCTCCGGTCTCCACGGCGCACGCCAGGCGGTGGGTGCGCAGCAGGGAGCGCACGCGGCGGACTTCGACCGCGCCCGCCCGCAGGGGGTCGAGATGCATGTGGTCGAGGGTCAGAGCGACGCCCTGGTAGCCGCACTCGCTCAGGATGGCCAGTGCGTCGTCCAGCCGATGGGACTGCATGCCGTTGGTGTTGTAGGCAAAACGCAGGCTCACGAGCGAAGGAGACCTTGCAGGTAGAGCGGGAGCCAGCGCACGAACAGCACCAATACCACCACGACCCCGCCGGTGTTCAGGAGCCCCACCAGGGCGAGCCCTGCCTTCTCGGCCGGGGAGAAGGCAGGGCTTCGCAAGGCACGGGGGATGGCCAAGGCCCCCAGGGTGAGGGCCACCAGAGTGAACACGTAGTGCCGCTCGTGGGCGTCCACGGCGCGGGGATCGTAGGGCTTCCCTTGGGCCTGCGCCCGGCAGCGAGGGCAGTAGGAGAGGGCGGCGGGGAGTTCCAAAGCGCAGCGAGGGCACTGCACGAAGTCGGCCCTCGCGGCGGGGGACGTGGGGTTCGCTCGGGGAGGAGCCACGCCGGCATCCTACCGCCACCGTCCCGCAACGGCAGCGCGGCCCGCGACGCCGCGCCCGCCCCGGCCTCGGACCCGGCCTTGGCGGTGGAGAAGGGCGGACCTCTCTGCGGGTCCCGAACCTCGGGGCGTGCTGCGGGTGCCCTCTGGCCGCCGCGAGCCTCCTTTCGGCCGGATGGCCGGGAGGGACCCGGCGGCCGGACTCCGATCAGCGCGCGACGACCAGGGCGTGCACGCGGGCGGCACCGGCCGCGTGGAGCGCCGCGGCCGCCTCGCGCAGGGTGGCTCCGCTGGTGCGGATGTCGTCGACGAGCGCCACCGTGCGCCCGACGAGGCTTCGTCCGCCCCGCGGGGCGAAGGCGCCGGCCATGGTTCGCTCTCGGGCCTCTCGTTCGAGCGCGAACAAGGGCGGAGTGCTCCGGCGACGGCGCAAGGCGTCCACCCACGGACGACCAAGGGACTCGGCGACTCCGACGGCGATCTCTTCCGCCTGGTTGTAGCCCCGGCGCCAGCGGCGGAAGGGATGCAGGGGGACCGGGACGACCCACAGGGTCGGCGACGCCGCTGCGTCCGGCTCCCGCGCGCGCCACCGACGCCCGAGCGCGCGCCCCAGCGCGACCCCCAGACGGTCCCGCCGCCGGTACTTCAAGGCCATCAGCACGCCTCGCCCTACCCCACGGTAGCGGAACAGCGCGGTCGTGGTGCGCACGCGGCCGCGCGCGCTGCCCGCGCAGGCCCGGCAGGGGCCCTCGTCGCCGAGGTAGGGTCCCCGCGCGCTCCCGCAACGACGGCACGCCTCCTCCAGCAGCTCCAGCTTCGCGCGGCAGGACGCGCAGAGGACCCTGCGCCAGTCGCTGGGACCGATGTCTCCCACCGGCGTCCGGCAGGCGACGCAGGCCTCGGGTGCCAGCAAGCTCGCGAGGTCCCGACCGAATTCCTCCAGGGCGTGCACGGACCAAACGTATCCCGAACCGCCGGCCTCGCCAACGGAATTCCCGCGTCAAGGAAATCGCAGCCTTGACGAGCTCTGCGGAGGGGGTATACCCCTTCCGGGCGCATCGGCACCGTTCGGTCCCTCCCCCGCAGCCCGCTCCCTGGACTCGGCCCGTAGCCCCTCGGCGGGTCCCGGCCCGGCGGCGGTTCCACGGATTCGAACCGTCGACGACGAGAGGGTCCTCCGTCGCATTGCCCCGGGGAGGGTTCATGACACGGTCGGATGCCCAACGAACCGCGGTGGGCTACGCGCGCACGGGACCCGACGAGGAGGATGCCCGCGCCCTCTCGCTCGACGAGCAGCAGGGACTCATCCGGGCCTACGCTGCCTTCCGCCGCATGGAACTCGAGCGCATCTACACCGACGTGGGCGTCGCGGGAAGCGTCCCGGTGGAGGCGAGGGCCGGGGGAGCCCAGCTCCTCGAACGCATTCAAGGTCCCCACACCGGCCTCGACCTCCTGGTCGTGCGCCTCGAGCGCCTGTTCAGTTCGGCGGCCGAGTGCGTGGACTTCCACGAAGCCTTCGAGCAGCAGGCCACCGTGCTCCACGTCCTCGACCTCGACGGCAGCGCGGTCGCGAGCGACTCTGCGGCGGGCCACCTGATGCTTGCGGTGCTCCGCGCCGCCCGGGACATGGAAGCCGAACAGGCGCGCCACCGTGCCCGGAGCCTCCTCAAGGCGCGTCGTGCCCGCAAGGGGGCCAAGCCTCTCCTCGGCGAGAAGATCGTCCGCGGCTACATCGTCCCCGACCCCGTCGAAATGCACGCGGTCCGCCGCATCAGCGAACTCGCGCGCCAAGGGAAGTCCCTGCGGCTCATCGCCGAGGCCCTCGACCAAGAAGGCATCCCCACCAAGCGCCGGGCCAAGGGGTGGTCCAAGGAGGCCATCCGGCTCATCCTCAAGCGCATCGAGCGCAACGAAGTTCGAGACTTGCGCGGCCGAAGCGCCGAAGCCGACGAAATCCCACCGGTCGGCGAGGAATCCTCTTGACCACAAAGCAACGCCTTAGATAAGCTGTCGTCAACTACGTTGATCTGTTGACGGGCTGAGGCCGCATTGACGGGAAGGGTTCCACGTGGGAGCCTCCCCGGCCCGCGACGGGGAGGGGAACGACCGTGTTGCTCGCCGTGTATTTGGCGTGTCTGGTCTTGGGAGGCGGCATGCTCGCCCTCTCCCTGCTCTCCGGCCACGACCACGACGCCGACCACGACTTCGACGCCGACCACGACTTCGACGCCGACCACGACTTCGACGCCGACCACGATCTCGACGCCGACCACGACCTCGACGCCGAGGGCAGCTTCTCCCTCGGCGACGCGCTCCTCCTCCCCCTCCTCTCGCTCCGCTTCTGGCTCTTCTTCGCCGCCTTCTTCGGCCTCACCGGAACGCTGCTCACCGCCCTCTCCCTGGCCGAGCCCGCCTTGGGCCTGGGCGTGGCCAGCGGAACGGGCTTCTTCTGCGGCTACGCCGCCTCGCGCCTCGTCCAGGCGCTGCGCAAGGAGCGGGTCTCCTCGGAAGTCGATCCGGCCCGCGACTTCGTCGGCCGCCGGGGCACCGTGCTCCTCGACGTGACGCCCGACGAGCGCGGCCTGGTCCGGGTCGAGGCGAAGGGCACCAGCGTGGACCTCCCCGCGGAGTCCCGCGACGGCGAACGCTTCTCCCGCGGAGACGACGTCATCGTTCTCGCCTACGAGAACGGCACGCTGGCCGTCGCCCGCTTCGACACGGGCGAACGACCTCAGCAGGTGCGGGCGTGAGCCCGGGCGCCTGCGCACACCGCCCGACCGCCGGTCGGGCCACCGCACACCGCCCGACCGCCGGTCGGGCCACCGCACACCGCCCGACCGCCGGTCGGGCCTGCGCACAC
>RFHU01000158.1 GCA_003695705.1 Planctomycetota bacterium
CCCGAAGGGGTTCCCCCCGAACGGGTCTCCCGCGGCTTGCGGTGGGGCGCCCGAAGGGGACGCCCCGTCGGGCTTGTCTCCGTAATCGATGTCGAATTCGAAGGGGTCGTTGGCCATGACGCTCCTGCCCCCCGCTCGGCAGGAGCTCCGCAAGGCCACGTCTCCTCGCCGTGCAGCACCGCAAAGCCCACGGTTTTTGGAGCTTTGGGGCGTGGGTCGGAGGTCAGGGTAGCACCGCCCCCGCAGCCCTGCAACGGAGCGACCGGCCCGGGCGTCAATCCCATAAGACCTTGCTGGACTGCGACTAAAGGCGGAGCCCGGTTTGACAAGCGGCCGCTCGCCGTGATAGCCTCCGCCCCGCATGGCCCAAGACACCGCGCCCGAGGACATCAAGCTCCGCGAGGACGAGGTTCTCTTCCTCAACCGCCAAATCGCCTCCATGGCGCGCCTGGGCATGCCGCTGGCAAAAGGCTTGCGCATCCTCGCGCGGGACGTCACCAGCGAGGACCTCCGCCGAGTCGTCGAAGGCATCCAGCAAGACCTCGACGAAGGGCACAGCCTTCAGGAAGCGCTCGCCAAGTATCCGCGCACCTTCTCGCGCATCCACCTCGAAGTCGTCCGGGCCGGCGAGTCAACCGGCAACCTCGCGGTCATCCTCGAAGAACTCAACGCCCACACCGAAGCCATGGTGCGCGTTCGCAGCCGGATCCTCGAGGCGATCACCTACCCCGCGGTGATCAGCGCGGTGATCTTCGCCTTCGCCTCCTTCTTCCTCTACGCGATCGCCCCGCAGTTCGAGTCCATGCTGATCGAGCGCAGCGGCGCTGCGGCGGCTTCGGCGAACGCCGACCCCCTCGCCGCGGCGCCCCCGCTCACCCGCTACTTCTTCGCGCTCAGCCACCTTGTGCAAAACCAAGTCGCCATGCTGCTGCTCGTGGCCTGTGGCGTCGCACTGGCCGCGTGGACCTACGTCAAGATCGAGCGCATGGGGCGCGAATACGACGATTTCTTCTTTCGCCCTCCCCTGTTCGGCAAACTCTTCTTGAGCGCCGCCCTCATGAAGGTGACCCGCACCATGAGGGACCTCCTCCTCAACGGGGTGTCCATGGTGGAGACCCTACGCCTCTCCTCCGGCGTGGTGGGACGCAACCGGATCTCCCGAAAGCTCGAAGAACTCCGGCTCGCGGTCGAAGAAGGGGGCTCGTTCTCGCGCAACCTCGCCGGCGACGACGTCTTCCCCGAGGCCATGGTGTGGAAGCTCCAAATGGCCGAAGAGAAGGGCATCCTCGAGGAGGCTTTGGCCGAGCTGGCCAACGAGTTCGAGGCCGACGTGGACCAACAGACGACGCTGATCACCAAGGTCCTCTCGCCGATCCTCCTCGTGGTCATGGGCGGGGTCGTGTTCCTCATGTTCCTCGCCTGCTTCGAACCCCTCACCGAATCCGCCGCGCTCATGGGCGGCTAGCCGACCGTGAACGACGAGCAGCTCGCCCGCGCGACCCTCGAGGAGACCTCGGCTCTTCTCGCCGCGCTCGTCGAGCGAGAAGACTTCAAGGTCTCCGAACTCACGGACCTCGTGCTCCGCAAGGGCGTCCTCAGCCGTGCCAGCGACATTCACATAGAGCCTCACCGACGCGGGGTCCGGGTGCGCTACCGGATCGACGGCGTGTTCCAAGACGTCGGCTACCTGCCCGCGCGCCTACACGATCAGATCGTCTCCCGGATCAAGGTGCTCAGCGACCTCCTCAGCCATCGACGGGAGATCGTCCAGGAAGGGCGAATCTCCATCGGCCTCGGCGCGCAGCAGACCGACCTCCGCGTCTCGGTGGTCCCGACGGTCGGCGGCGAGAAGGTGGTCGCGCGGGTCTTCTCGGTGGCCCGCGCGATCCTCGACCTCGGCGAGATCGGCTACTCGGAGTCCATGCTGCACCGCTTGCGGGCGATCATGTTCGACCTCGAGGGCCTGTTCCTCATGACGGGACCTTCCGGGTCGGGCAAGACCACGACCCTCTACGCGCTGCTCCACGAGATCAACCGCGAACTCGACGCCTACTGCTCGATCATCACCATCGAAGACCCCGTCGAGTTCGAATTCGGGCTCTGGTCGCAGCTCCAAGTCAATCGGAACGTCGGCCTCGACTTCGCCGCCGGCCTCAAGGCCGTTCTGCGACAAGACCCCGAGGTGATCATGGTGGGCGAGATCCGCGATCTCGAGACCGCCGAGGTCGCACTCCACGCCGGCCTGACCGGGCACCTGGTCCTGTCCACCCTCCACTCCGGCTCGGCGCCCGAGACGGTGACGCGGCTGATCAACATGGACCTCGAGCCCTTCGTCGTCGCGTCGGCGCTCACGGGCACGATCGCCCAGCGGCTGGTCCGCCGCCTCTGCAGCGAGTGCGCCGAGCCCGTCGAACACCCCCCCGCCAAGCTCGAGCTCATTCGCCGCCTCTACCAGGGCGACGACGAGCTGCGCTTCTTTGGCGGCAAGGGCTGCGAAGCATGCGACTTCACCGGCTACCGCGGCCGGTTGCCCGTTGCCGAATTCCTCGACGTGGACGAAGACCTGCGCGCGTTGATCCTCGAGAAGGCCCGCACGAGCGAAATCCTCCACGCGCTCCTCGAGCGGGGCTGGTACACGATCCTCGACGACGGGCTCGACAAGGCCCGGCAAGGGCTGACCACCTTCGAAGAGGTCCTGCGCTCCATCAGCCTTCGGGAGGTGCTCGCGTGAGGCCTCGTCGCCGCCGTGGCTTCGCCCTCGCCGACTTCGTCGCCGGCACCGTGATCTTCGCAGGCGCCCTCGGCGCCTTCGCCGCACTGACCCGGGCGAAGATGACGGTGCTCTCCCAGACCCACCGCCGCGCCCAGGCCCTCGCCGCGGCCGAACTCGCCGTCGATCGCTTGCGGCGTGAGGGGCTCCCGGCCCCTCCCCGCGGCGCGGCCGACCCCGACGGCTACCGCAGCGTCGCCCGCTTCACGCCGACCGAGGCGCCGTGGCTGCGTGGACACCTCGACGCTCGCGCCCTCCGCATGGCGGTCGGAGACGGCCACTTGCTCTACGAGGCGCGCGTGACCGTCCGCTGGCGCGAACGCGACGGCGAACGAACGCTCCGGCTGGCCACGGTGGTCCCTCTGCCCAAGGAGGGGAAGTGACTCGCCGGCGCGGCTTCACCCTCGTCGAACTCGCCGTCTACCTCGGGCTGGTGGCGACGGCCCTCACGGTCTTTGCAGGCGTCGAGGTGACCGCCCAGCGAGCGATCTCCCTCCAGGGGGCCCTGATCGACGTGGAGCGACAGGCGAACGAATTCCTCGGGGCTTTGCGTGGGGACGTCGAAGCCGCTCGCCGCCTTGACCTCCGCGCCGCGGGCAGCGAGTTGCTCGTCGAGCGCTGCGACGGGAGCACGGTGATCTATCGGAGCGGCGAGCGAGTCGTCCTGAGCCCGAAGGGGAGCAGGGAGCGCGACCGCTACCCCTTGATGCGCTCCCTGCGGGTGGTGCGCACCCCGGCCGGCGTTCGCGCCGAGGCCCTCCTCGCGCGCGGCGCCGTGCGACGGCGCTTCCTGCGGGGCGCGACGCCCCGCTTGGAGGTCGCTCGTGGGCGTTGATCGGGGGCCGAAGGCCGCGCGCCGCGCCCGCCGGCTCGCGTCCCGGCGCGGTTCCACCTTCACGGCCTTCGTGCTGGTCTTCTCCGCCGTCCTCCTGGCGAGCGCAGGGCTCTACGTGAGCACGACCCGCAGCCTGAGCGCCTACGCCGCCCACCAGGCGACGGCCTCCAGGCTCCGAGAAGCCGCCTTCGGCGGTGTGCGCTGGGCTCGAGAGGCGGCCGCCCGCTCCGGAACGCGCGGCCGGGGGGCGTTCTCGCTCGACGGGATCGAGGTCGAGGTGCGCTACGCCCCGCGACCGTCACCGGGGGCGGGCGACCTCCCGCTCGCGGTTCGCTCCGTCGCCCGCGAAGGCAGTGTCGCCTTGCGCGTCGACGCCGTCCTGCGCGCGCGCGCCGGCCGCTTCGTCCTCGAGGACTTCCGCATCGCGCACGGCCCCTGAGCTGCGGGGCTCGTGCCCGGCAACTCAAGCGCTCGCTCGGCGTCGGGATCGCGGCTTGCGCACGTAGAACAGCCACTCGCCGACTTCGTCCGGGGCACGGCCCTCGAGCACCCGATAGACCCGCCCGTTCCGGTTGCGATCGGAGCGGAAGCGCCGGTGGGAGATCACCCGGTGGTCGCGCTCGAAGTCGAAGGCGGGCAGTCCGGCGGCCTCGGCCAAGGCCGCGCCAATCGCCTCGCGGTCGAGGATCCCCTCCTCGCTGTAGCTGACCACGATGTGTTCGGCGCGGGCCGCGCGCACGAGGTCGCGGAAGGCCTTCTCGCAGGGGCTCGGTCCACCCCGGCGCCCCCCGCGGCGGCAGTATTCCGAACGCCGATCCTCGAAGCGACGCAGGCCCGTCTTCCCGTAGATCTCGGCTTCGTAGGCGCGCAGGTCGGTGGCGGTATGCAGCTCGGCGAGGACCTCGGGCACGTGGTAGTTCTTCGCATACTGCCGCTGGTTGTAGGGCGGGTCTAGGTAGAGCACGTCCGCCGAAACGCGCCGCACCAAGGCGTTCGCGTCGCCGCGGTAGACCCGCCCCGCCGGCGAGCGCAGATCGAGCAGCGGAGGGCGCAGCCGCAAAGGCTCGCGCGCGCTCTCCTGCAAGCGCTTGAGGAAAGCCCCGTAGGTGCCCGAAATGTTCGCGACCCGATCCGCCGCCTCGAGGAGGCTGGCGAGCAACACCCAGAAGCCGTCCTGCCCCACGCGTCCGTCGCGGCGCCAGGCGAGGAGCTCTTCGTGGGCGCCGTCGATCCGACGACCGTTCTCGTCGGAGAAGTAGAGTCGCCCCGCCGGCCCGCCTTCGGCGTATTGCCTCCAGATCAATCCGCGCCGGGGGCGAGCGAGGGCCAGGGCGGCCACCGCCGCGTAGAGGTCTTCTTGCCCGGGGGGCGCCGTCCCGAGGGCCTCTCGCTCCGCACGACCGCGCCGGCCGGCGAGGCGGCGCCGGACCTGCGGCAGTTCGAGGAGGCCCGAGAAGTCCGGGACGCGCGCGCAGCCCACGTAGACGAGCTGGCGCACGTAGCTGCTCCAGAGCAAGTCGTTGGCGCGAACGCGGTAGCCGAGGCGACGAAAGTGCCGCCCCACGCTGCCGGTGCCGGCGAAGACGTCGAAGAAGGTGCCGCCGTGGACCCCGCGGGCTTCCAAGAAGCGCTGGATCGAACCGAGCAACTTGGTCTTGTTCCCGATCAGGCGCACGTGCGCGGCCCCCGCGCCACGAGCAACAGCTCGGTGACCTTCACGTTCGAGTCGCCCTGCCCGGAGTGGAGCAGGGTGCGCTTGCGTAGCTCTGCGTGGGCGTAATGGGCCCGAGCGAGCTCGAGGAAACGCCGCCGCGCGGCTGCTGCAGAGAGCCCGCGCGCGCGCCACACCTTGAACAAGAGTCCGTTCTCTTCCCCGTACGAGAGGACGAGGGCGGCTCCGCGCGCCGCCGTCTGGGCGATCAGTTCCCGCAGCTCCCCTTCGACGCGGCGGCGGACGCAGAAGGGCGACTGATGCCGCAGCGCGCGGGCGGGATACCGCCCCTTGGTGGTGCGACCGCGGCGGACCTCGAGCGTGGGGTAGTCGTAGCGGGTAAGGACCTCGAGGACGTGGTAGAAGCGCGAGTAGTTGTCGGAGGTGTAGGGCGGGTCCGCATAGACCACGTCGGCCCCGACCTCGTTCCAGCGGCGGTAGAGGTCGCGCCAGTCGCAACAGAAGGCCGCGTTCCCCGGGTTCCGTTCGTGGCTGGCGCGCAGGGCCACGAGCTCTCGCTCGTAGCCCTGTGCGCGCGCCCCGATCGCGGCGGAGCGGCGGGCAAGCACTGCCTTGACCTCGGAATCCCGCACCAGACCACGCGGTTGGCAGAAGTGGCTGGTCGCCGACGTCGTGACGCTGGTGGCGTGCAGGAGCGAAGCCAGCGCCTGCGTCCTCCGTTGCGCGGCCTGCGCTCCCCCGAGCCCATCGATGGCGTAGCGCAGGCTGTCCACCACGATCGCTTGGCGGAGACCCAGGTAGACGTTGGGGTAGTAGCTGCTGGCGAGGAGGTAGGGGAAGGTGCCCGGATCCTCCCGCCGGACCCCGATCGTGGCTTGGGCGAAGAGGTCCTGGGCACCCCGAAAGGGCCCCGTCGCCCGCGGGGTTCCCTCCTCGAGGAAGCTCGGGCCCCCGAGCGCGAAGGCGCGGTAGGCGCGCGCGCGGCGCTGCGGGTCCCGGGGGACGCGCCGCCGCGCGCGCTCCCGCGCCGCGACGCCCATCGGACCGAGCGCGAAGGGGCCGCGCTCCCCGCCTTCGGGGTCGAATCCGTAGGCTTCGAGGAAGGCGTCCTCGAGCGCCACGGCGGGCTCGAGCCAGTCCAAGAGCGCGTTGGCGTTCTCGCGGAAACGACGGCCCAGAGTGCGCTCGGTGAGGACGGGGCCTACCTTCGGGCCGCAGAGGCTCGCCCGGGCGAGGGTGGTCGCGTAGGCCTGCACGTCGTTGGCCACGACGCGGTAGCGGTCCGAGAGGGCCCAGGCGACCACCGACGTTCCGGTCATGAGGTCGAGGGCGCTCCGGGCGCCGGGCGCGGCGTCCTCCACCGCGCGCAGAATCTCCGTTGTGAGGCGCGTTTTCGCGCCCATGTACCAGATGGTCCGCACACCGCGGTTCTAGGCGCGGAAGGGGTCGGCGCGCAACGTCGCTCCCCGCGCGGAATCCTTGACAACCCATGGACTTCGGCGCGCAACGCCGTCGCGGGCGGGCTCTGGGCGTCGGTGGGTCTCGCTAAGCTGAAGGATTGCGCTGTGAGCGTCCGTTGGCGCTCCCCGCCCACTCCTTGAGCCGATCGAGGCAGTGGGCGGGGCCCAGGGCAATGAGGGTGTCGAGGGCCTCGAGCCGGGTCTCGGCCTTGGGGTTGAAGAGCATTTCCCCGTTCGCACGGCGAATGGCGAGGACGATCAGGTCGAGCTCGCTGCGCAGTCCGCTGTGCCGCAACTCCGTCCCGACGAGTTGCGTTCCCGGTTGGATCACGGTCTCTTCCATTTCGAGGCGCAGGTCGTGCCCCGCGGCGAATTCGAGGAACTCGGCCACGACGGGCTGCAGCACGGCCTGCGCAAGGCGGTGCCCGCCGACCGTATAGGGGGAGACGACCTTGTCGGCGCCCGCGCGGCGCAGCTTCTTCTCGCTGTGGTCTTCGAGGGCGCGCGCGACGATGACCAAGCGGGCGTTCATGCCCCGGGCGGTGAGCGCGATGTAGACGTTCTCGGCGTCGCTCGCCACCAGCGACACGAGCCCGTAGGCGCGCTCGATCCCGGCGGCCTCCAGGGTCTCCTCGTGGGTCGCGTCGGCTTCGAGGACGAGCAGGCGCTCCTCTTCGCAGGCGCGGGCGCGCTCGGCGTCGCGATCGATCACGACCACGGGCGGAGGGTTCTTGCTGCGAAGGATCTCCTTGCACACCAGCTCGCCCATGCGCCCGTAGCCGCACACGATCCAGTGCCCTTCCATTTCCGCGATCTTCTGGGCCATGCGGCGCCTCCCGAAGTAGCTCGCGAGCCCCCCCTCGACCACGGCCTCAATGAAACTCGCCGTGGAGAAGGCCACCAGGATCACCCCGGAGAGGATCAGGCCCGCGGTGAACATGCGCCAGGGCGTGGTGAGTTCTCCGCCAATTTCCGAGAAGCCGACCGTGCTGACGGTGATCAGCGTCATGTAGAAGGCGTCGAAGGGCGAGAGCCCCATGAGGGTGTAGCCGACCGTCCCCAGCGAGAGGAGGAGCAAAAGGAACAACAGCCCCAGGCGCAGCCGCCCCAGGGGGTCGCTCAGCCGGTGCACAGCGTTCCGCATGGGGGTTGCCCGTCCTGGCCGTTCCTGCGCTCTGGCCCGCCCTGCGTAGGGTTTGCCAGAAGCTCCCTGTTATACTTGCGAGGCAAGCGAGCGCGAGGCAGAGCATGGCCGAGACCCAGCAAGAGACCGTCGTCACCCTGACCGAGGCCGCGCAGGAAGCCGCGCGGCGCTTCCTGGCCGCGGAGGAGGGCAAGGTGCTCCGGGTGGGGGTCACCTCCGGCGGTTGCTCGGGCTTCTCCTACCTCGTCACCACGGACGTGCGCAAGGAAGACGACCTCGTCCAGCGCCACGAAGGCTTCGAGGTGGTGATCGACCCGATCAGCCGCAACTTCCTGCGGGGCTCCACCCTCGACTACGTGGACGAGATCGGCCACGCGGGCTTCCGCTTCGAAAACCCGCAGGCCAAGAGCGGCTGCGGCTGCGGCATGTCCTTCGACGTGGAGTGAGGGCCCGCACGCGGGCCGAGGACCGCGCCGCCTGCTCCTTCTGCCCCAAGCTCTGTCGGCACGCCTGCCCCGCGGCGCAGGCCGAAGCCAGCGAGGCCGCAACCCCGACCTTCAAGCAGCAGGTGGCCCTCCGCGCGCTCGAGCGCGGGGAGGCGCTCGACACGGGCCAGGCCCGCGTCCTCTACAAGTGCACGGACTGCCGCGGAACGGTGGACGCCTGCCGGCACCGGATCTCGGTGGCGGAGTCCCTGCGCGAGGCCCGCGCCCTCGCGGTGCAGCGCGGCGTTGCGCCGCGCGAAGTGCACGAGCTCGCGCGGCGCGTCCGCGAGCACGGGAGCCCTTACGCACGCGACCTCGAAGCCGTCGCGCGTGGGGTGGCGCCGGAAGCGCACGCCCGGAGGGGGGCGCTGGGCGTGTTCCCCGCCTGTGCCGAGTTGGCGCGCGCGCCCGAGGACCTCGCCCGCGCCCTCGCTCTGTTGCGGGCCGCCGGGGCGGCGCCGTCGCTGGCCTCCCCGGGCCGCTGCTGCGGATACCCGCTGGACGCCGCCGGGCTGAGGGAGGACTTCGAGCGGCACGCCGCCGGAACCGCGCACGCCCTGGCCGCCTTCGACGAGGTGCTCGCCACCGGCCCGTCTTGTGCCTACACCCTCGCCGTGCGCTACCGGGAGCTCGGACTCCGCCCTCCCGGGCGCGTGCTCCCCCTGGTCGTCCGCCTCGCCGCCGCGGCGGACCGCTGGCGCGGGCTCGCTCCCGCCGAGGCCTGGTCTCGCCGCGCGGCCTACCACGACCCCTGCTTCCTCGCCCGCCGGCTGGGCCGCCTGCGCGAGCCGCGCGAGCTTCTCTCTGCGGCCACGGGCCGGCCGCCGCTCGAGCTGGCCTACCGCGAGGCGGAAACCCGCTGCAGCGGCGGCGGCGGGGTCTACCCCCTCACCCACCCCGCCGCGGCGGCGCGCTGCGGCGCCGCCGTCTTGGAGCTCGCCCGCGAAGCGGAGGCCGACGTGCTCGTGACGGCCTGCCCCGCGGCGCGTTGGCGCCTGGCTCGGGCCCGCAGGCCTGGAGACCCCGAGGTTCGCTCCTTGGTGTCGGTCCTCGCCGAGCGCACGGGCCTTGCCTCGCCCGACTGACCGGCGCTGCCGCGGACGGAGACGGAGCGCGCGCGAGCCTGCCGGCCCCACCGCTCAGGAAGGCGGGAAGAAGTCGTCGCCCTCGACCTCGTCGTCGGGCTCGAGGCCCACCTCGATCCCCGCCCGCCCGAGCACTTCCACCCGCCCCGGGGTCAACCCCAGGCACGCGCGGAGGGAGCGAACGAGCTCTGCGGGGTCGCGGCCGAGGAGCACCCGGCGCCGCTCGGGCCGACCGGGGCGTCGCTCGGCGCGTGCGTAGAGGTAGAGCCCCTCGCCGGTCCGCCATACTTCTTCGACCGCCCACAGGTAGCCGAACTCGTCCTCCTCGAGAACGGGCTCCTCTGGGCCGAGGCGCTCGGCGCCCAGGACCTCGAAGCGATGCGCCCACTCCCGGCCGGCGAGCTCGGCCCAGGCCCGCCACGGCGCCTCCACGGCTTCGCCTACAGGCCCGCGTAGGTGGGGCCCCCGCTCTCGGGAGCGACCCAGGTGATGATCTGGTAGGGATCGCGCACGTCGCAGGTCTTGCAGTGCACGCAATTGGAGAAGTTGAGCTGCAGGCGGCGCCGGCCGGGGGCCGCCTCGCCGGCGTCGACCATTTCGTAGACCCCGGCGGGGCAGAAGTACTGGCAGGGGTTGCCGTATTCCTCGGCACAACGGGTATGGCACACGTCGTAGTCGGCAACGACGAGGTGGCAGGGCTGGTCCTCGTCGTGGGTCGAGCCCGAGTGGTAGACGTCGGTGACCTTGTCGAAGACGACCCCCTCGCTCTTCACGCTCATGGGCGGCGCGTCCGGGCGAGCGGGAGGCGCGTAGTGCGCGAAGCCCTGGGCCACCTTGGCCGCGACCTGCGCGGCGGTCTCGGCCGTGGGCGGAAGCGCTGGGGGCGGCGACGGCCACGCCGGGTCGGCGCGCTCGGAGAGCTTCCGCATACGGTGGTGGTCCGGCTCGAGCGGCAGCCGCCCCGGGGGCAAGAGCCCGCGCGTCTGCACGTGCAGGCCGCCTAGGGCCATGCCGCGCAAGAAGCCGAAGGGCCGCCGTTGAAAGGCCTGGCGGAAGTTCCGCACGGCCCACATTTCCTCGAAGATCCAAGAGTCGAGGATCCGCCGCCAGTAGCCGCGGGTGAGCTCTTCGGAAGCCCGAGCCTCCTCTCCCTGGCGGAGGACCTCGAACACGGTCTCGGCCGCGAGCATGCCCGACTTCATGGCGAGGTGGATCCCCTTGAGGCGGGTCATGTTGAGGAAGCCCGCCGAGTCGCCCACGAGGAGGGCCCCCTCCATGTAGGGGCGAGGCAGGCTGAACCAGCCGCCTTCGGGAATGGTCTTGGCCCCGTAGCGCACGACCTCCCCCCCCTCGAGGATTCGGGCAACGAAGGGGTGCTGCTTCCAACGCGAGAAGAGACGGTGCGGGTCGAGGGTGGGGTCGGGCGAGTCGAGGGAGACCACGAAGCCCAAGGAGACGTGGTCGTCGGCGAAGGCGTAGACGAAGCCGCCGCCGAACTCGTCGCCGGTGAGCTTGAGCGGAGCGCCGGCGGTGTGGATCACCTCGCCGGGGCTGAGGCGACCCGCCGGCACCTTCCACAGCTCCTTGCAGCCGGTGGAGTAGATCTGCGGGTTGCGGTCCTTGTCGAGGTGGAAGCGGCGCACGAGGTCGCGGGTCAGCGAACCGCGCGAGCCCTCGCCGAAGACCGTGATCGGCGCGAGCAGGTCGTTGCCCGGCTCGAAGCTCGGTTTGGGCTGGCCGTTCTTGTCGCGGCCCTTGTCGGCGGTGCGCACCCCGCGCACGCCGCCGGTCTCCTCGTCGTAGAGCACTTCGGCGCCCGGGAAGCCGGGCATGATCATGACGCCCTTCTCCTCGGCGATCTCGGCGAGCCACTTGACGAGCCGGTTGAGGCTGACGAGGTAGTTGCCGTGGTTGTCGAAGGTGGGAGGCGTCACCGGGGCGGTGATCTTCCCGCCGCCCGGGAGGAGGAAGACCACTCGGTCCTTGGTGGCCGGCCCCTCGAAGGGCGGATCGCGGTCGAGGTAGTCGGGAAGCAGTTCGGCGAGGGCGCGCGGATCGAGGCAAGCCCCCGACATGCAGTGCTCGCCGACTTCGGAGGCCTTCTCGATCACCATGATCGGGGCCTCCTCCACATCGATCGGCGGCCCCTCCGCCTCGCCCGCGGCGATGCGCTCGTTGTGGGCTTCGATCAAGTCCATGAGGCGAATGGCCGCCGCGAGGTTGGCGGGGCCGGCCCCCACGAACAGGGCCCCGCAGGGCAACTCCTCGCGCTCGATCCGTTCGCTCATTGCCTCCCCCTCGGGCGCGCGCCCCGCCGGCGGCGCCGCAATCCTTTGCCGCGCAGCGTCATAGGATTCTACGCCCCGCGCGGCCGCCCAGCAACGGAGGGCGCGGCCCCGGGGCCTCCCCCCAGATTCGGGTAACGAGTTCGTAAACAACGAAAGGACAACACCTTCACCCTACCCAGGTCCGCTACAATCCGTCTCTCTTCCACCCCAGCCCGCGAGAGCGCAGATGAACCGCACCGCCCTTCTCCTCGGACTCGCCTGCCTGGCCTTCGCTTCGCCCGCCCTTGCCCAGAGCCGCCCGGGCGCCGGCAGCAACGCCACCGGAGCGCCGACTCCGATCTCCGGCGGGAGGATCGGCAGCAAGGACCTGGACCTGCCCATGGCCCCGGCCACCTTCCAAGCCCCCGAGAACCAGGCCCCGCCCACGCCCATCGAGCCC
>RFHU01000015.1 GCA_003695705.1 Planctomycetota bacterium
GAAGAAGGGCGCGAACTGCGGCGGCTGCGCCGGCCAGACGGCGAAGAAGGGCGCGAACTGCAGCGGCTGCGCCGGCCAGACGGCGACGAAGGGCAAGGCCCGTCGCAGCCTGGCGGCGGCCTTCGCTCGCGCCCAGGCCGCCGCGCGGAAGGGCTGCAAGACCTCCGCCGCGCGCCTTGCTGCCCTCGCCAAGCGCTTTGGCCTCGAGCGCGCCGAGGACGTCGCCTCCCTGGAGGCCAAGGCCGCCAAGGGCTGCCAGGAGAGCAGCGCACGCCTGGCGGCCGTGCGCCGGGCCTTGCTGGGAGGGCCGCGCCCGCTGAGCGCTCGCTTCGCGCGCCTGAACGTCCGGGCGACCAAGGGGTGCAAGGCGTCCGCCGCTCGCATTGCCCGCCTGCAGGAGGAACTCGGCGTCGGCGACGTCGACGCCCTCGCCCGGAAGATTGCAGAACTCGAAGCCGCGGCCGCCAAGGGCTGCGAGCGCTCCAAGCGGCGACTCGCCCGGCTCGAGGCGGTGCTCTCGGGAGGCGACGCGGCGGCGGAGCCCAAGGGCCGGGTCAAGACCTTCTTCTGAGGGAGGGCGCGCGCTCCGGCGTTGCCGGGAGAGGCCTCGGGGGGCACCCCCCGGGGGCTCTCGCCGGCCCTCTTCGGCATCGAGCGCGACCTCCGCCAGCGGGTGGAGGCCGCCTTCGGCCGCGGCCGGCATTCCCTACCCCGAGCGGCCCTGGGCCCCCTTGACCGACTCGGAGAGCTCCTCGCCGTAGCCGCCCGCCTGGGCCCGCGCGAGGGCGGCGGTGCGCGCCACCAGCTCGCGCAGCAGCGGAGGCACGCCGGGGCCGTCCGGATTGGCCGCGGCGATGGCCACGCGGAGCGCCATCTCGGGCTTGGAGCTCTTGTGAAGGGCCCGGCGAATGACCGCCGTCGGATCGCGACCGCTTCCCCTGCGGCGGCGGCGTCGCCGCTCCTTGCGCCGCTCCCCGGGCCGGGGCTTGCCCCGCGCGGCCGCGCGGTAGAGCTCCTCGTAGCCGTTGTGCCACATGAAGTGCTCGATGTCCCGGCGGTCGAGGCGGGTGATGCGTTCCGCCTCGGGCCTTCCGTCGAGCTGCTCGCGCGCGAGCCGCGCGTAGTATCCCCCCGCCTCGTCGCCGTCCGCCAGCAGGTGCCAGGCGATTCCCAGGGCGTCGGCCAGTCGGACGATGGGCACCAGGCCGCACTGCGCAAAGGAGATGCACTCGATCCCCTCGCTGGGGAAGACCACTCCGCAGAGCCGCGCCAACTCGGGGAGGAGCCACACCTCGCTCTCCCCTTCGACCAGGAGCCAGCAGCGGGCGAAGAGGCTCGCACTTCGCTCCAGGCGCAGGTGGAAGCCGACCCGCCGCAGCTCGTCGAGGTCGAAGGCGCCCTTGCGGAGCCCGTAGACCCGCACGAGGCCGTCCTCGCGGCGCAGACGCCGCAGCGAGTGCAGCGGCGCGGCGCCGAGGAGGGCCGGGGAGTTGGTGGTGATGAGCTTCTGCGCGGGGAGCAGCTCGAGCAGTCCCCAGAGGGATGCGACCACGATGGGGTGGAGATGCAGCTCGGGCTCCTCGATGGCCAGGATGGCCTCGGCCCCTTCTTCGATGGCCTGGCCCCCGCGCACTTCCAGCAGCCAAGAGACGAGCAAGAAGAGGGCGAGGCTCTGCGCGCCGGCGCTGCGCAGGTCGACCCCGTCGCCGCCGCGCAGGGCGCGCATCCGGCCCGGAGCGTCGACGATCTCGCGCATCATGCGCCGGGTGGACTTCCCCTGTTCGGGCCGTGGGGCGTCCTCGGCGAGGAGCTTGCGGAGCGCCTCGAAGCCCTCCTCGAGCTCGCCGGTCGCCAGCGCGCCGCGGCGCAGGAAGACTCGCGCGAACAGCTCGTCGCGCCCTCGGCGCGAAGGCGGGTCGTCGGCTCCCCGTCCGGCGGCCAAGAACCGGTCGCTGGAGAGGAGCAAGACCGGATGCAGGGCGCGGAGGCGGTCGCGCAGCGGCTCCGGAGCCGGCTCGATGACGACCTGGCGGTCTGCGTCGACGAAGGCCCAGCAGGCGCGTTTCCCGGGTTCCGCGCGGACGCGCAAGGCGACGTGGTCCCGCCGCCGGCGGCGCCAGGCCAGCTCCTCCAGGGCCCCCTCCGCGCGTTCGCAGGAGAATTCCAGCACCACTTCGATGGCTCCGCTGCGGAAGTCGTCGGCGAGGAAGGGCGCCTCGGGGGTGGCGCGCACCCCGAGGCAGCGCTCGAGCACCTCGAGCACGGTGCTCTTGCCGGCGCGGCTCTCCCCGATGAAGAGCGTGGTGTGGGAGAGTTCGACGGCGAGCCGCAGACCGCGGAACCCGGCGACTTCGAGGCGCTCTAGCTGCACGATCCTCCCTGAGGGGAGCCGGGGGACTGCCGCCGGCGGCGCCCGATGCTAGCGCCCGGGGACGACGGGGGCCATGCGCGCGGTGACTTCGGGCGGCGTCGCTTGCCGGTGCGCAAGCTGATACCGTATCGCCCCTCAGGAGGTCGACCCATGAGCGCATCCTTCTCCCTCGCCGCGCACGGACTCGAGGTTGCCGAGGTTCTCCGCAACCCGGCCGTTCCGATCCTCTACGAACAGGCGCTCCGCCACGAGGAGGGCTCGGCCATCACCTCCACCGGCGCGCTGGTCGCCATGTCGGGGGAGAAGACCGGTCGCAGCCCCGCGGACAAGCGGATCGTCGACGAGCCCTCCACCTCGGCGGACGTTTGGTGGGGTCCGGTGAACTTCAAGCTGGAGCCGAAGGCCTTCGAGATCAATCGCGAGCGGGCCGTGGACTACCTCAACACGCGCCGGCGCCTCTACTGCATCGACGGCTACGCGGGCTGGGATCCCAAGTATCGCCTCAAGGTGCGCATCATCTGCGCCCGGGCCTACCACGCCCTCTTCATGCACAACATGCTCATCCGGCCCTCGGAGGCCGAGTTGGAGAGCTTCGGCGAGCCCGACTTCGTGGTGCTCAACGCCGGCCGCTTCCCCGCCAACCGGCACACCGAAGGGATGACCTCCAAGACGAGCGTCGACCTGAACTTCGCCCGCCGGGAGATGGTCATCCTGGGGACGGAATACGCCGGCGAGATGAAGAAGGGCGTGTTCACGGTGATGAACTACTTGATGCCGAAGCAGGGCGTGCTCTCCATGCACTGTTCCGCGACCGAGAGCAAGGACGGCCGCGACAGTTCGATCTTGTTCGGCCTCTCGGGCACGGGGAAGACCACCCTCTCGGCCGATCCCAAGCGCCTGCTCATCGGCGACGACGAGCACTGCTGGACGGACGAGGGCTTGTTCAACATCGAGGGTGGTTGCTACGCCAAGATGATCGACCTCGACCCCGAGCAGGAGCCGGACATCTTCCAGGCCATTCGCTTCGGGGCCGTGCAGGAGAACGTCGTCTACGACCCCCTGACCCGCGTCGTCGACTACTCGGATACCTCGATCACCACGAACACCCGCGGCTCCTATCCGATCGAGTTCATTCCGAACGCCAAGATCCCCTGCGTGGCCCAGCACCCGCGCAACGTGATCTTCCTCACCTGCGACGCCTTCGGCGTCCTCCCTCCCGTGAGTCGCCTCACCCCCGAGCAGGCGCAATACCACTTCATCAGCGGCTACACCGCCAAGGTGGCCGGCACCGAGGTGGGCGTCACCGACCCCGAGGCGACCTTCTCCCCTTGCTTCGGAGGCCCGTTCATGGTCTGGCACCCCCACACCTACGCCCGCCTCCTTGCAGAGAAGTGCTCGCGCCACGGCGCCGACGTGTGGCTCGTCAACACGGGGTGGTCCGGAGGCGGCTTCGGCGTGGGCCAGCGGATGAAGTTGTCCTACACCCGCGCCATCGTAGACGCCATCCACGCGGGCACCCTGCGGGAAGCCGCCACCGTCGAAGACCCGGTCTTCGGCCTTGCGGTGCCCACCGAGTGCCCGGACGTCCCGGCCGACCTATTGCAGCCGCGCTCGACCTGGGCCGATCCGAGTGCCTACGACGCGCAGGCCGCCAAGGTGGCTGCTCTGTTCCGGGAGAACTTCAAGACCTACGAGAGCGGGGTCCCCGCCGAGGTCGCGGCCGCCGGCCCTCGGGGCTGAGGGATCTCCGCCAGCCGTCCGCCCGCGAGCAGGGGAGGAGTGCTGCGTGCGCGGCGCCCGGTTGGGAGGGTCCGGGCGCAGCGCGTTCAGAAGACGCTCTTCTTGAGCCCCAAGAGGACGAACACCCCGTTGAACGCGATGTGCAGGCCGACGCCCAGACCGAGGACGACGGCCCAGGTCGTCCAGGGCGGGATCCAGAGCACGCAGAGCGCGAGGAGGCAGCCGAAGAGGGAGTCGACCTGGTCCATGACGACCCAGAAGGGACTGCCGCGGGCGCCCGGTGCGATGCCGCGCCGTCGTTTGCAGAAGCTGTTGGGAAGCTCGCCCACAGCGAAGCCCAGGCCGAGGAGCGCGCCCAGAAGGGCGAGTTCGAGGGGGCGCGCGTAGTCCACGCCGGGTATTTCGAGGCGGGGGAAGCGGAGAAGGCCCTGGCCCAGGGCGCCGACCGCGGCGCCGCCGACGTAGACCAGGAGGCCCCGCCAGGTCTTGTTGTCTCCGAACACGCGGACGCCGCCCAGGCAGCGTCCCCCGTCGATGGGCCGCTTGAGCCGACGCAGCCAGTCCTGCTTGATGACGAGGATCTGCAGGGCGGCCGCGAAGAGTACGGGCACGGAGAGCCACAGGGCGCGGAGGACCTCGAAGCCCAGCTCAGTCGGCGAGCTCAACGCTGCCCTGCCCTCCGTCGATGACGATTCGGCTGCCGTCGGGGATTCGCTGCGTGGCGTCCTTGACGGCCAGCACCGCGGGGATGCCGTATTCCCGGCAGATGACCGCTGCGTGGGAGAGGAGCCCTCCGGTTTCGGTCACCACCCCGGCCACGCGGTCGAGGACGGGCGTCCAGCCGGGGTCGGTGAAGGGGCACACCAGGATCGCGCCGCGCTCCACCGAGAGCGCCTCCTCCACGCTCCTCGCCACGCGCGCGGTGCCCTCCGCGCGGCCGCGCGCGGCGGCGATGCCCCGCAGAGCGCCGGCAGCGGTGCCTGCGGCCTCTCGATAGCGCGCGCCGATCTCGTTGGGCGGGATGAAGTTGCGGTAGCTTTCGTAGGTGGCCTTGCGGGCCTCGATTTCGCTTCGGTCGTCGTCGATGACCTCCCGCCAGGTCATGAAGAAGATGTCGTCGCCGAGCCCGCGCGCCTCGGCGATGGCCAGCACGTAGCGGCGGATCAGGTAGTAGATGCGGCAGGAACAGTCGCGGAGTTCTTCGCGCATCCAGAGGAAGCGGCGCAGGCGGTCGAGCTTGCGGTCGAAGGCGCGCCGGCGCCAGAAGGGCAGTCCGGCGCGCGTTCGCGCGCGCACTTCGCGATAGCGCGCCACGGGGTCCTCCGCGGGCGGGGCGTCGCGGAAGGAGGCGAGGAGCGCCCGCACGTGCTCGGGGTCTTCGTCCCAGCGCGGAACGCGCAGGTCCAGTTCCCGTCGGCTGTGGTGGCGGAAGCGCTCCAGCAGCGGTGTGATGTCGGTCTCGCCGCGGCGGGCCATCGCGCGCATCGCCCGCGTCGGTTCGAGGTGCTTGAGCGGGGGCAGCCCCGAGACCAGGGCCGGGTAGTCCACGTCGGGGAAGGCGTCGCAGAAGTCGCTCTTGGCGATGCTCGCGCAGTAGATGGTCTGGAAGTAGGTCCCCTCGGTGACCCGGTAGCCTTCCTCGATGAGCTGCGCGAAGGCCTCTCGGTCGTCTCCGCAGGGAACCTGGGCGAAGCGTTGCTCGAGGGCGGCGAAGCCCCCCTCCAGGAAGGCCCGGTTTCGCGCCTCCGTCTCGCGGAACACCCGTCCCACCGCTCGCACGGTGGGCAGGGCGCGCAGCAGCCCCCGCACGGTAAAGGGCGTCACCCGGCCCGGACCCTCGTAGGCGACCTCGATCGATAGGTCCTCGTCGAAGTCACGCTCCACGAAGCCAGGGAGACGAGCCAGGCAGCGCTTGACGGCGCCCAGGTTCCAGTAGGGGCGCCCGAAGAACATGGCGCCTGCCTGGAAGCTCTCCTGGGGGCCGAGGAGCCTCAGACTGCGGAAGAAGGCGGGCATGCCCTCCTCGAGGACGGTGTCGTAGAGGGACCACATGAGCGGAGTGCACACGTCGCTGGAGACGCCGCCGTCGCGGAAGTCGGCGTTGGTCCACTCACCGAGGCTTTCGTCGAAGGAGATGCGCGTTATGGGACGCGCTTGGAGCAGGTAGAGTTCCCCGTCGCGGATGGCGAATTCGATGTCCTGCGGCGCCCCGAAGTGGCGCTGCACCGCGCGCGCCGCTTCCTCGATCCTGCCTCGATGGCGCTCGAGGAGGGGGTCCCCCGCGGGGAGCGGCTGCGCGCGTCCGGCGAGCAAGTCCTCGGCCAGTCCGGCGACCGCCTCGACGACCACCTCTTCGCGGCCGGTGACCGGGTTCACGCTGAAGGCGACCCCCGCCAGCTCCGGATCGATTTGCTCCTGCACGATGACCCGCATGCGCACCTGCTCCGGTGGGATGCCGTGTTGCCGGCAGTACTCCACCACCGTGGGTGCGCGGACCGAGGCCTGGCAGCGGGCGACGGCCTCGCGGACTTCAGCGAGCGTGCGCAAGCCGAGGAAGCTCTCGAACTGGCCGGCGAAGGAACTCACGCGACCGTCTTCGCAGGTCGCCGAGGACCGCACCGCGATGGGCCCCGAGATGCTGGCGACGGCGGCGGCCAGGTCGGGCGGGTCGCAGTAGGTCTTCGGGATCCGGAAGCCAGCTCGCTCCAGCTCGAACAAGACCGCGGCCTTGCCGCCGACCCGTTCGGGAGTGGTCTCTTCGGGAGGCAGGGTCATCGGCCTCCATTCAAGCATGGCCCACCCCTCGTGGAGATGCTCTCATCGCGCCTCCGATGCCATCTCCACGCCGCCTGGCCGAAGCGACCGTCGAGCTCTGCATACGCCGTCCTTGGGCGACCTGCGTCTGCGTTCTCGCGGTCCTGGCGCTGTCGGCCGCCGCGGTCGGAGGAGCCACGGCGTGGGGTGCGGGTGCCCCGCCCGTGGACAACGGGCTGGAGATCTGGTTCCTCGAGGACGACCCCGCTCTGGTCCGCTACCGCCAGTTCTTGCGCGACTTCGACAACGACGAGGTGGTCATCGTCGCGTTCCGCGCCGAGGAGGGCATCCTCCGCCCCGCCAACCTCGACCTCGTGGCCGACGTCTCCCGCCGCCTGGCCGGCCTCCCCGAGGTGTCGGGCGTCACCAGCCTGGCCACCGTGCTCTGGACGGGGACCCCGCCCGACGATCCCGAGACCATCGTCGTCGAGCGCCTCTACACGCCTCCGGTGCGCGACGCCGCAGGTGTGGCGGCAAGGCTCGACTCCCTGCCCGACCTACGCCGCGACCTCCTCAGTCCCGACGGCCGCACCACGCTCATCACGGCGCGTCTCGAGGTGCTCGACGACATCGACGAGCGCCGCGGCGCGATCCTGGCCGCCATGGAGCGTGAGCTGCGCGCGGCCTTCCGCGCCGCGGGCCGAGACGAGCGCGCTTGGGCGTGGGCCGGGCTCGCCGTGGGCAACGAGGCCATGAACGCCATCGTGGCGCGAGACTCGGCCCTCTACAGCGCCCTCAGCCTGCTCGTCATCGTGCTCTGCTTGTGGATCAGCCTGCGCCGGGTCAAGGCCGTCATCATCGCGGTCGTCGCCGTCGAGGCCGCGGTGCTGCTCCTCTTGGGCACGGTCCTCGGGAGCGGTCACCGCCTCAACCTGGTGTCGATGATCCTCCCCTCCCTGGTGATGGTGATCGGGCTCACCGATTCGGTCTACTTCTTGACCACCTACTACCAGGACCGACCCCGCCTCGAAGGCGATGAGGGGCTCGGGCGCAAGGCGGCCATCGTCCGCAGCCTTGGCTTCTGCCTTCTCCCGGGTCTCTTCAACTCCGTCACCGCCTCGGTCGGCTTCTTCGCCTTCCTCACCGCCCGCATGGAGGTCCTGCGCGAGTTCGGCCTGTTCGCCGGCGTCGGCATCCTGTTCGCCTTCGCTTGTTCGGTGGTGGTTTGCTCGGCCGGCTGCGCCCTCGTCGACGTGTCTCCTCCCCGTGCGGGCCCGGTTCGGAGCGGCGGTGCGGCCGACGCGGCGCTCGCCGCCCTGTTTCGCCTCGTGAGCGCTCGCCGTCGTGCGGTCCTCGCGGCGGCCGCGCTGGCCGCCGCCGCCATCGGCTCTGGGCTTTGGCTCCTGCGGGTGGACAGCGACCCCATCGACTACTTCTACGAGGACCACCCGGTCCGCCGCGATGCCCGCTTCATCGAAGAAGCCTTCGGTCCGGCCGCGCCTCTGGAGTTCGTGGTGCGCACTGGGCGGCCGGACGGGGCGAAGGACCCGCGGGTCCTTCGGGCCATGGCGCGCCTGCAGCGCGAGGTCGTGGCCAGCGAAGCCCTCGTGGGCAACGCCCTCAGCCTGACCGGCGTGGTCGAGCGCCTCACCGAGCTCATCGATGGCCGGGCGCGGATTCCCGACGATCCCGCGCAGGTTGCCCAGGCGCTCGAACTCTTCTACGACCCGCGCGGGAACGACGATCCGTTGCACCTCATCGACTGGCCCGAAGAGCGTCAGGCGCGCATCACCTTCCGCGTGGGCAAGATGAGCATGCGCCAGGTGGAGGAGCTCATCGAGCGCATCCAAGCTCGCGCGCGGGCGCTGCTCCCTCCGGGGACCGAGATCGTTCCCGCCGGCTACGTTCCTCTCTACCTGCGCCTCATGGACTACCTCATCCAGGGGCAGATCAGCTCCTTGTCCACCACCTTCGTGGTCATCTTCGGGATCATCGCGCTCTTGTTCCGCTCGTGGCGCTACGCCCTCATCTCCATTCCCCCAAACCTGCTTCCGGTCTTCGCCACCCTGGGGTTCATGGGCTACGCGGGCATTCCCCTCGACGGGGCGACGGTGCTCATCGCCTCCATCGCCCTCGGCGTCGCCGTGGACGACACCATCCACTTCATCTTCAAGTTCCGCGAACTCTACGAACGCCACGGAGACCCGGTTCGGGCCACGGAGGAGACCCTGCGCAGCACGGGAGTGGCCATCGTGACCACCTCGCTGGTCATCGCCCTCGGCTTCAGCGTCATCGCGCTGGGCGACCTGCGCAGCATGGCCTACTTCGGGGGCCTCACCGCCCTGACGATGATCGCCGCCTTGGTCGGAGAACTCCTGGTCACCCCGGCCGTCATCCTCTGCTTCGTCCCCCCCAAGGCCCCGGCCGAGGCTGCCCGCCCGGGAGACGATCCCCCCTCCTCCTGAGCATTTGGCGGGTCGTTTGGCGTCGGGAAGGCGGACTCAGCCTTCGTCGTCGGCGCCCTCCGAGCGGTCGTCCTCCGGCGCCGGCGGCGCCGGGGTCCCGGTGGTTCCTTGCTTCTGATCCAGGCTGGAGAGGACGTAGTCGAAGTCTTCGGCCCAGATGATCGCGTCGCCTTCGACGAGGTTGAAGGTGGTCTTCTTGGTCTTGTCGCCGTCGACGAGCTGGTTGACGGTCACCGCGCAGCCCTCAGGGTCGACGCGGAGGACGAAGCCGTCGGAGAGCGGTTCCCAACTCGAGGAAGAGAGGCGAACGACGCGCAGGATCCGACCCTTGACGATGAAGTTCCCGCCCGAATGCTCGTCCACGTAGGCTTGCGCCGAGGCTCGGCAGCCGCCGCTCGCCGCGGCGAGGAGCAAGCCCAGCCCCAAGCAGAACACCCTTCTCATTCCGCCTCCCAGCGGCGGGAATTGTACTCCCCGGGTCCGCTCGCAGCCACCGGTCGGTGCCAGGGGCGCGGTTTGCGCACCGGCACCCTGCGCGCTAAACGAGGAGGTACGTCGGGTGGGCAGCGACTGCGCGCACGGCTGTGGGCTGTCGCCTCCCGCACCCGCTCTCCGAAGGAGGAGATGATGCGCGAACTCTCGGGCGGCCGCCTGGCCGCGCTCGTCGTGCTGGCCGCGGGCCTGGGGGGACCCGTCCAGGCGCAGGAACCCTTCGTTTGGCGGACCGACCTCGCTCGCGCGCGCGCCCAGGCGGCGGAGCAAGGTCGCCCGCTGCTCTTGGTCTTCCGCTGAGAGCCGTGAAAGGACTGCAAGTCCTTCGACGGGCAGTTGGTCCGTCCCTCCGCCGAATTCCGTCAGGCCGCGCGCCCCTACCTCCCGGTGCGCGTCACCGACCTCGCGGGCCTCGACCTGCGCACCTACGCCTTCGACTACGACCTGACCCTGGCCATTCTGGTCCTGGCGCCCGACGGCTACGTCTTGCACCGCTACGGCGGACGCGACGCCCGCTCGCCCACGGGGTCCTTGAGCATGGGCTCGCTCGTGCGTTTCCTCCGCGGCGCGCTGGAGTCCTACCGAGACTACGCGCGACGGCCTCGAGCCCGGGAACGTCGTCCGCCGATGCGCATCGAGGACATCCCCGCCTGGGCGGAGAAGATGGCCGAGCGTCGGCGCCGGGGACGCCCCCTGGATTGCGTTCACTGCCACTTCGTCTACGACGCCTACTGGGAGCAAGGGAGGCGGGACGGCACCTGGGACGACAGGCGCATTTGGCGTTTCCCGCCGCCCGCGCGCATCGGGCTCGTCCTCGACCGGGAAGAACAGGAACTCGTCCGTGAGGTTCGTGCCGGCAGCCCCGCCGCCCGGGCGGGGCTGCGCCCGGGCGATCGGCTGCTGCGCGTGGGCACCCAGCGGATCCTCAGCCACGCCGACCTGAGCTGGGTGCTGGAGAACACCCCCTACCAGGGCGCGGAACTCTCCCTCCGCTTCCTGCGTGCCCAGCGCGAGCGCGGCGCGACGCTCCGCCTCGAAGCGGGGTGGCGCGTGGGCACCCCCCTCGAGTTTTCCTGGCGTCCTTCCAAGTGGCGCCTCCAGCCGCGTCCCGGATTCGGTGGCCGCGACCTGCGGCCGGAAGAGCGGGCGGCCTTCGGCCTTGCCGCGGACGCCTTCGCGTTCCGGATCACCTACCTGGTCACGTGGGGGCCCATGCCTCGCTACGGAAAGGCGGCGGTCGCCGCGGGAATTCGTAAGGGAGACGTCGTGGTCGGCGTCGACGGCGCCGAACTCGAAGGGCACGACCACTTCCACGCCTGGTGGCGCCTGACCCGTCGCCCGGGGGACACCGTGGTCCTGCGCATTCTCCGGCCCCGCCCCGGGGCCGAGCCCGAGCGGCGGACCGTTCGCCTGCGGGTCCTTCGCTGAGCGAGACCCTCGGTCGCGCCTCTTCCCCGACGCCAAGCCGCTCCCGGAGCCCAGCGGGGGGGGTTCGCGCCCCAGGGGCCCTTTCCTCCGCACGTGGCCTCCGCGTGGGGCCAACCTAACCCTTGTCGTTGCAGGGGCATCCGCCCGCCTTTGCGAAAATCGAAGCCTGGGGCCGCCTTGGAATGGCAGACCCGCGCGGTAAAACTCGGAGCAGCATGGCGCCCTCGCCCGGGATCCTGAAGCGCCTCACCGGCCAGAAGCTGCAACTCCTGGTAGAGAACGGAGATCGACTGCTCTTCGCTTCGGATCGCCCGGCCTTTCGCGCTCTGTGGACCGTCGCCTTCGAGCGGCCGCAGCTCCTTGACGGTGCGGACGTGGCCTTGCCCGCGGTGGGCCTGGCCGCTGCCTACTTGTTGATCTACGGCAAGGTCGGGCGGGTGTTCACCCACGCGATGACCCGCGAAGCCCGCGCCGCCCTCCGGGAACTCGGGATCGAGCACAGCGCGAAGAGCCTGTGCCGCAAACTGCCCCCCGACCTCGTCGAGTCCGCCGAAGGCTACGAAGCGCTCGCGCGCGAAGCCGTGACGCCGCTGGCCTTCGTCGAGCAGCTCCGCCGTCGCGCGCCCTGAGCGCCCCTTCGCCGCCGTGGGCCCCCGCCGCTTCCAGGACGTCGGCAGCATCGACCTCGAGGTCGTGCGCTCCTTCTTCGACGCCCAGATCCCGTTCAACGCATTCTTGGGCCTCCGCCTCCGCGAGGTCGACCGCGGACGGGTGCTCGCCGAACTTCCCTTCCGCCCCGAGTTCATCGGGAACCCCTTTCGCCCTGCCCTCCACGGAGGGGTCATCTCCATGCTGGCGGACACGGTCGGCGGCGCCTCGCTCTATACCCTCACCGACCCCGGCGATCAGCTCGCCACCATCGACCTGCGCGTCGACTACCTGCGGCCGGGACGCCCCGAGGACCTCCTCGCGGAGGGGCAGGTGGTGCGCTGGGGGAACCGGGTCGGCGTGAGCTCCATCGCGGTCCACCACCCCGGCGACGACGAGCCCATCGCCGTCGCCAAGGGCGTGTACAACATCAAGCGCGTTTCGACCTGAAGGTTCTGGGGGCCACCGCGACCTCCCTCAGCGTTCGCGGCGCTCGAGCACGATCGGAGTTCGCTCGGCGCGGTCGATGGCATCGAGGAAGGCGCGGAAATCGCCGTAGTCTGCGGGGGCAATTCTCCCGGGCCGCAGCAGCAGGCTGCGCTCGATTCGCAGCAGGGACCCCTCCAGGCGGCAGTCGAGGGAGAAGTGGCCGAAGCGCGTCTGCAGCGTGACTCCCCGCGGCGGTCGAGGACAGGCGAAGGGGCCGAGTTCCACCCGCACCTCGTCGCGGAGTTGCGCCCCCACGCCCGCGGGGTCGGTGAGCAGCAGCGGGAAGCGCCGCTGGAGTTGGGCCGCGAAGCGCGGCTTGAGGTGGGTTGGTTCGAGGGCGCGTCGCAGTTCCACGCGGCCGTCGGGGCGCACGCTGAGGAAGCCCTCGGCCTCGAGTTCGAACTCGACGCTCAGGGGCACCTCGGGCTCCTCTCGGTGCGGCAGGGCCCAGGAGAGCAGCCGCGCCCCCGGGGCGACGCGCGCGGCCTGCTGGGCGAACCAGCCTCGAATCCGACGCTCCGGCAAGGCGCCGAAGACTTCCTTCAGGCGATAGAAACCAAGGCCGGGGAGTACCTTGCGCACGCGGACCCGTGCGGAGCCGTCCCCGCGCAGGCGGAACACGCGCAGACCGCGGTGCCGCAGCGAACCCAGCGCCTTCCCCGGCACGACATCGAGGGCGCCGCCTTCGACATCGCACACGTAGGCGGGGGCGTTCCAGAGCGCGCGCGGGAGGGAGCCGAAGGGAGCGAGGCGATGCGCCTGCGGGAACAGGTAGACCGGCTCTTGCCCCGCGGGTTCCAGGCGGACCACGGGGACCCGAAAGACGCTCACCTCCGGCTGCTCCCAGTCGACGGCGTCGCCGGGCTGCGGCGCCGCCAGCAGCAGGTGGTGCGGCACCTCCGCCGCGGCGAGCAGGGCGAGGAAAAGAGCCGTCTTCGAACCGGCCCTCGCCGCGAGGATGCCCGCGGGATCCGAGCTCCCCTCCTGGCTCTTCACGTGTTCCTGGCAGAAGGCATAGAGCGCGCGGGCTTTCTCTAGGTCCGAGCCGAGGCCGAAGGTGAGCTCGGCGGCCTTGCGCGCCACCGACGGCTTGGCGGCGGGTCCCGCCGCGCGGGAGCGGTAGAAGGCGCCCAGATCCTCCAAGCGTCGCCGCTCGACGACCTTCACCCAGGGGAGGATCTCGTCTCGCCCGGGCATGTTCGGTTCCGGTTGGATCCGAGGCTGGTTGCGGGCTTCGTAGACGGTAATGGCCCAATCGCCCCGCACCTCCTGGTGCTTGCGGATTCCGGGGCGGTTCATGTTGCGCTCGAGCAAGGTCACGGGGGCGTCCTTGTGGACGATGAGCACCCAGCGCGACAGCCAGAACGGCTCGGTGAGGTCGGGGTCTTGGAAGTAGAAGGGTCCGCTGTGGAACGGGAAACTCGCGGGCCCCGAGCGGGTCTTGAAGGCGTGTTCCACCACGGCGCCCGGGGCCAGGCCGGGCATCTGGAACGGACCGCGCCCGGCGCGGATCGGTTCGAGGACTTCGCCCGTGGGCGCGATGGTTCGCAGCTCGAGGAGCTCCCCGACGCGCGGTCGCGACCCGTAGCGCTCGACGCCCGCCTCGTCGAGGATGCGCCACACTTGGTGCACCACATGGACTTGCGATGTGTCCGGATAGATCTTGGAGACTTGCAGGTCGAGCAGACACACCGTGCTGGCCTTCGGCCAGTGGGAGCGGTCGGGGGCCCCGGACAGGACTTCATCGAGGGGAGGCACCCACTCTTCCCAGAACCGGTCCTCGGTGCCCGCGAGCGCATTCCGTAGGGCGCGCACGGCATGCAGCCCGGGGCGCTCGGCCAGCACGCCATCGAGCAAGGCCTTGGCCTCGTCTCGCGCTGTGGGGTCGGCGGCCTCCTCCGCCAAGCGCCGCGCCAGGCGCAGCCGACGCTCGACGTCCCACGGGCGGGCTTCGGCCGCCGCGCGCAGCGCCGCGAGTTCCCCGGCCCGCTCGCCGGAGGCTGCGCAGGCGCGCGCCCGTCGATCGGCGGCGTCCGCCGGGTCGAGGAAGGAGCGGCGGGCGTATTCCTCCTCGGCCGCCCGCGCGGCCTCTGCGTTCCCGGCCGCGAGGGCGTGGCGCGCCCGCTCCGCGAGGACCCACGTCTGCCCCGGCTCGCGGCGGAGGAGTTCCTCTCGGAGCGCCTGCGCAGCACGCCAGCGACCGAGTCGCTGGAGGAGGCGGATTCGCGCGCGCAGTACGTCGGTGGCCTCGGCGAACGCGCCCCCCGCGAGGGGCGCGAGGGCCTGCTCGGCCTCCAGGGTCCAGTTTTGGCGTTCCAAGAGCTCGACGAGTTGGAGGCGGCTGCGCACGTCCGCGGGGTGGTCCTCGAGAATCGCCTCCAGGAGGCTGGCGGCTTCGGGCACCTTGCCGTCTTCTGCCAGGTAGCGGGCGAGTCGCTGGCGGGCGCGCACGGAGCGCGGTGCACGTTCGAGGGCGCGCTCCGACGCGCGCCGCGCGCGGTCTCGGCGCACGGCCCGGGGAAGGTGGTCGACGCGCTCGATGGCGGTCGCGAACAGGAGTTGGAACCACGGCTCCGCGGCCACGGACGGCTCCGAGCGACCGAGGTCTTCGAGCACCGCGGCGGCCTCCGCGTCGAGTCCGTCGATCATCAGGGCCCAGGCGTAGAGGGCGCGCCGCTGGGGCGGGTGTTCGCGCGCGAGCCGCCAGAGACACCACGAGGGGTAGGGCGCCCGCGGCTCGGCTTCGCTCGCGACGGGGACGGGCCTGGGGTCCACCGTGTGCTCCAGCGGGTGCAGGGGCGCCCCTGCGCGGTCGCAAAGGCGCAGCGAGAAGGCCGTCGGGGCGCCGCCGGCGACCTTGAGCGCGATGCGGTTCCAGCCCGCCCTCAGCCGCACGGGCACCCGCAAGGACCTGCCGTAGCGCGTCTGCGAGCGGTCGAGGAGCGCGGCGAGGGAACGGTTCACCCACAGCTTGGCCGAGGGGCCCCGGTAGACCAAGAAGCCCTCCCGCGCCTCCTCGAACCGCACGTGGGTCACCGCGTAGACGACCTGGCCCGACCCCGAGAGAAGCCCTTCGGTGTCGATGGAGGCGCCGAACGGCCGCCGAGTCGCGACGTGCCAGCGCGCAGCACCTCGTCGGCGCGGGTAGCGAGCGTCGCGCGCGAAGCGCTCGGCAACCACGTCGGCCTCGGGGGGGAAGGGGTCACGAAGGGCGGCCGCGGTCGCCGTGCCGAAGGGACCGCACACCAGGAAGCCGTCGAGGAAGCCGCGTTCGCTCAACAGGCTGCGGGCGCGCTCCGACCGCCCCGCGTTCCAGTGCAAGGCGGCCAGGGCGCTGCGCAGCAGGTCGCCGTTCCAGTGTACGCGGGCCGCGGCGAGCGCTTCGGCGAGGGCTTCGGCCGCACGCTCGTGGGCGCCGGGCACCAGGCTCCACACCTCGCGGAGCTCGGCCAGGTAGACGGTGAGGCCCGGATCGAGCGGTCGGCTGCGGATGCGCTCCAGCAACACCTCGAGCTGGTCGCGCGGGTCGCCGGCATCCATCGCCGGATGCGCGAAGATCGGCTCGTCGGCGGCCGCGGCTCCGCGGGCGAAGGCGGTGCAGCCCGAGAGGACCGTCGCGAACAGGAGGGCGCGGCTCACTGGTCGCCTCCTTCGCTCCGGAGGACCGGACGCTCGGCTTCCGCGCGCTCGATGTCGCGCAAGAAGTCGCGAAACGCGGGGTAGTCCCGCGTCGCCACGCGGGGCGCGGTGAAGTGGAGGCGCCGGCGCAGTCGCACCCGCGCGCCTTCTTGGACGTATTCCAGCTCGTAGCGGCCGAAGGAGCGTTCCAGCCGCAGCGGCGGGGGCAGGCGCTCGACCCGGAGGTTGGGCGGCAGCTCGTAGACCACCTCTTCTTCCACCCCGCTGGGGACGCCCAGGATCACGTCGAAGCGTCGCTCGCCGTCCGCGGCCAGGCTGGAGAGGGACTGGCCCCGCAGGGTGACCGCGTCGAACAGCCAACTGCGGAGGGGACGCAGCTCCAGCGCGCCGTCCGGGCGTTCGCGGAGCACCTTGGGCAGGGAAACCTCGAGCTCCACCCGGACGGGTTCGCGCAGGTCGTCGAGGTCGCTGGTGCGCACGGCCTTCACCCGAGCGCCCGTGAAGCGGCGTCCGTACTGCGGACCCAGGCTTTCCTTACGCAGCCCTTCGCGCGCGAGCAGGTCGCGAAGGACGACCCCGTAGCGCCCCGTGCCGCGGATGGTGCTCCGCAGCTCGGCGGCGCCCGCGGGCGTCAGGGCGAGGCGATGTTCTTCGAAGACGGCGTTCTCTTCGGACTTCGGGTAGGGGATCCTGCGGAGCAGGGCCCCTTGCGGAGTGACCACCACCGCCTGAGCCCCGTAGTCCATCGACGGCAGGGTCCCGTAGGGGTGGTGCTCTGCGGTCCCGTCGAGGAATCGGCCTGGCTTCTTGCGGTCTCCCTCCAGGTCCACCCAGCTGATGCAGTGGTTGAAGTGGCTGATGAGGGGGAGGCGGAGGTCCTCGCGTCCTCGCCGTTCCTCCCCGAAGATCAGCACCGGCCAGGCCTCGATGCCCGCGACGCGGAGCATGGTGCCGATGAGGGTCGCCTTGTCCTTGCAGTCGCCGAACTTGCGCGCATAGATCTTCGTGGCGTTGTAGGGCTTGAAGCCGTGGACGCCGAATTCCCAGGAGGCGTTGTAGCGGATGTCGGTCACCACGTACTCGTAGATGCGGCGCACCTTCTCCTCGCGTGTTTCCGCGCCGCGGAGGAGTTCTTCGACCTTCTTGCGGATGGCTGGGTCGGCCTCGTGCTGGGCTGCGACCAAGCCCCAGTACCAGCGGGCGAAAGCGTCCCAATCGGCGAAGGTCGACACCTGCACCTGCGGGACGACTTCCTTCGCCCAGGGCATGTTCGGTTCTCCGTCGAGGGGGGGGACGTTCGCTCGCTCGAAGACGTAGACGGTTCGGTCGTCCTCTTCGCGGCGGTCTCGCCGCAGCGCGCCGGAGAAGCCGGGCGTGTGGAAGTTCAACTGCTTGTCGCGCGGTGCGATGACGACGAAGCGCATCCGGTCGATGCGCGCGTCCTCTTGGAAGCGCACGATCTTTCCGAAGTAGTCGCCGAAGAAGCCCTGCTCGAGGTCGTCCACGCGGTAGCGCACCGCGAGCACGTCTCCGGGGGTGAGCGGCGGAAAGGCGAGGGAGGTTTGGAGGCGGCTGGTGAATTCGCCGGTCGTGCCCCGACGCGCTCGGCCCACCGGGACCTCCTCGACGCGTCCGTCCGGGTGGAAGAGGCGCGCGCGCTGGAACTCGAGCTGCTGGTCGCTCTGGTAGGCCACGGGATAGCGCCGCATGCTCCGTGCGCCGGGTTCGTTCTCGACGCGGACCACCTCCTGCACGAATTCGCTCTTCGTGCCGTTCGGATGTAGGCGGACCACGATCTGCCGAAACAGGACGCGCCGCGGGCGGCGCGCGTCGAGGGGGACTGCCTTCGCGTTGGCGGCGAGCGGCGCGGGGTCCAAGGCCCACGCGTCCTCGAAGGGCGCGCGCCGAACGCGGCGCCCGCGGTGGCGGTAGTCGAGGTACTTGCGCAGGGAGACCCGGTTCGGGTCCAGGGCGAGCGCTTCCTGGTAGAGCGCGTCGGCCCGTGCCGGCTCTCCACGGCGGTCGGCGTTTCGCGCCAGCAATTCGAGCAGGTCTGCGTCTTGCGGTGCGACCGCGAGCGCGCCCTGCAGGACCTCTGCGGCCTCCTCGTAGCGCTCGAGGCGCTCCAGATGCGCGGCCAGGGCGGTCCGCAGTTCCAGGGAGAAGGGGCTGAGCGTCACCGCCTGCCTGCGCAGGTCCAAGGCCCGCTCGTCTCGTCCCGCGCGCTCCTCGAGGTCGGCGAGGGCTGCGATGCGGTCGACCCGCGTCCGGTCGTTTTCCAGCAGTTCTTCGAGGAGCGCTCGCTGCGCGCGTACGTCTCCGCGGGAGCGTGCGCTCGCGAGCTGTCGTTCGAGGAGCACTTCGTCGACTCGGCCGCGCTCGTGGCGGGCCACTGCCTCGCGCATTCGGCGGATCCTGCGCGCGATGGCCGCGCGGACCAGCGGGCGCAGGCCACGCCAGGCGTCGATGTCCAACAGGATGAGGGCCGCGTCCACCCAGCCTTCGTCCTCCGAGGCGATGGGCGCGACGAGGCGTCGGGCGCGATCCAGGTTGCCCAGGCGGTTGGCGTAGTAGCTGGCCAGGAGGACGCGGGCGCGCTGGTTGTCCGGATCGGCGGCCAGGGCCGCTTCGAGGCAGGCACGGCGGGCGTTGTCCTCGCGGTTTACGCTGAACTCCTCGTCGGCCTCGAGCGCGCGGCTCAGCCACACTTGCACGAAGCTGCGCGCGCGTCGCTCCTCCGGTCGAGGGCTGAGCGCCCAGGCGCGCTCGAGAGCGTCTCGGTCGGGGTGCTCGTCCCGAGAGTGGGACTGGCCGATCCAGTGCAGGAGTCCCAGGTGGAACCAGTTCCGCCAGGAATTCGGGTCGCGACGCGCCTCGGCGGAGGCCAGCGCGCGCGGCCCGCGGTCCACTTCGCAGTCTTCGACGCCGTGCGGGGTCTCGGGGGCCCGGGCGATTTCGTCCGAGTTCGCGGCGCGCACTCCGGCCGCCGGTCCTCCGGAGGGGTCGGTCACCCGGAGCGAGAAGCGCCAGGGTCCGGTTTGGTCGCATACCTCGAGGAGAACGCGGTTCCACCCCGGGGCGAGGACCACCCCCACGACGTCTTGGTCGCTCCGGTGCGGACGACGCACCTCCCGGCGGAGGACCTGCTCGCCGTTCACCCACACCTTGAGGGCCTCGTCGGAGCCGAGGCGCAGGGCCACGGGAATTCGCCGCTCGGCGTGCAGGTAGGTGAGCGCGTAGGCCGCCGCCTGGTCGTTGGGGCGTAGGCAGGCGTCCAGATCGATCACGCCTCCCGGCGGGTCCTCCACCGCCTGCGGCCGCCAAGCCACCTCGTGCTTCTTGCCCGGGTAGCGGGCGTCTCGGGAGAAGGCTTCGCGAACGGGAGGGTCCTCGCGATCGAAGCCGGTTCCCCGTTCGTTGTCGAAGGGGCCGATGAGCTCGAAGGCGGTGACGTAGCCCAGGGCGTGCTCGTCGGCGCGGGCGAGCGCGGGCCGTCCCAGCGCGCGGAGGGCCGCCGCGCGTCGGCGGAGGGCCGCGGCGCGCGCCGCGGGCCCCACTCCCGGCGCCTCCACGAGCAGCGTGGCGCCGTCGACGACGTCCAGAGGGCTGCCCACGTCGGCGGCGAGGACGGTCAGTTCGTGCAAGAGGACCTCGGCCCACACGGCTTCGCGGCCTTCGAGGTCGACGGCGTCCGCGGTGTTCGCCAGGAGCTCCAGTGCTTCCAAGACCCCGCGCAAGGCGCGGGCCGGGTGGCCGCGGCAGGCGTCTCCGAACACCCGGTCCTCGAGGCCTTCCAGAGCAGGCAGGCGCAGCCGTCCCCCCTCGCCGCGGAGTGCGGCGACGGCACGCCTCGCCAAGCGCACTTCCCAGCCGGAGCAGTCGAGGACCAGCGCGTCCTCTTCCTCGGCGCGCAGCTCTCCCCGCAGCGGCGCTCCAGCGAACAGGACGGCTTCGACTTCAGCGGCGGCTCCGAGCTGGGCCAAGGCGAGGAAGGAGGCCGCGGCAAAGGCGAGGGACGATCTCATGGGAACTCCCGGACGGTGCGCGTCGGAGTGTGGATCGGGTGGTGGGCGCGGACCCGGGAGGCGCCTCAACGACTCCGCAGGAGGTGTGCGTCGGCCCAATCCGCGCGGCCGAGGACGTGCAGGGAGACGGGGTCGAAGTCGGCGACGAGGGTCAGGGATCGCTTGCCGCGGACGTCGATGGCCAGCCGGGTGGGCTCGTCACCCTTGCGCTTGACCAATCCGGTGGGCAGTTCCTTGGCCGGTTTCCCGTCGAGGAGGACCTGAAAGACCACCGCCCCGAAACCGGGTTCTCCCAAGGTTCGCGTCGAATCGTCGAGCCCGACCACGGCACGGAAGGAGTCGTAGTTTCCGTCGAGGGCGTAGGTCAACGCACAGTAGGAGTGCACGCCCAGCCCCTTCTCGTAGCGCTTCCCGCCCAGCCGCAGGGGACCTCCCGTGACGCTGGCGTCGCGCTTGTAGCCCCACACCGAGACCTCGTAGGTGTATTCCGGCGGAAAGCGCTGCTCGACCTTGACCGGTTCGAGGTCCGAGAGGTAGACGAAGCGCCCGCCGCGCACGACGAGTTCGGCGAGCTTGGTCTCGGGGACGGCCAGCGGTTCCGAGCCGGCGAGCGGATGGCGCAGGCGCAGGGTCCCCTCGCGGAAGTCGACGAGCTCCGCCGTGAGCGACGAGCCATCGATGAGCCGCGCGACCACGTGGACGCCTTGGGGGGGCGGGGGAGGGTCGTCGAGGGGGGCGATGGAGACGAGCTCGACCTTCGCGAGGTCGAGGGACATTTCTCCGAGGCGAGAGCCCCCCTCGACGTCGGTGTCGAGGACGACCCGCACTCCGTCGATGGCGCTCAGGCTGCCCTTGACCGTGCCGCCGTTGCGGAGGCGCACCCAGTCCACGGCGTTTTCCGTGGCGAGCTCGGCCATCAAGGCGCGCTCGCGTTCGGGGTCGACCGCCGGGAAGACGGCGCGCAAGAGGTCCAAGGGGACCCGGCGGCGTCCCAAAGCCCCCCCGTGGATGCCCACCGCCTCGTCGTCGCCCCCCTCGATGTTCGCGCGCAGGACGTCTCCGCCTGCGAGGAGGAGCTTGGCGGCTCCGCTCTCCCGCTTGACCGCACGGAAACGAATCGACTTCACCGACTCGAGGGGGAGGCTCCGCCGCCGCGTGCTGACGACCAACCGTCCGCGCTCGGGCGCGATGCGCACCACCTGGTCTTGCAGTTCGCCCCCTAAGGTCTCGATCTCGGCGGCGCCGACCGCGCCGCTCCAGAGCAGGGAAAGGCCGGCGAGGGTCAGGAAGGGCCGGGAATGGGACATGCTGGCTCTCCGCGGGACCGCGCGCTTCGACGGCGAGGGGCCGACGCGGCGACCCCGCCGCGCGCGTGGGACGCATCCTACCCCACCCGCGCGTCCCGGTCCGCGCGGGTGGGCGCGCGTCCGCCGTCCTTCGGGAACCCCCTGCGCAGTGGAGGCTGCGGGCGGCGCCGCGGCCGCTCCCCGCGGAGCCGTGCTCTCTGGGGAGACGGTCGACGGGCGGGTGCGGGGTTGCGGCTGCGCCCTCCCCTCGCGCGCGTCGCCCCGCGTCGTGCCCTGCACGGACTCCGCGAGCTGCTTCTACGGCCAGCGCAGGGCGGGCCGGCGTTCGCGTTCGATGCCCACCACCTCGGTCGTGTTCCGCAGCGGTTCCATGCGCACCGCGCGCAGCCGGCCGCGCCCTCCGAAGCCGAAGGGCCGCAGGGCCTTCACCACGGGGTGCTCGGTGTCCCAGTAGGTGTCTCCGTTCGAGTAGGTGAAGCGCAGGGTCCGCACCGCCTCGTCTCCGACGTCCACCAGGTCGGGCTCGGGCATGCGTTCCAGCTCGCAAGGGCCCTGCGCTGGATCGTCCACCTTGAGCAGGACGTCCTGCAGTTCGCCTTCGCGCCCGAACCAGGAGGCGATCCCTTCCTGGACGACCTTGCGGGCGGCGAACACGCCGATGGCGATGGTCAGTTCCTCATCGACCCCGTCCGACGCCTCCGCGCTCGCCGCGGCCGGTGTGGGGACCTCGACCTCCCGCCCCACGGAGCCGGGCTCGCCCAGCAGCGCGCGCAGGATCCTCCCGTCGCGCTTGCGCACCAGGAGGCCCATCACCTTCCCCGCGTAGATGGGCTCCTCGAGTTCGACCTGCCAGGCGGTCGCGTCCTCGCCGACGACGGAGATGCGCGAGCGATGGTCGTAGCCCGGCCCGTGCGAGCGCACCTCGACCGAGTAGCCAGGGCGCGCCGCCCCGAGGCGCAAGTGGGTCCCGGGCGCGCGCACGTATTCGACCGGATCTCGGACCTTCGCGCGCGGCGTGGGCTCGGAGGCCGGGGAGTTGGAGGCAGGTGCAGTGCAGGCGGCGAGAGCGAACAGCGGAACGAGGGCTGCGAGGGTGCGCGGACTCACGGGCGAGGCTCCTCCGGCGGTCCGCCCGGCGAGGCCCCGTGCGCGCGCTTCGTCGTCCGCGACCCCTGCGGTCGCAGAACGAGAAGCGCTGCGCGCGCGGGCTCCTCCGGCGGTTGCCGAGGGGGATCCTACGCGGAAGGGGGAGCCCGCGCGAAGGTCCGAGGTGCCCGGCGCAGGGGTCCGCGGACCCGGCCGCGCGGGCCGCCGCGGGGATCCGGAACGCCCCCTGCGCCCGTCGCGAAGCGAGGCTTCCCGGTCCCCCTCGCGTCCCGCAGGGACCTCGCCGCCGGCCTGCGCAGCGTTGGGGGGCCGCCGAGCCCACCGCGCGTCGCGGAGGGATCGCTCGCTCAGTCGGCGAAGGATCCGGCCGGGGGATGGGCCGTCCGGAGGCGCTCCTCGAGTCCGAGCAGCGCGGCGGCGGCAGCGAGGTCGGCGTGGCCCCTCGGTCGCGCGATGGCCGCCAGGAGGAGGGGCCGCTCCTCGACGCTTGCCGAGGAGCGAAGGGCGCGGGCGCCCTGCCAGCGCAGGCGCGGGTCGTCGCTCGCCGCGAGAACGCGGGCCAAGGAGCGGGCGCGTTCGTCCGTCGCCGCGACGTCGCCGAGCGCGCACGCGACCGCGAGGCGAGTCTCGGGGCGGCCGAGTGCGTCGCCGAGGGCCGCCCACCCGCGCGCGCCGCCGCGGGCGGCGAGGAGGGACGCGACGGGGTCGGCCAGCGCCGGGTCGCGCGCGGCCAGGAGTTCCACCAACTCGTCGGTGCTCCAGGCGCGGCGGGCGTCGCGCGCAGCGAAGGCCAGGCGGCGGATGGCCGCGTCCCCTTGCCGGAGTCCCCGCCGAAGGCTGCGTTTCACGAGCCCTCGGTTGCCGCCGGCGAGGATGGCCTCGAAGGCAGCCCGACGCACATCCGCGGCGGGATCCGCCCAGGCGAGGCGCTCGAGGCGGTCGCCCCAGCGGCGAGCGCCGGGGCCGCGCAGCCCGCGGGTCGCCAGCAGCCGGTGCGCGGGGTCGGGATGCACGAGGTCGCTGGCGAGGGCTTCTTCGAGCGCGGGAGAAAGGGCGCGGTGCGCTTCGAGGGCTCGCCCAAAGGGCGCGAGGTCGGGAGGGTGGGGCGCGGCCTCGCGCCACGCAGCGAGGGCCAGCGAAGGATCCTCACCCAAGAGCGCCTCCGCGGCGGCCAGGATCAGCGCGTCGTCGCCGCTGCGCAGCGCGCGGCGGAGGGATCGTTCGAGTTCGGGGGAGAAGCCGTGGGTCGACAGGGCCGCCGCGAGCTCTGCCGCGGCCAGGCGCACTTCGCCCGCGGGGTCGGAGAGCGCTTCCTGCGCCAGGGCAGCAGCCCGCGCGCGCGAGGGCGGATCCTCCGCCCACCCGGGCGCCCGCGCGGCGAGGAGCTCGAGCGCCTTCCAGCGGACGCGGGGGCTCGGGTCGCGACCTGCAGCGAGCAGGGAGCGGAACCACTCGCCCTCTGCGCGCTCTGCGAGGGCGGCGAGCGCAGCCGCTCGTAGCCGCGGGTCGGGGTCGGCGCAGGCCCGTCGAAGGCGCGCTTCGGCGGCGGAGGCGGGGGCCATGGACAGAGCGCGGACCGCGTAGACGCGCCGCGCGGGGTCCGCGTCGGCGAGGGCGATGTCCAAGGTGCGTGCCGCGAGCCTGCGCAGGAGCGCGGGGTGGGGGCGTCCGGTGAGGCGCTGGAGCCGGGCGAGTTCGCGGGCGGCCTCGTCGCTCCAGCCCGCCGAGAGGCTCGCGTAGAAGGCGACGCGACCGAGCGCAATCCGCTCCTCGAGGGGGCGCTCTTCGGCGGCTGCACGCCGCGCCGTGGAGAGGGCCATTCCGGGGTCGCCGCGCCGCAACAGATGTTGGGCGTCCTCGAGGGTCGGAGCCCCGCCGCAGCCCGATGCAGCCAGGGCGGCGAAGAGGAACGGCCAGCGTGTCGATCGACGGCGACGCATCGATGCGAGCATGGCAGCGGCGCGGCTTCCGGTAAAGGCGCGACCGCGGCAAGGCACGGTCCGGGCGATCAGGGCGCGAGGAGCGGGACCGTGACCTCCTCCTCGCCGGGGACGGTCGTGGTGAGGACCAGGTGCGCGCCCTGGGGGGGCGGCTCGGTGCCTGGCACGACCCGGATCCGCCCTTCTTCCAGCCGTGCCTCCACGACTCCAGCCGGCTCCGCGCGGACGGCCGTGATGCGGCCCTTGTCGACCGCTACGCGCAGGGGGAAGCCCTCGCGTGGGTTCCCGGCGCTGGGCAGGAGGAGCGCGGCGGGGCGGACGCGCACTCGGGGAAGGATGTTGACGTAGACCGGGATGCGCACGAGGCGCTGGTGGGGGTCGTCGATGTAGGCATCCACGAAGCCGGCGTAGGGACCCGGGGGTGCGTCGGGGAGCACGGCGATTTCGAGTTCCACCCGCTGCTTGCTGATGGTCTTCGCCTGAACCCGCAAGCGGGTTGCGTCGTAGCCCAGGCGGGCCACGGCGATCCCCTCTTCGCCGTCGCGCCGTTCGATGGGCGCCACCCGCAGCGCACCCTTGGCTCTCGGGACCGAGCCGAAGTGTACGGCCGGTGGGCCGGCGATGCGCTGGTTGACCAGGGCCGCCACCATGACCCGAAACACGGGCTGCACGGTGATGTTCGTCTCGAAGTCGAGGAAGGTGTCGAGCTGGCCGAGCGGCGCACGGTCGACGAGGAGCTCCACGTCGATCCGGACGCCCTTGCGGGGAGCGTCCGCGGGGAGGGGGACGACGCGCACCCGCAGGTAGTCGGGGAGCTGGCTGGTCAGCTTGGCGCTGAAGCCGGCCGCGGCCGCCTCCTCGCCCGTGACGAGGATGGTCTTCTTGGCGTTCGCGAGGCCCTGGACGACCTCCCCGAAGTAGGCTCCGTGGGGGGCCACCCGGTAGACGGTCTTCACTTCGCCGCGGAGGGCGAGGAGGGTGCAGTAGCGGCCCAGGTCGCGCTGGGTCGGATCGTTGGAGTAAATGGCGATCCGAAACGACTGGTAGCCGGGCGGCCGTTCGCGCGAGTCGAAGGTGAGGACCAGCTCCTTCTCCTCGCCGGGCGCGAGGCGTTGCGGGTAAGAAGCCACCGTGCAGCCGCAGCTTGGCTTCACGCGCTCGAGGACGAGGGGTTCGTCGCCCACGTTGCTTAGGGGGACCTTCACCTCGGCCTTCTGGCCGTGCATGATCAGGCCGAAGTCGAGCTCCTTCTCGCCGACCTTCAGGCGCGGTCCCTGGCCGGCCGCGGCGGTCGGGGCAAGGGCGAGGAGGAGCAGGGAGCAGGCGGTGGCGCGGCGCATGTTCGGAACCTCCAGGGCGATGCCCCGAGGGTCGCCTGCGGAGGCCTTCCTGACAAGCGGCCTCGCGCGCCGAGCGCGCGGGGCGCGCCCGCGGGCTCAGTCCCCGGCGAGCAGGCGGTCGAAGGCCTCCTCGTCGATCACCCGCACACCGAGGGCCTGCGCCTTGGCGAGCTTGGAGCCTGGCTTCTCGCCGGCCACCAGGTAGTCGGTCTTGCGGCTGACCTGCGAGCTCACCTTGCCCCCCGCCGCCTCGATGGCCTGCTTGGCTTCCTCGCGGCTGCGCCGCGCGAGGGTGCCCGTCACGACGAACACCTTCCCGGCCAGCGGGCCCGGGGCCGTTCCGACCGCGTCCGGCCGGTCGGCCTCCGCGAGCAGACGGTCGAGGGCGTCTTCATCGATGATGCGGACGCCGAGGGCCTGCGCCTTGGCGAGCTTGGAGCCCGGCTTTTCGCCGGCCACTAGGTAGTCGGTCTTGCGGCTGACCTGCGAGGTCACCTTCCCGCCCGCCGCCTCGATGGCCTGCTTGCAGGCCTCCCGAGATCGACGCGGCAGGGTGCCCGTGATGACGAAGACCTTGCCCGCGAGCCCGCCGGCCGCCGGAGGCCGTTCCTCATCGGTGCGCACCCCTACCGAGCGCAGGTCCTCGATGAGGGCGCGGTTCTCGGGGTCGGCGAACCAAGCCGCCACGTCGGCGCTGACGACGGGGCCGAGCTTGTAGCGACGTTCGAGTTCTTCGGCCGACGCGTTGAGGAGGGCTTCGATGCGGCCTGCCTTGCGGGCGAGGTCCATGCCGTTGCTCCGGCCAAGATGGGGGATGGGCAGGGCGTTGAGGAGCCGGCCCAGGCCGCGGGTCTTGGAGCGCTCGATGGCCGCGAGCAGCTTTTGGCCCGAGCGCTTGCCCATCCGCTCGAGGCCGACCAGGTCCTCGAGGCGCAGCCGGTAGAGGTCGCCCAGGGAGCGCACCAAGCCGGTGTCGACGAGCTGGTCGATGAGCTTCTCGCCCAACCCGTCGATGTCCATGGCCCGTCGCGAGGCGTAGTAGCGGATCACCTTGCGGAGGACTTCCGGACAGGAGCGGTTGGGGCAGACGATCGCGACCTCTCCCTCGCGCTTGCGGACCGGGGTCCCGCAGGCCGGGCAGCGCTCGGGCGGGGCGATGGGCCGCTCGCTGCCGGTCCGGCGCTCCGGGAGCGAACGGACGACGTAGGGGATGATCTCGCCCGCCTTCTCGACCACGACCTGGTCTCCGATGCGGATGTCCTTGCGGGCCACCTCTTCGAAGTTGTGGAGGCTGGCCCGCGAGACGGTGGTTCCTGCGAGCCGGACGGGCTCGAGGTGGGCGACGGGGGTGAGGGTCCCCGTCTTGCCCACCGACACCTCCACCTCGTTCAGGCGGGTGATGGCCTGTTCGGCTGCGTACTTGAACGCGATCATCCCGCGCGGGTGATGCGAGGTCGCCCCGAGGCGTTCGAGCAGCTCCAGTTCGTCCACGCGCACGACCACGCCGTCGACTTCGTAGGGCAGCCCGTCGCGGAGGCGTTCGAAGTCTTCCACGAACTCCCACACTTCCTCGATGTCCGCGCAGCGGCGAACGTGTTCGCTCCGGCGAAAGCCGTAGACCGAGCAGCGGTCGAGGAACTCGGTGTAGGTGGCGAAGGCGGTCCCGACGACTTCGCCGAGTCCGTGGGGGATGAAGCGCAGCTTGCGCGCCGCGACGAGGCGCGAGTCGAGGAGCTTGAGCGTCCCCGCGGTGGTGTTGCGCGGGTTCATGAAGGGCTCCTCGCCTTCGGCCACCCGCCGGGCGTTGATGGCCGCGAAGGTCTCCTTGTCCATGAAGACCTCCCCGCGGACCTCGAGGACTTGCGGGGGACGCTTCGTTCGCAGGCGCAGGGGGACGTCGCGGATCGTGCGCGCGTTCTGGGTGATGTCGTCGCCGCGCACACCGTCGCCGCGCGTGGCGGCGAGCACGAGGCGCCCCTCCTCGTAGCGCAGGGAGCAGGCGCAGCCATCGATCTTGGGGTCCACGGCGTAGCGGAAGGAGGCGCCGGGCCCGAGGGCCTTGCGCACGCGCCGGTCGAATTCGAGCAGTTCTCCGCGCTCGTAGGTGTTGTCGAGGGAGAGCATGCGCCGGGCGTGGACCACGCTTCGAAAGGCGTCGAGGGGCGCGCCGCCCACCCGGTGCACGGGCGAGTTGGGGTCGTAGAGCTCGGGGTGCGCCTCCTCGAGCTCCTTCAGGCGCCGGAACAGGCGGTCGTATTCGGCGTCGCTGATCTCCGGCTCCGCGAGCACGTAGTAGAGGTAGTCGTGCCGAGCGACCTCCTCGCGAAGTCGGCGGAGTTCTTCGGCGGCGTCGAGCTGCGGGGCCATGCTCCCCTCCTGCCTCGCAGACCCTTCTACCTCATGCGGCGGACCGGCGCCCCGCGGGCCGCGGTGGGGAGGTTCGCGACCCGCAGGGCGTCCGCCGTTCATCCTTCGGCCATCGGGGGCCGCTGTGCGTAGCCCAAGGGAGAAAAAGCCCGTGACCGGCCCAGGCCGCCGAGGAGTTCGGTAGGTTTGGAGCGATGCCCCTCGCGGAGATGGCCCACAGCCCCTTGAACAACCCGCTCCTCTGGCTGGGGTTCGTGGCCTTCATGCTCTTGGCGACGGTCGTGGACCTGGGCCTGGGGCGGCGCCAGAAGGCCATGACGGCGCGGGCGGCGCTTACGTGGTGCGCGGTGTGGATCGCTCTCGCGCTGGCCTTCAACGTGGGCATCTACTTCCATCCCGACTTCGGTCGGGACAAGGCGGAAGAGTTCTTCGCCGGATACCTGCTCGAGAAGAGCCTCAGCGTCGACAACCTGTTCGTCTTCGTGCTCGTCTTCGCCTACTTCCGCACGCCGCTGCGCCTGCAGCACATTGCCTTGGTATGGGGGATCCTCGGGGCGATGTTCCTGCGCGCGGTGATGATCCTCTCCGGGGCGGCGCTCATCGCGCGCTTCGAGCCGATCATGGCGATCTTCGGCGGCTTTCTGCTCTTCAGCGGCATCAAGCTGCTCTTTCAGGACGAGGACGACGACGTCAGTCAGAGCCGCCTGGTGCGCTTCCTGCAAGCCCGCCTGCCCCTCATCGACGACTACCGCGGGGAGCGCTTCTTCGTCCGCGAAGGCGGACGTCGTTGCGCCACCCGCTTGTTCCTGGTGCTCCTCGTCATCGAGGGCTCCGACGTGGTCTTCGCGGTCGATTCGGTGCCGGCCATCTTCGGGGTCACCCGCGACCCCTTCATCGTCTTCACCTCCAACATGTTCGCGATCCTCGGCCTGAGGGCGCTCTACTTCGCCATCGCAGGCGCCATCCAGAAACTGAGCTACCTCAAGTACGGGCTCTCGCTCATCCTCGCCTTCATTGGCTGCAAGATGCTCGCGCCCTTCCTTCCGCCCTTCCTCCACTCCATGGGCCTGGAGACCGGACTCGCCCCCGAGGACTTGCACCTCAGCACCCTGACTTCGCTCGGCATCATCTGCGGCGTGCTCGGCGCGACGGCCGTTCTGTCCCTGGCGGCGCCGCCTCGAGGGACGGGGGCGAGCCAGGAGGGCTCGCCCTTGCCCGACGCCCGAGATGCCATCGAAGCCGCCTCGCCGGAGGAAGGTTCGTGAAGAAGATCCTCGTGACCACCGATTTCTCCGAACTGGGCGATCTCGCCGTGCAGCCGGCCGCCGAACTCGCCAAGCGTCTCGGCGCGGAACTCCTCGTCGCCCACGTCCTCGGTGGCGAAGCTCCCCCCGAGCCCGACGAAGGCGCGGCCTACTACAAGGTGGCCAAGCGGCTCTACGACGCCGACATGGAAATGGAGCGCCAGACCCTGGCCGCCCTCGAGGAGCGGACCCGGGACCTCGGCGTGGACGGCCGAGCCGTCGTGGCCCGCGGCGCCCCGGTCGAGGGCATCCTCAGCCTGGCAGGGCGGGAGAACGTGGACCTGATCGTCATCTCCAGCCAGGGGAGGACCGGGCTCAAGCGCATCCTGCTCGGCTCGGTGGCCGAGGAACTCGCCCGGCTGTCCCCCGTCCCGGTGCTGATCTGGAAGGACCGCCGCCGCCGCGCCCTGGGCTGAGCCTCCCTCGGCAGGCTCCGCGCCGGTTCCGCGGCCCGCTCCGCGGACACTGTCGGCCCGCTCAGGAGGGGTACGGCCCGCCCCCCGCCTCGGCGTCTCCGGAGTCGTCGTGGGTCCCGTGCAGCACGCGCCGCGCCAGTTCCGTGCGCCCGTGGACGCCTACCTTCTTGTAGACGCGCGCGAGGTGGGAGCTGACCGTGGGCGCGGAGATGCGCAAGGCGTGGGCAATTTCGCTGTTGCTGAGTCCTTCGACGGCGAGGAGCGCCACCTCACGCTCTCGCGGGGTCAACTTCGCTGCCCTCAAGAGCTCGTGCCCGGCGGCGGCCTCGTGGGGACCGGCGCGCCGCAAGATGCAGAGGACCCGGCCCTCCGCACCGCCCCCGAGCAGGCAGGACTCGCAGCGCAAGAAGCCGCCGTCGCCGAGCGGCAGCCAGCGGACGAGCGCGTCCGACTCGCGGCCGGCGGAGACCAGGCGCTGCGCGTCGGCGACGAGGGGCTCGGCGGGGAAACCGGCGGCGTTGGCGAGGCGTTGGCAGAGCGCGAGCGCGCCGGGCGTCGCCTGGACGACCCCGCCCAAGGCATCGAGCACCAAGGCCCCCGAGGCGCCGTCCGCGCCCGCCGGCGCGGAGAGGGCTTCGAGGCGCTCGCGCAGCAGGCAGCCCATGACGGCGCGGCCGATGTCCGGGGCGGCCAGCCGGATCAGTTCGCGCTCGTGGAGGGTGAAGTCGCCGAGGGAGGCCTCCCGATGAACGGCGAGGGCGAGGCGCCTCCGCTCGGGCAGGCGGTACGCGAGCCCCAGGATGTGCCGGATCCCCTGCGGCGGCAGGAACTCCCCGGTGAAGGGGTCGCAGCCGAAGTTGCGGTCGGTGCAGAAGTCGCTGAGGCTGCGCGGTTCGCCGCTTCCTTGCGGGATCAGGTGCCCCATGGGGTCGAAGCTGCGGTAGTAGGCGACGTAGTGTTCGAGGTTCGCGGGGTCGTTGTTGTGGAAGAAGGCGTGGGTGGGTCCGCGCGCGCCGACCACCATCACCGAGAGGGCGCTCGCCGGCACCAAGACCCGCAGCGTCGCCGCGATGGCCTCCATTCGCTCCCGGTAGTCCGTCCCCAGGCTGGCGTCCCGCGCCACGGAGAGGAGGAGTTCCACTTCCTCGCTGGAGAAGGAAGACACTGAGACTGAGTCTCACCGATGAGCTCGGGAATTACCAGTCATTCCAAACCAGCAAGGAGCTGATATCAAAGGACTAAAGGCCTTCTCATCCGAACGCATCATGGGTCGACCCGGCGCCTGTCGGCCACCCTCGCTCGCTCCGAGAGCGAGGGTTCATGCGTCCCCACTCCCTTCGCCTGCGCCTGGCCCGACCCGACGACGCCGCCGCCATCGCCGCCAACGTCGCGGCGGCCTACGGCCAGGGCTACGCCGAGCCGGCCTTCCTCGACCCCCGCCGGGTGCGCGCCGCCCTGCGCGCGGGCCGGGTCCTCTACGCCATCGCCGAGGACTCCGGGGGGCGGGCGGTCGCCCAGTGTGCCCTCGAAGACCTCGGTCGGGGCCGCTTCGAGCACAGCAAGGCGGTCGTCCTCCCCGAACACCGTGGGGCGGGGCTCATGGGAGCGCTCAGCCGCCTGCTCTACGCGGAGGCGCGTCGCCGAGGAGTTCGCCTGCTCCTCGGGCGTTCGGTCACCTGCCACTTGCGCACCCAGCGCTGCACCGCCCGCGCGGGCTACGTTCCCCTGGGTCTGCTGGCCAACCTCTGGCCGGCCCGCTGCATCGCCGGGCGCGCTCCCGACGGGCCTCCGGTCTCCTGCCTGCTCGAAGGGCTGCCCCTCGCTCCCCTCCCCGCCCGGCCGCTCGCCCTTCGCGGGGCCGCGGGCGCGTTGGCCCAGGCTGCTCTCTCCCGGCTGGGCGCCGAGGTCGTGCTCTTGCCCGAGGACGCCGGGGAGTCCGGCGCGCCGCCGCGCTTCGCACCCCGCCGCCGCCCCCTGCTGGGCCTCCTTCACTTCGCGCCGTTGCCGCCCGAGGTCCCCCGGGGCTTGCCCCTCGCGCGCGCCCTCGAGGCCGAGGCCCGCGTGGTGTGGCTCGATCAGCCGGTCGCCGCGCCCGGCGCCGACCGGCTCGCGGCGACCCTCTTTGCCTGGGGCTTCTTCCCTGCCGCCTTCGTTCCCTGGGAAGGCCCCGGAGGCGCCGACGTCCTCCGCTGGCAGCGCTGCACCGAGGCGCTCCCCGAGCTGGAGGAACTCGTCTTGCTGCCCACCGCGCGGGAGTTCTGCCGAGGGCTCCTCGCGGGCGCCGGAGCGACCGTGTGACCGGCGGTGCCCTGGAGCTCCAGCGCGTCCTCGTGGAAGCGGACCGCGCCGTCCGCGCGCGGCCCTTTTTCGCCCGCGCTCTCCGCGGACGCCTCTCCGGCGCCGAATACGCGGAGCTCATTGCCCAGACCCTCGAGCTCCTCGACTCCCTCGGCGCTCCGTCGGTCGAGGCGCTGTCGCGGGCCGGCCGCCGCGACCTCGTGCGCCTGCGGGAGGCGTCGACCGCGCCGGAGGCGCCCTGCCCGAGCGCGCGGCTCCTCGCCTGCGCTCGCGCGGGCCTCGATGCCCGCGACACTCCCGCCGACCTCGGGCAGGCGGGCCTGGCGGTGGTCGGGACCTCCTGGTGCGCCGACCTCGCGGGCGCGCTGGAGACCCCCTACCCCGGGCGCACGGGCTTCCTTCGCCGTCTGCGCGAGGAAGCCCTGCGCTGCGCCGCAGCCCTCTGCGCCGGGCTGCGCGCCGGGACCCTCGACCCACGTTGGACGTGCGCCTCGGCCGAACTCGGCCGCGCTGCCTTGCTCGGCCTCGCCGCCCACCTCGAGCTGCGCTGGCCCGAGCCGCTGGCCCACGTACAGCTCACCGCAAAGGCCCGTTCCCCTCGGAGACGAAGCTCATGACCGCCCTCCTCGCACCTCCCCTTTCCGACGAACTCCGCCGCCGCGCCCGCGACCTCGACGCGCGCTTGCGCGCCTGCCCCTTCTACGGCCGCCTCCTGCAGGGCCGTCTCTCTGCGGACGAATACGCCGCCTGGCTCACCCAGCAGTACAAGTACGTGCGCTTGACCAGCGAAATTACCGCCGGACTCGCCGCCGCCACCCGAGGGCACGAGGACCCGCTCTACCGCGACCTCCACGCCTACGCGAGCTACGAGCACGAAGAGGAGAAAGGCCACGACGAGCTGCTCCTGGTCGACCTCGCGGCCCTCTGGAAGGTGGGGCGCACCGAGGCCCTCGGGCGCGTGGAGCGCACTCCGACCGCCCCGGCCATCGGCGCCTACGCGGCGATGCTGGACTACTGGTTGCGCCGCCAACCACTGGCTGCCCTCGGCGTCGCCCTGGCTCTGGAGACCCTCGCCGCGCTGCAGAGCGACGTCATCTACGAGGAAATGAAGGCGCGCAGCGGCATTCCCGGCGTGGAGCGCTCGCTTCGCTTCTTCCGCGCGCATCGCGCCGAGGTCGAAGTCGAGCACAGCTCCGCCGCGGCGGTGATGCTCGATCGCCTCGAAGACCCCGCGGCCCGCAGCGCTGCTTTCTTCCTGGCCAACGCCGCCCTCGCGATGTTCGAGGGGACGGCCCACTACCTGGCGGGGCTCTACGGCCGGGGAGCGACCGACCGGTCGTGAGCGACGATCCCCCCGCCCAAGCGAGCGCCGCGGGGCCCTCGGACGAGGGCCTCGCGGATCCCCGGGAGCTCCTGCTCTCGCTGCGCCGGTTGGCAGCGCTGCAGTCCCTCACCAGCGCCCTCCTCAACGACCTCAACGAGCTCCTGATGGTCCTCGGCGAGCAGCTCCAAGGGCTCCTCTCCGAGGTCGACGCGGAGCATCCCCTGCGAGGGCTCGTGCACCGCCTTCAGGGCGTCGGAGAGCGGGTCGAGGAGCTGGCGCGGGAGCTTCGCAGCCACGGGCGGGAGGCGGCGGAGCTCCTCGACGACGGAACGGAAGCCGTGGATTCGGACCTCGCGGGTCCCCAGACCGCCCCTCCCCCGCGCGCCCCGGCGAGTCCGCCGCTGGCCTTGATCGTGGAAGACCAGGCCCTGGTTCGCAGCTACCTGGCCGAACTCCTCCGCCGCGAAGGCTACGAGGTGCTCGTCGCCGATTGCGCCGAGCGCGCGCAGGCGCTGCTGGAGAGCTGCGAGCGCCCCCTCGGACTCCTGCTCGCGGATGTCGTCCTCCCCGGCGACTCGGGCCCTGCGCTGGCACGGGAGCTGCTCCGCCGCCAGCCGGGCCTGCCCGTGCTCTTCATCTCGGGCTATCCGCCGGACGCCCGGGGGGTCTCCGCGGAGGACCTCGGCGGAGCCCCCCTCCTCCTCAAGCCCTTCGGCAGCGACGAACTCCTCGCCGCCATCCGCGAGGTTCGAAGGACTGCAGGCCTCCGCTGACCCGTCCGCTCCGAGCCGCGGGCACCTAGGGTCCGCCTCAAGGGGGGCCATCGCCCGTCGCATAGCGGATCGACACATACCGGACTTCAACCGCCGAGGACACCCTCGAAGGGAAGGCAATGCTCTCTACGACACGGCGACTCGACGCAGGCGCGGAACGATCACGAGGTCGATCGTCGCCGGGTAGTTCACCGCGAGCTGTTCGAATCGGGTGGCCACCCGCCTGCATTCCTTAAGCCACGTCACGCAACGCTCGACAACCTTCCTGCGCGGGTCCTTCCCCTTGTCAAAGCCCCGGTGGCCGCCAATGCGCCCTACCTGGTCGCTGCGCTGTGGAATCACCGGCGGAATCCGAACCGCGTTCACGCTGTCCTCGAAACTCTTCGATTCGTGAGCCTGGCCCGGCGTTGCGACCGCCGCTCGCGCAGCGAGCCGCACGAATCGACGTGCCGTCCACGCACCAAAGATCCCAGTCCAACTCCCCTGC